>JAPLOD010001014.1 GCA_026692735.1 Planctomycetota bacterium | reverse complement strand
GGCCAACCTGCCGGTCCTCAGCAATACCCAGATTGAGCGGATCAACGAAGAGAGTCTCCGTGTCTTGTGCGAGACCGGAGTGCGAATTGATGATGATTGGCTGGTCCGCTTTCTCCAGGACCGCGGTTGCCAGGTCGCTGTGGCGTCGCGCGTGGTGCGAATGCCGCGGGACGTCGTGGACAGGGCGCTTGCGGCGTGCCCGCGGGAAGTGAGGCTGCGCAGTGCAGGCGGCGAAGAGACGGTCCTCTCGGCGGGCGGACCAAGCGTCTTCTGGACTGGCAACGCCATCAATCTGGCAGTCGGCAAGGACGTAGCGCCGATTGACACGCAACGTTTCGCGGACCTGGTACACGTCGTGGACGGGCTGGAGCACGTGCACGGCGTGGTCGGCACGTGTCTGGACGACGTGCCCGCGGCGGTCCGCGGCCTTGCGGGACTGCGGCTCTTGGCAGAGAACTGCCTGAAGCACTTCCGCCCTTGCATCTACGACCCGCGCGAGATCGGCGGGATGATCGAAATGGCTGAGGTGCTGCTGGACGGCAAGCGGCTGAGCCAGTGGCCTATTCTCAGCCTGGGCTACACGGCTGTGAGTCCCCTGCGGTGGTCGGAGCTGGCGGCGGCTGTCTTCCGCGAAAGCTCGGGCCACGGCATTCCGCTGATGGTGAATTCGGAGCCGGGGGGTGGAGTGACAGCCCCGGCGACCCTGGCCGGAGAACTTGTGCTGGCGAATGCGGAGGCGCTCAGCGGCGTGGTCATCTGCCAGGCACTGGAGCCCGGCCGCCCGCTGGTGTTCAACATGGGGTTTGCCCACGTGATGGACATGCAGACTGCCGTCATGCGAACCGGCGGCGTGGAGAACGGGTTGCTCCAGGCGGCCGGCGCGGAGATCGCTGCGTTCCATGGCCTTCCCAGCGCCGCGTGGATGGGGACGGAAAGTATCATGGCCGATGCGGGCGCGGCGGCCGAGAACGTCCTGACCGGCATGCTCCACGCACTCAGCCACGCCAACATCGTTTGGGGGATCGGCAACCTGGAGTCAACCAAGTGCATGTCGCTCCAGATGGCCGTGATCGGCAACGACATCGCCGGAGCGCTACGGCGCGCGCAGCAGGGCATTGATGTCAACGCGGAGACATTGGCAACTGGCGTGATCCAGGGACTGGCTCAAGAGGCCAACTATCTGGTCCATCCCCACACACTGGCACATTTCAAGCAGGAGTACTACTACCCCCACGTCCTGAATCGCTATCCGCGTCCGAAGTGGGCTTCGCTGGGCAGCCCAACCATCCTCGACGAAGCTGAAGCGCGGATCGCGAAGCTTCGCGCCCTGCCGAAGCGGAGTGTTGTTTCCAAGGCGCAGCGCCGGGAATTGCTGCGAATCGAGAAGAAGTGGACAGCAGCGCTGACATAGCCAAAGTTCGCCAGGAGAGCGCGAAAGTGGGCGGGGCGTTGCCTCTGAAACAACGAAAAGAGCTTACTTGTTCGTCGGCGCGCCGGGGCCTGGACGAGCCTGGCCCTGCACCCGCAACATCGGGGCGACCGCTTCGATGACTTCGTCTCTCGGGCGGTGGTGAAAGTGCCGCCCAGTGTGCCGTAGTGCCATCGTCCTTGGTCTTCTTCCCGTCATGTCGGGCTCGGTCTGGCGACCTGGATGGCATGCCTCAGAACTCGCCAGCCGGCGCCGGCTCCGCGCCCTTGTCTGGCTCCGCGCCCTTGTCTGGCTCCGTGCCCTTGTCCGGCTCCTCGTCGTCGCCCCGCTCCGAGCCGAATCTCCTGCGCTCCTTTTCCTTCTCCTTCTCCTCCGCCTCACGCTGCGCGCGCGGGATGGCGTCCAGGATCTCTGGCGGCATGACCAGTTCGATGTCGCCCAACTGCGCCGTCTGGCCGTCCCCGATGCGGAACGTCCTCGCGGGTCGCCCTGCGGCGGGCACGGTTTTGCGCGTTCCTTCTGCGTAGTCCTTGTAGAGCTGGTACTCCAGGCACAGCCGATACTCGCCCGCGGGAAAGCCGGAAAAGGTGAACGCCCCAGGCGGAGGATCAGGCCGGAACTCTGGCGGCGGCGGCCCCATAACGACCGGCAGAGCCGCGCGCCTTGGATCCAGATCGCCCGGCACGCTGAAGGTGGTCCTGGCCATGGCGCGCTCACCGGCTATGAGCAGGTAGAGATAGGCCGCACACGCGGGTTTTGCTTTGAGTTGCGGAATGTTCTTCAGCACAATCCTGCCCGCCACGCGACCAGTGCCTTCCACCACCTGCGGCTTCAGCGGCTGCAGCTTCTCGAAGGCCGGCCCGCCGTCGGGCAAGGGGGATACAGTCACGCGGGGGCAGACGTACCAGACCGTGTTCCATCTTCTCAGACTGCCTGGCGTGACCAACAAATCATAGGTCCCCGGCGGTACGTCACGCGCTTGGACCAGCCCCTGCGAGTCCGCGCAGGTATCGTACCAGACTGTCTGGTCTGGCACTCCGGCGTAGGCAACGTCGTCATAGCGCAGTTCGCACAGCCAGGCTTGCCAGCCCCGCCTTTTCGGGCCGAGGTCCACTTTCAGCGCTCCCGCCCGCAGCAACGACAGCTTGACCTCCGGCGTCCGGTCGCCCACGGTGGCCCGGACCTCGTCGGGGTCGGATACGAAGCCAGGGCTACGGGCGACAAGCGCCACCTTGCCCGCCGGCAAGCCGCCGAACTCAAAGCGCCTCTGTGCATCCACCCCCGCCGTCCAGGTACAGCTTGTGGCCGCCATCCCGTAAGGCTTTTCATCACGATATGCAAGACTGACGATGACCTTGTTCAGGTCCGTTCCCGGCGGCGCGTCAACGCCGCCTTTCAGGCTCCAACCCGGGCGAACAGTGGCCTTGAGTTCCGCTGTCGCGTTCTGTTTCACTTCGATCTCCAATGGCGCGGGCAGATAGCAACCGTCGCCTACGACGTAGATCAGCCGCTTGCCGCACGCGAGGCCCTTAAGCACCGCGCGGCCGGTCTTATCGGTGAGCACACTGTGGCCAATGCTGCGAGGGAGTCGGTGTGACCTGTCTGGCGCGACTGCTACGCCTTGCAGCGGCCGGCCAGCCTGATCGGTCACGGTCACAGCCACGCTGCCTGCGGGCTGTTTTTCCAGCCGTAGTGTAAGCTGCTCCGGCACACCGTCGGCCATAAGGTCTACGCGGCAGGGACGGTAGCCGGGCAGCGTGACCACAAGCCCGCGCAGCGGCCCGTGCTTTACTGTCTCCTCAACCTTGAACGAGCCGTCCTTAAGCTGCTCGCCGGAAGACATGTTCTCGCTGTATACATCAAGTGATGCGCCCTTGGCGGGCCTGCCGTCAGGCAGCAGGACCACGCCGCTGACACGTTTCACACGGGGCGGCGGGCCTTCGGGCGGCGGCAGTGCTATCTCGGGCAGCGTGAGTTCCCTGCCGTCGCCAACGTCCACGCCATAGATGATCCCCTGAAGCTGGCGTTCCTTCTGGAACACGACAGCGTAGCGGCCCGCGGGAAGGCGCTCGAATTCGAACTTCCCGTTGCGCGCCAGCGTGTCGAAATCGGGCTGCGCGGTTGGTCTTGTGAACCACTGTTCGTAGCGTGTCGGGTTGCGCAGAGCGACCGCGGCTTCGACTACGTCGGCAGACACCGCCCGGACTTTCAGGAGCGATTCCGCGGGCGCCGTGATGTTTCCTGCGACGCGGCACGCGGCCGCGGGCTTCTGGCCAGTGACCTCCGTGGTCTTGCCCGCGGCGACTTCCACGCCATCAAACACATACAGGCGGGCTTTGGCTTCTTTCGGAAGGAGCCAGTCGTCGCGGGCGATCACGCGGTACACGCCGGGCCACAGGCCCTTGAGTTCCAGTGTTCCCTCCTTCACTTTCAGCGGTTCCGGTGTGCTCCAGGAACGCCACAGCAGGCCACGGGTGCGGGACGCTTCAAACCGCGCTTCCATCGCCGCGAGTTCCGCCGCAGCGCCGGGGCCGCGCGCCAGGCGCAGAAGGGTAGTCTGGGCTTCCGCGTACCTCAGCGGTTTGCCGTTCTCGTCCAGGAGTTGGAGCTTGATGGCGCCAAGGGAGGGATCGTCGAGTGGGCGCAACCGCAGCGGTTCCGGCAAGCTCGCGCGCGCGCCCTGCGTTACCTGCACGGACCCGCCCAGTTCCATGGCTCCCTCATGCCAGGCCCAGACCAGGTAACGGCCTTCGTACAGGTTCTCCACCGTGAACTGCCCTTGCGGATCAGTGAAGGCCGCCTCCTGACGGCCACGCTCCCACAGCAGATCCTCATTCAAGCCGCTGTAATCGCGTCCATCATCCGAGCAAACGTAAATCCAGGCGCCTTTCAGCGGCTTGCCGTCGGCTGCCGAAACCACCGTGCCCGTCAGCGAGCCGCCTTTGTAGAGGACGAACTGCCAGCGGTTCTCGCCAGGCTTCAGGTACAGCGAAGCGGAGGTCTGCATGCCCCAACGGTCAGGCATCCAGTCCTGCCACACAAATTCGAAACTGACGGGGCCCGGCTGGAGCTGATCCAGAATGGCGTGGCCATTCGTGTCCGTTACCCGCGCAATAGGTTGCGCGGCCTGCGGTGCGCCGCCCTTGGCCGCGTACCCCAGGAGCGGCATCGGATTCGCAGTCACCTTGAACGACGCGCCAGCGACGGGCTGGCCGGAGTAATCAAACGTTTCGATGCGCAGGCTGGAACTGGCCGGCTTGTCCGGGCCGGCGTCCGGGTGAGGCGCCGGCGTGGGCTTGACCTTCATCGGTCCGCCCAGTTCGGCTTGAACATCAGCGACCCAGATCGCCTGCTGCGCTTTGCCTTTGGCTTCGTCGCCATAGATCACAACGCCCGAGAACCCGCTGACTTTGGTCTTATTCCAATCGAAGTTCTTGATCGGTCTGTCGTTGACCAGAATCGTCGCGCCTTTCTCGGGATCGAAGACGAAGTCCCACTTCCTCCACCCGGCCACGTCGCGCGTGACGCTCAGCCATTGAACCTGATTGTAAGGCTGCTGGTCGGTGTCGGAAACGGAATAACCAGCCTCGCCGCTTAGGTACGGGGCGTAGAGCACGCCAACGATGAGCGGCGTGCCGTTGGTCTGAATGACACCCCAGCAGGGGCCGGCGCGCTTGGTCTTCGGATCGGCGGGGGCGGTCTTGTCGTCGTAGATCCAGAGGGTCACGCGCCCGGAACCGTCCTGGTCTCGCAGTGGCTTGATGGCTTTGCCGCCGGGGCCGACTTTGATTGACGGAATGTTCTCCACGTGCGAGCGGCCGGGATCGAGAGTGACGTCGCCTTCGGTCTTCCACTCTTTGAGGTCCGGGGCCGTGGCGGCATGGGCGAGGCTGGCCACACCACCCCAGAGAATGGCTACCATCGTCAGCGCGTGCTTGTGCATCATCGGCTGCTCCTTTTTCCTCACCCGCGGGAACCTGCCGCCCTTTCACGGCGCTTTTCGGGCCAGCGGACCGAGG
>JAPLOD010001013.1 GCA_026692735.1 Planctomycetota bacterium | reverse complement strand
CGGATCGGCCAAGCCCATGAAGAGTTCGTACAAGGACGGAACTGCCGCCGCTGAAGCATGTGCGCTCATGATTCTCAACCTCCTTGAGGTTAAGAATCGGCATTTCACCTATGAAAGAAGACGAGAATTGAAAAGCCCTGCTCACGACTGTAGCCTGTGCTCTGCGGCCTGGAACCTGCTTATGGCTGAAGCCCGCCGGTGCTGGAAGTGCAACGCGTCCTATCCCGCCGACACGGTGATTTGCGTCAGATGCGGCGTCAACCTTGTCACCGGCGAGCAGACCGGGGGCGGCGCCTCCGCGGACGGAGACGCGGCGCCCACGAGGTTCGGGCGGCTGCTGAACTGGCTGGCTGACACGCTGCCGGGGCTGTTCAGGCTCCGCATTGTCGTGGCGGCGGTCGTGGTCTCCCTGGCGGCCGCGTTCGTATTCTGGCTCTCTCTGGTTCTGCTGCTGGCCGCGCCGGTGAGCGCCTTTCCCATTGGGGCGTTCGGGCTGATTATGTACGGCCAGGCCCTCGCGTGGCTGCTCTCCGGCGAGTTCACGCTGATCCATGTAGCGATGAGCGAGTTCCGCGGCAAGGACTGGTCCAACTTCGTCCTGTTGCTGTTCCTGCCCATTGTTCTGGGCTTCGCTTGGATGCGCCACAAAGTGAAAGCCGAGGAGGCGGCCGAGGCGGGGCTTCCGGCGCCGGCCGAGGAAGAAGAGAGTCCGGCTGCCGAAGAGGCGGAGTACGTCATCTCCAGCGTTACGCCGGCGGCCGGGCCGTTCTTCCTGGGCGGCAAACGAAGCCCGCTCGCGTTGGATGCCGACGGCAACTTCTACTTTGCGGAGACCAACAGCCACCGCGTCTGCAAGTTCAGCCCCGTCACGGCAACCGTGAGCGCGGTCGCCGGCACAGGCGAGCAGGGGGTGGCTCAAGAGGGCAGCCCGGCGGCCAAGGCGGGACTCAACTTCCCGTCCTCCGTGGCCGTGGACCGCCAAGGCATCCTGTACATCGCCGACGCCGGCTTCGTCCGCAGAGCGGACGGGAAAGGCATCATCAAGGACGTCGTCGGCGCTCTGGGCGGTGAGCGCACGGGCGATGGCGGCCCGGCGAGAACCGCCGAGGTCCGCTCGGGCACCCAGTTGTGCACGGACGCGCGGGGCAATCTCTATCTCCTTGACAGCGAACCCGCGCGCGTGCGCAAGGTGGACATGGCGACCGGGATCATCAACACGGCTGCCGGGACCGGCAAGCAAGGGTATTCGGGCGACGGCGGCCCGGCCACCGAAGCGGCCCTGCGTTGGCCCCGCGGCATTGCCGTGGACCCCCAAGGCAATCTCCTCATCGCCGACACGGGCAACGGCCGTGTTCGCCGCGTGGACGCTCGCAGCGCCACGATCGAGACTATCGCCGGGACCGGCGAGGGCGGCTTCAAGGGCCTGGGCGGGCCGGCCAAGGCGGCGCGGATAGGGGAGCCGTCTCTTCTGACGGCCGATCCGCAAGGCAACGTCTTCTTTGTCGCCCACAACAACCGTGTCTTCAAGATTGACGCCGCGACCGGCATCCTCAGTGTCGCCGCCGGCACCGGCCGGGACGGAGAACCCGGCGATGGCGGTCCGGCCACGCAGGCCGCGCTGAACAGCGTCGGGAGCATCATTGCCGACGCCAAGGGCACGATCTTCGTCGGTGACCAGGGAAACCATGTCATCCGCAAGCTGGAGCGCGTGAAGCGGTAAGCCTGACTTTGTCGTTGTACTTTTGCACGCAACCCTTTAGCGTCTATGGCCCTGTGTTCGTACCGGAAGGGAACGAGGAGAGGTGGTCAGAAGCCCATGGCAAAACCGAGGGAAAAGAAAGCCAAACCCAAGCCTCCTGAAAACGCACCGACGGTCATTGCGATCAAGAAGCTTATCGAGGAATGCATAGCCCGGCTGGCCACGTGCAAGGCCGCGGCCATCAAGGACGGCAAGCTCAACAAGCTCGACGCGAAGTTTCGCCAGGCTCTCAAGCGCCTGAAGCGCGCACAGCGCAAGCTCTACGCCGAGGCCATCCGCCTGCGCCCCAAGAAGGCGCCCACGCCCGAAGCCGCCGCCCCGGCGCAAGCCGCGCCTGCCGCCGTGCCGGCGCAAGCCGCGCCTGCAGCCGTTCGGGCGGAAGCCGCGCCTGCAGCCGCCCCGGCGCAAGCCGCGCCTGCCGCCG
>JAPLOD010001012.1 GCA_026692735.1 Planctomycetota bacterium | reverse complement strand
AAGCGCGGCGACGTGGACGTTGTCATCGCCACGCTCACCGCCACGCGCCGCCGCGCGCGGGAGATTGACTTCTCGCTGCCCTATTTCCAGGACCAGCAGGGACTCCTGGTCAAGGCCGGCTCGCCCATCCAGTCGTACCGCGACCTCGCCGGCAAGAAGGTCGCCGCCATCGCCGGCACGACAAGCATTGACAACGTCAAGGTCGTCGCGCCCGACGCTCAGACTGTGCCGGTGCAGTCCCTGTTCGAAGCCTTTGAGAAACTGCGCGCCGACACCGCCGATGCCATGACCAGCGACAGTTTGCAGTTGCAGGCCACGCGCCTCGCCGCGGCCGAACCCGCTCAGTACCGCATTGCCGGCGAGGGTTTCTCCGTCGAGCCCTACGTGATCGGGCTGCCGCAGAACGATTCGCAGTTCCGGGTGCGCGTGGATGAGTTTCTCACGGAACTCTGGAACAGCGGCGCATGGACGCGCTTGTTCAACAAGTGGCTCGGTGCGCAGTCGCCGTACAACCTGGAGGCGCATTTCCAGATGCCCGTGCTGCCGCCCTGATGCTGCTGTGCGGGCCGTTTTCAGCCGGCGGCGGCGGAAACAACGTTGCCTTTGGAGCCGGTCTTGGCTTTAATGCTCGGAGAACCAGCCCCTTGAGACGGGCACAAGCGAAGGGTTGATCTTATGGCGGCCTCGTTCGAGATTGTCAGCGGCGTGTTATTCGTGACCGGCAGCCTGGACCGCTCGTCGGATCAGGATTTTGCGCAGGCGCTGGAGAAGTACACCAAGGCCACGCCTGCCGCCAACCGCGTCGTGGACATGTCCAATGTGCGCTGGCTTGCGCCGACGGGCGCCAAGGCCTTGATCTCGGCCGGACAGGAGACCAACGAGAAAGGCACCCTGTTGCGGGTCCTGGCGTCGCGCCACGTGCTCCAGACGCTTAACCTCCTCGGCGCCAAAGCCTGGCTGAGCATCGAGAGTTGCCTGATGCCGAACGTCAAGCCCGGGGGCACTGAACCGCCCGCTGCGGAAGGTGAACCCGCCGCCGCGGAGTCGGAACCGGCCGCAAGCCAAGCCGCCGCCGACGCGAAACCGGGGCCCGCCTCGGCAGGCACGGTAGCGGCCCATGCCACCAACGCCTTGCTGGCTGTCCGCACTCGTTCAGCGCCAGAACCTGGGCAGGTGCTTTCTGTACTCCTTCAGGTACTCGTCCACCATCCGGGGCACACACTCGAACTCCGCCACGCTCGGATCCAGCAGCAGGCCCTGGATCGCCTTCTTCCGGTCGCCCTCCACGGCCGCTTCGACCGTCAGGTCGTGAACGGCATTGAGCCGCTGCGTGATCGCCCTGGGCACCGGCGGCAGGTCGCCCAGCGACACACCCCGCGGCCCGCGCCGGTCCACGCTCGCCACGCATTCGACCAGCGCGCCCGGCGCAATCCCGCGGCCCAGCGCGCCGTCGTGCGACATGTTCACGGTGTGGCGCGAGTTGTCGCCGTCCAGCATGGCCAGCACCACGGAATGTGCGTCTTCCCCCGACCACTTCTCCATGTCCGGCACCGGCTCCGGCCGGTACGCCCAGTCTACGAGGATGGCTTTGAGCTTCCCGCGGCCCTCGATGACGCCGCTCAGCGGCTTCGCCCCCAAACGCTTGACCTCGCGCGACCCCCGCCGCGTGAACTGCGCGAAGAACTCGCACGCGTGGTGGTCGCCCGACACGGGAAGGAAGCCGTAGTGCCGCCACAGCTCCAGGCTGTAGCGGAAGTGCTGCACCTCAAAGTCGGCGACCTTCCCTTTGGCGTCGGCGGCGCCGCCCAGCAGCGCGTCGAGTTGGTCGGTCTGGTCGTGCCCGTCAATCAGGACCTGCATCACCCATGTCAGGTGGTTCACTCCCGCCGCCATCACTTCCATGTGCGCCGGCTCGACGCGGTACAGTTTCGCCAGAAAATCGCGGCACCCCACGATCGCATGGCACAGCCCGACGATACCGTGCACCCGGGAATGGCGCGCCATGGCCGCGGTGATCACCGACATCGGGTTGGTGAAGTTGACGATGCGGCCTCTGGGCGAGTGCCTGTGCAGGCGCTGGGCGATGTCCACCGCCACCGGCACCTCCCGCAGGCTCCGGATCATGCCCGCCGGGCCGATGGTGTCGGCCACGGGTGAGACGATGGCGTACTTGTACGCGATGGCCGCGTCCTTCACCCACGCCTTGTCGCCGCCCACGGAAAACGTCGGGAAGACGAAATCGGCGCCGGTCAGCGCTTCGTCGAGGTCCAGTGTGCCTTCGATCCTGACGTTCTGCCCCGATTGTTTGACCATGCGCCGCGTCAGGTCCGTGACCAGCTTCAGCGGCACGGGGCTGATATCAACGATGGTGAACGTCGAGCCGTTGAAGCGCCGGGTGAGCAGGAAATCCCGCACTACCCGGTGGTTGAACTTGTAGCTCGCCCCGATGAAGACGAACTTCTTCGCGTGCTGGACCGTGGGCCGGGCGTTGGTGGCGGGCATAAGTGTCTCCTTGGCGCTTCCCTTCGCGGTCCATGATCTTGCAGCGCCTGCTGCGAAAGTCCAACGCCTTGTCACACAAAGGCCCGGCTTGCGGCGCCGGGTCGGCGCCTGTATAACGCCCGGCATGTGCCGCTCACGCTTCATCTGCCTGCTGGCTGCGGTCTGCCTGTTCGCGGCCGAGGCCCCCGTCATGGCCGCCGCCGGCCGCAAGCCGAACGTCATCTTCGTCCTCGCCGACGACCTCGGTTATGGCGAGCTCGGCTGCTATGGACAGAAGAAGATCCGCACGCCGAACCTGGATCGGCTCGCCGGCGAAGGCCTGCGTTTCACGCAGCACTACTCGGGCAACGCCGTGTGCGCCCCTTCGCGCTGCGTGCTGCTGACCGGCAAGCACCCCGGCCACGCGTGGATTCGCGACAACAAGGAGGTCCAGCCGGAAGGACAGCCGCCCTTGCCCGCCGGCACGGTCACGCTGGCCAGGCTGTTCAAGCAGCAGGGCTACGCCACCGCCGTGATCGGCAAATGGGGCCTCGGCCCGCCGGGCTCGGAGGGCGACCCGCTGAAGCAGGGCTTCGACCGCTTTTTCGGCTACAACTGCCAGCGCCACGCGCACAACTACTACCCCGCGTATCTGTGGGACAACGACCGCCGCGTCGAGCTGAACAATCCCAAGATCGCGCCGAACCAGAAGCTGCCGCCGGATGCCGATCCCAAAGCGCCCGCCAGCTATGAGCCGTACAAGGGCAAGCAGTACGCGCCGGACCTGATGGCCGAGCAGGCCCTGCGCTTTGTCCGCGACAACAAGGACAAGCCGTTCTTCCTCTGGCTGACCACCACCATCCCGCACCTGGCGCTGCAGGTCCCGGACGATTCGCTCGCCGAGTACCTCGGCAAGTGGCCCGACCCGCCCTATCCCGGCGGCAAAGGCTATCTCCCGCATCTCACGCCCCGCGCGGCCTACGCGGCCATGATCACGCGCCTGGACCGCGACGTGGGCCGCATCATGGCGCTGGTCGCGGAACTCGGCCTGGATGACGACACCATCGTCGTCTTCACTTCCGACAACGGCCCGACCTACGATGGCACCGGCGGGACGGACTCCGGCTTCTTTGAGTCCGCCGGGCCGTTGCGCGGCCTGAAGGGCTCGCTCTACGATGGCGGCGTCCGCGTCCCGATGCTCATCCGCTGGAAAGGCCGCATCGCCACGGGCGTGTGCGACCGCGTCACCGGCTTTGAAGACTGGCTGCCGACGCTGCTCGACCTGGCCGGCTCAGCCGATGCGATTCCCAAGGGCACCGATGGCATAAGCTTCGCGCCCACGCTGCTGGGCCGGCAGCAGGAGCCGCGGCCGTTCCTGTATCGCGAATTCCCCGGCTACGGCGGCCAGCAGTTCGTGCGCCTCGGTGACTGGAAGGGCATCCGCCAGAAGCTGCTCCCCGCGAAGGGCGGCCAGCCGCGCATGGGCATCGAGCTGTACAACCTGAAGGACGACATCGGCGAGAAGAACGACGTCTCCGCCGCTCATCCCGATGTCGTGGCGGCGATGGAACAGATCATGCGCGAACAGCACACGCCATCGGAGCTGTTCAAGTTCCCGGCGCTGGATGGGCCGCCGCCCGCGCGCTGACGTTCCAGGCACGGCCATGGAACTGCGCCATGGATGACGATGTCGAGAAACTTGAGCGACAATTGCGCGAGGGACCATGGCATTTTGTGGCCGCGCGGGCGTTCGTGTATGCCTCGGCCTGGTTCGTGCTGTCGGTGCTTTGGGACCTTGTGGCTCAAGGGGAACAACTGGCGCGCGCGTTCGAGGCGGCGGTTGCGTGGGCGATTGTTCTCGGCGGTGTCATGGCGATCCTCGACCGGCGCAGCCTGCCTAAGCGAATCCATACCGCCTACCTGCGACGGGCGGGGATCGAGCCGGCTGCGAGCACGCAGGCCCCTGCGAGGACCCTCACTCAGGCTGAGCGCGATTTCCGGCTCATAGGGGCTGTCGCTGTCGCGCTCCTCGTCGCAGGCAATGTTCTGGCCGGGATGCCCTCGCTAGACCTGTTTGTCTTTGCCGTGATGTCCGGCACCTCAGCCATCGTGCTGCTTCTCTGGGCCGGAATCAAAGCGTGGCGCCTCTCTTTCTTCCCGTGGTACTTCGTTGTGGCGTTCACTCTGGTTGTATGGACTGCCATCCGTTTCCTGCACCTCGTCGGCGTCCTGCGCTGACGCTCCTCTTTAGGGCGGCGGCGCCGCGTTCTTCCGCCGCAGAACCCACGTCTCCCCCTGGTGCCAGCGTGCCTCCCAGGCCCCTCGCGTCTTGGCCACGTAGGGCTTGAGGTACCGTTGGGCCATCCTGTCCTCTCGCAGGTCATCAAGGATGAACCACTGCGCCGGTTGCACTCTCTGCGCCACCTCGGTGAGGTCCCGGGTGCGCGGTATGGGCACTCCCTGCAGTCCTGACCAGAACCAGACCAGCGCCATGCGGTCGCTGACCACCGCTTCGCCGGGCTGAGCATTCTGTTTCAACCAGCAGGCCGCGTCATAGAGGTCCGCCCAGCCCGTCCCCGCGGGCGCCGGCCCGGTCCGCCGCTCGCGCACGACATTCTCTGAAACGCCCCGGCAGGTCGCCAACAGCAGGAATGCGCCGGCCAGGACCAGCCACAGCGGGTCCTGCGAGAGCCTTCCCGGCGGCGCTGGCTGTTGTTCCGGGGCAGGCTCCGGCGTTGTCCGAGTCAGGTACACGACCAGGCCGATCAGGAGGAGCGCCGCCGCTGCCCACTCCACCCCCGTCGTAGCCTCGATCTCCCGTCTCCCGAAGAGCAGGAGCGTGCCGAAGACGCCGACCATGGGGAAGATGCCCAGCGCGGATACCACGAGCGCCGTCACCCACTTGCCCTGGGTCCGTGCCCAGCCGAAAATCCGTGCCGCACCCACCCACAGCAGACACAGCCACAGCGGCAGGACGGGCAGGTAGTAGCGCCGGTCAACCCACGTGACCACCACGAAGAACAACAGGTACACCACAAAGCAGACCGGGACCAGGCGCTTCCCGCGCCGCAGCATCTCCACCATGCCCAGCGCCGCGACCCCGCAGGCGCCGATGATCAGCGCATACGCCGCCCCCTTCGGCGCCAGGCTGTCATATCCGCCAACGTCCGCCGCGAGGAAAATCGCGTAGAACCGCGCCGTGCGCAGCGACCGCGCCGGCGCG
>JAPLOD010001011.1 GCA_026692735.1 Planctomycetota bacterium | reverse complement strand
GCGCTCCTTCGAGTCCACGACCAGGAAACAGCGCGCGCCGATGATCCTCCAATCCGAACCGAACTCCCGGCTGAACAGGTCGTCGGCGACGTTCTGGTCGGGGTCGGCGTCGCGCCAGATGTCCGTCCACAGACTCGCATCGCCCGGCTTCATCGCGCGAACGCGGTATCCGGCAGGGAACGGCAGGTCAGGCACGCCGTCCAGCGTGGGACGGAGCATGGTCAGGTTCGGGTCGCCGGGTGGAGGCCCCGCAGTTTCGTCTCGCATGCGGACGCACATCCCTTCCTGGAACTCAGGGGTACTTGCTCTTCCGGTATTCATTGGCAAAGGCTTTGGCGTCGTAGCCCCCGTCCGCTTCCGTCAGCTCCGACAGCAATACCTCGCGGTCCCCGTTAAGCCACGACTTGCGCGCGGCCAGTGCCCACAGTTCCGGCTCGACCAGCTCCGGCATCGGCGCCGGCGGCTTGTCAGTCTCGCCGGCCAGATACGGCAAGACCGCCTCCAGCAGCGCGCGGTAGAGCTTGCCGCTGTCAACCTGGAATTGCGCGATGGTGCGTTCCGTCACGATAGTGGCGTAGAACGGCAGCCACTCCGCCGCGGCGCCGGTCACCACCAGACCCATTCGGCCATCGGGCCAGACGATCTGCACCCGGCGCTGTGCTCCGCCGCCCAAGTGGCGCACGCTCACGGCGCCCGTGCCCATCAGCCCGGCGAGCATTGCATAGGCATGGATGCCGTAGTTGAACTCGTCCACGGCACAACCGCACAGCACCGTGCGGGGCTGGCCGCGCTGCGCGAGGCTTTGAGCCAGCCAGTCTCGCGTCTCCGCGCAGAAGCGCAGGGAGGAGCCGCCCGTGATCCGCGCGCCTGCTGAAGCCCACTGCAGCAACTGCCGCACGTCGTTCAGATTCCCTGCCAGGGGCTTGTCAACCAGCACGGATTTGCGTGCGGCGACAAACGGCCGCGCCTTGTCAACATGAGTGTCCCAGTCGCAGCCGTGGATGATGGCGCAATCAACCTCCGTCGCCATCTCCTCCAGCGAATCGTAGACGCGCGGTATCGCGTACTTCACGGCGAAGTCCTTGACGTACGCTGCGGGGTGCACCGACCCGCCGTCGAAGACACCGGCCACTTCGTGGCCCAGTCCCCTTTCGATGGGGATCCAATTCTGCGGGTGCGAAGTGTCCAGGTCAACGATCCCGATTCTCATAGGTCCTGCGCCTCTCATGTGCGGACGGCGCGTTCGGCTGCCACGGCGATCCGCGTTGCCTGAAGGCCACCGTACTCCGTGAGCTCTGGTGCCTGTCCTTCGGCAGTGTGTTTACCACTCTGCGGAGGAATGCCAAGCACACAGAGAGCGCCGCGGACGATGGCACGACGGGCTTTTGGTTGCAAAAGCGCGCGGCCGGCGAATAATGGTGGTTCCGCGCTCACACAGGGAGGAATCGTGCGATGCTCCGGCTGACGTACTACGGCCATGCTGCGATACAGCTCTCGGACCAGAAACACACGCTGCTGATTGACCCGTTCCTGACGGGCAATCCGGTGGCGCCCATAAAACCGGGTGAGATCAAGGCCTGCGATTTCATCCTGGTGACGCACGGCCACGCGGACCACCTTGGCGACACGGTCTCTCTGGCCAAGCGGCACAAGAGCACCGTCGTGGCCACGTGGGAGCTGGCGAACTACCTGGAGGCGCAGGGCGTCAAGGTGCACCCGATGTCCGTGGGCGGCAGCTATGCGTTCCCGTTCGGCCGGTTGAAGATGACAATCGCTTTCCACGGCTGCGGCGGGCCGGCGGAAGCCGAAGGTCCGGCGGTGCCGGCGAACACGCCAGTCGGGTTCCTGTTCCAGTTCGCCAAGAAGGTCATCTACCACGCGGGCGACACGGCGCTGTACTCGGACATGAAGCTGCTGGGCGAGAAGACGCCCATCAACATTGCCTGCCTGCCGATCGGCGACAACTACACCATGGGCGTCGAGGACGCCGCGCGCGCGAACGAGTTTCTGAACGCGGAGCGCTGCATACCCATGCACTACAATACGTGGGACCTGATCAAGGCGGACGTCACGGCGTTCGCGTACAAGATCGAGAAACAGGGCAAGAAGTGCACCGTCTTGAAGCCCGGCGAGTATGTCGAGCTTTGATTACGGCGCGAGTGTTGTAGGATGTTTGTCCGTCGGGGAGAATGCTTGTCCCCCTTTTCCAACCACGGAGGACTTATGAATAACTTCCATGTGCCAGTTCCAGTTCTGGCAGCGGGGCAGGAGACGCAGACGCTCGTCGTGCTCCTGCTGCTGCTCGGCGGCGTCTTCCTGCTGGTCATTGCGGGCTTCGTGTGGAAGTTCGGCAGCCTGTGGATCCAGGCGCAGTTGTCGGGCGCGCCGATCGGGCCGTTCAACCTGGTGGGCATGAGCCTGCGCCGCGTCAACCCGGCCATGATTACGCTGGCGCGCATCATGTCCAAGAAGGCCGGCCTCGACATCAGCTCTGATCGCCTGGAGGCGCACGCACTGGCCGGCGGCAACGTCATCCCCGTGGTGCAGGCGCTCATCGCGGCGAACAAGGCCGGCATCGAGCTGTCGTTCGACCGGGCCTGCGCGATTGACCTGGCCGGGCGCGACATCCGCGAAGCCGTGCATACCTCCGTCAACCCCAAGGTCATTGACTGCCCCAACCCGGCCAAGGGACGCAATACCGTGGACGGCGTGGCGAAGAACGGCATCCAGCTTTGCGTGAAGGCCCGCGTGACGGTGCGCACGAACATTGACCGCCTGGTCGGCGGCGCCACCGAGGAGACCATCATCGCCCGCGTCGGCGAAGGCATCGTCACCGCCATCGGCTCGACGGCAACCCATCACGAGGTGCTGGAGTCGCCGGTCCGCATTTCGAAGACGGTGCTCGCCCGCGGCCTGGACGCTCAAACGGCGTTCGAGATCATCTCCATTGACATCGCCGACGTGGACGTGGGCGAGAACATCGGCGCCAAGCTGCGCGCCGACCAGGCCGAGGCGGACATGCGCATGGCTCGCGCCGACGCCGAGAAGCGCGCCGCCATGGCTCGCGCGCAGGAACAGGAAATGAGGGCCTTGGTGGAAGAGAACCGCGCCAAGGTGGTGCTGGCCGAGGCGGAAGTGCCCAGGGCTCTGGCCAAGGCGCTGGAGTCGGGGCACATGGGCGTCATGGACTACTACAACATGAGGAACGTCCAGGCCGACACGCAGATGCGCGAGCAGATCGGCGGCGGGAAGGCGAGCAACGTGTAGTGGGATTTTCGATTTTTGATTTGCGAGTTTCGATTGAACTGGGGCGGAGTCTGGTGTGACAGGGAGGTGGCAACAGTTCACAGTGCTCTGTGCCTGGCGCCTTGGCGGTTAGGGAAGCGGTCCGATGGAAGCGCTGATTGAGATCATAGTCTGGCTGTTCCGGGCGCTGTTCGGCGATCCCGAGAAGCCCGCTGACGTCGGCCGCGCGCCGCGCGCCGGCCCGCCCCCCAGACGGCAGCGCGGGCCGTACGCCTATGGCGACGAGCAACGGGGCGGCGCAAGCCCGAAAACGCTGGAGCAGATACTGGAAGAGGTACGCCAGGCCGCGGCTCAAAAACAGCCGGGCGGCCAGGCCGGGGCCGCGACACGTCCTCGCGGGCGGCCCGCCGCGGAAAAGCGCCCGGCCGCGCCCGTCGAACAGCGCCCCGTGCGCTCCTCTCTGGCAACCGCGGAAGACCTGACCGGTAGCAGGCCGGGGGATCACGCCGCGCCGCCTCCACCGCCTCTGCCGCCTACTGCGCCGACGCCGGAGCAGGGCCCAGCGCGGTTCAAGCCCGCGCCACAAGCGCCGCCGCCTCGCCGAGCTGCTCCCTACGTTCCGCCACCAGCGGTGCCTGCACGCGAGCCGGAGATCTCCCTGGGGCCGGCGGACACGGCACGCGCCGAGACGGCGGCGCCCACGGAGTCGCTGTCTTCGACAGCCGCCGCCGCTGCCGTAGCTCAGGCCGTGGCCAAGGCCGGGGTGTCCACGGCGGCAGGCATGCTGGTGGCCATTCGCACCGCACAGGGCTCCGCCAAGCGGGACATGGCGCGCCAGGCGATCGTGCTCAATGAAGTCTTCGGCCCGCCGCGGGCGCGGGCACGGCCGGCGAGGCAGCGGGCTGGCTCGTGGCGCCGGTGCGCACGGGCTCGCCGACCGTCAGCACGCCGTCGGTGATATGGTCCACTCGGGTGGCGAAGCGTTCGAGGCGCAGGTCGTGCGTCACGACGAAGGCGGCTTTGTCGTCCTTGCGGGTCTGCTCCTTCAGCAGTCCCATGATCTCGAGCGCCGTGGCAGTGTCGAGCGCCGCGGTCGGCTCATCGGCCAGGATGATGTCGGCGTCGCCGGTCAGCGCACGCGCGATGCACACGCGCTGCCGCTGTCCGCCGGAGAGGTCGCTCGGCTTGCGGTCCATGCAGGATCCGAGGCCGACGCGTTCGAGCAGGCGGCGGGTTTCCCGGCGGCGTTCACGCCAGCCGTAGCCTTTGAGCTGCAGCGCCAGGGCCACGTTCTGGAACGCGGTGAGCGCGGGGAAGAGGTTGAACGTCTGGAAGACGAAGCCGATGTGGCGCAGGCGCAACGGCGGCAGCGTGTCCTCGCCCATGTCGGTGACATCGTTGCCGCAGACGTACACGCGGCCCGAGGTGGGCTTCATGAGGCAGCCCATGATCGAAAGGAGCGTGGTCTTGCCGCTGCCTGACGGCCCCTGGAGGAGCACGAACTCGCCGGGCTCGAGCGTCAACGAAGCCTGCCGCACCGCCTGGACGGGCGACGGCCCGGACGCATATTCTTTCACCACCTTGTTCAGGCGGACGAGGTATTCTTTCAGCCCCAGTGCCGACACTGTGTACCGGCCCCCCGAATGCCCCCGCTCGTTGCTGTCTGTGGCGCTATTGTACTCCGCCGCTGCCGTGACGCAAAGGCAGCGCCTACTCGACCGTGACGCTCTTGGCGAGGTTGCGCGGCTTGTCCACGTCGCACCCGCGAGCCACGGCGATGTGGTAGGCGAAGAGCTGGAGCGGGACGGCGCAGACCACGGAGTTCATGATGCTGTGGTCGTCGTGAATCCAAAGGACGTCGTCCACGCTGCCGCGGATCGTGGTGTCGTCGTGGCTCGCGATGGCAATGACGCGCCCGCCCCGCGCCTTTACCTCCTGGATGTTGCTCATGATCTTGGCATAGCGGCGGCCCTGCAGCGCGAGGAAGACGACCGGCATCTTATCGTCAATCAACGCGATGGGGCCGTGTTTCATCTCGGCCGCATCGTAGCCCTCCGCGTGGATGTACGAGATTTCCTTGAGCTTCAGCGCGCCTTCGAGCGCGATCGGGTAATGCGGCCCGCGGCCGAGGAACAGCGCGTGCTGCTTCTTCGCGAACAGCCC
>JAPLOD010001010.1 GCA_026692735.1 Planctomycetota bacterium | reverse complement strand
ACCGGCGCCCGCTGCGCCCGCCAAGCCGAACGCCGGCCTGTTCCCTACGGGTGGTGCCACGCCCGCGCCAGCGCCCGAGGTTTCGTCTGCGTGGGTCCCTTCCGACGGCGGCACGGATAGCGGGGCCGATGTGTCCAAAGTAGTTACCAAGGAACGGGCCGGGGAAGGGGAGGCCACTGGCAAGTTCGACTCACGTTCCGGCGGCGGCAGGAAGCTCGTGGTCAAGCGAGGCGGTGGTATCCCGGCGAAGGAAGAATCCGCGCCCGCCGAAACCCCCGCAACGGCGGTCGAACTTCCCGAGGTGCTCGACAACAAGGTTCTGCCTGCGCGGCATGATGGGAACATCGCTATAGCGGCCGGCACGGTGCCGTTCGACGCCGAGAAAAAGACCGACGAGGGGCGCAAAGAGCAACTGAGGGAACTGGCCGGAAAGGCGCGGCAAGCCGCAGAAGCCGCCCGGCAGCCGGACCTAAAGAGCCTCCTCAGCAAGCTCGACGATGCCCAGGACCAGGGAAAGGCGGTCGCCACCCCACCGCCGCCGCCGCCCCCCGCGGACGCGGCTCTCACGGATGAGGACATCTACGGCAGGAGTGGCGAGGATGCCGGCGCCATCGCCGTCCCCGCGCGGGGCGATCTCACGCGCGACATGGACGGGATGATCAGAGTCAGCGACGGGCGCGCGGAAAGCAGCGAGCGCGTGCACGTCGCCATCGCGGCGAAGGATGTCGCCATCAGGAAACAAGCGGAGCTTGTCGCCAAGGAGCGCGACGCCGACCTAAAGAGCGCAACTGAGTTGGCCACGCTGAAGAACGAGCCCGAGAACGAGGAGCTTCAGCGCGAAGTCCGCCGTCACGCCGATGACCTGAAGAAGCTCAAGGGCGTCGTCCTCAAGCAGCAACAGGCGGTCGTGCAGGAAGAAACAGAGAAGAGCCTCGAGCAAGCACGCGAACACTCTATCCGCCCGCCGGCGCGCCTAAAGGCCAATGACGGAAAGCTCAACGTCAACAGCGCTGATGAACTGCTTCTGGATAACCTCGTTTCGCAGCCCGACAACACGCCCGCCGAGCCCACACCCGGCGAGGCCCGCGACATTACGGTCCCGCCCGATGTCCTCGCCAAGGCCGAACTCGGCGACCACTTCGAAACCGTCAACCCCGACAGGCCCGACACCAAGAGCGCCTTCGGCAATCCCGTAACGTCGGAGTACCTCTTCTCGCGCGGCAAGGATGCCGGCGGCGGCGGGCAGGGCGGGAAGGAGCTCGACGACCTCTTCAGCAAGGTCGGCGCCGCTGCTTCCGGGGGGATCTTTTCCGGGCTGTTGCGCTCGCGCATGGCGGCCAATAACACCGCCGCCGCGGCCTCATGCAAGGCGTTCGCCGAGGCGGAGGAGATTTACCACCGCACCGATTACAACGCCGACGGCGTGCTGGAATATGCGCAGAGCCTCAAGGGGAAGAACAGCCTTTTGGAGAAGACGCCGGGCGCCGGTGACATGGCGCTCGTTGACAGATCCTTCGCCGCCGCGGAAGGCCCTCCCAGCGCGCGCCCAACGCCCAAGGCCGGCTACTGCTTTAAGGTGCTCACGGGCCAGGGGCCGCACGCGCCGGGCGGCGCGCGCTCGTACCTTGATAGCGCCGGCCACATGACGCTGGGTTACGCCCTGGTGGCGTATCCCGCCAAGTACGACGGCACCGGCCGCGACTGCTACATCATCAATAACAATGGCACTACCTACCAGGCCGATCTGGGACCGAAGACGCACGCTATCGTTGAGAGGATGACCGCGTTCGATCCCGATCCCAGGATCTGGACGATCGAAGAAGGAGGCACTGCGCCGCAGAGCACAGAAGCAGCGCCGCCGCAGTCGGCCGCTGTGCCGGCCCAGACGAAGGTTCCCAGGGTTGGCGCGCTCTTCAAGCCGGCGGAGGACAAAGCCATAGCCGAGGCCGGCCATCTCGAACAGCTCCTGCGCGGTTACCGTTACTTCCGCGCCGACAACGAGAAGCTCCGCCTCCGCGATTTCCTCCGCCGCCCCGCGCCGGTTCCGCCCGCGGTGCTCACCGATGAGGGACTCGACGAAGACCTGTACATCGAACGCTACGGCACGCGGCCCTTCGTGGACTGCGCGCGCGATCACCTTTCCACCTTCGGCCTGGACGTTGACACCGCCTCCTACACCCGCGCCCGCTCGCAGTTGCGCGAGAACAAGCTGCCCGAGGCCGACACGGTGCGCGTCGAGGAGTTCCTCAACTACTTCAAGCAGCCCTACGAAGTCACCGGCGACGACGCGTTCGGCGTCTTTGCCGAAGGCATGCCTGCGCCGTTTTGTAGCACGGGCGTCTCGCCCGTGCCCATGGCCGAGACGGCCATGGTACGTAGCACGGGCCAGGAGGCCCGCGCCACGGTGGAACTGCTCAAGATCGGCATCAAGTCCCGCGACGCGCGCCCGGACGAGCGCAAGCCGGCCATGCTGACCTTCGTGGTGGACACGTCCGGCTCCATGAACCGCGACAACCGGCTGGGCCTGGCCCAGGCCGCGCTGCGGGCGCTCGTCGAGGATCTCTCGCCGGAAGACGCCGTGAGCATCGTCGGCTTCAGCGATCAGGCCGAACTGGCGCTGCCGCGCACGCAGGCCCGCCAGAAGCAGCGCATCCTCGATGCCATAGACTCGCTCACGCCCCACGGCGCGACCAACGTCGAAGCCGGTCTGAATATGGGCTACCGCCTCGCCGACGAATGCTACTCGCCCGATGCCGTCAACCGCATGATCCTGTGCAGCGACGGCGTGGCCAACGTCGGCGCCAAGGGCCCGGAGGAAATGCTGAAGCTGGTCAAGGTCTTCGCCGACCGCGGCATTGACCTCTCCGCCGTCGGCTTCGGTAAAGGCGCCTATAACGACCAGATGATGTCGCGCCTGGCCGACAATGGCAACGGGAGTTGCTACTTCGTGGACAAGGCGGAAGAGGCGCAGCGCGTCTTCCGCGAACAGTTGCCGCCGCACCTCAACGTCCTGGCGCGTGATGCCAAGGCGCAGGTCGAGTTCAACCCCGACGTGGTCGCGCGCTACCGCCTGCTGGGCTACGAGAAGCGCAAGATCGCCGACAAGGATTTCCGCAACGACAAGATTGACGCCGGCGAAGTCGCTCACAGCACGCTCATCACCGTCATGTACGAGATCACGCGCAAGCCCGGCAGCCACGGGCCGCTGGGCAAGGTCTTCCTGCGTTGGAAGGACGCCGGCTACCGGCACCTGCCGGTCGTCGAGCGCAACTACCCGTTGAGCGAAGGAGTGATGGCCGGCGATGTCCGTGCCGCGTCGCCGGAGTTGCGCTTCCTGGCGTGCGTGGCGCGTTTCGCGGAGCTGCTGCGCGGTTCGCCGTGGGTGCGCGACGGTTCCTACGCCGCGGTGCTCGAACAGCTCCGCCAGTTGCCGCCCGACTTCCAGGAGCGCGAGGACTGGAGGGAAGTCTGCAGACTGGTGGCGTGCGCGCAGGAACTGAGTGTCAAGCGGTGGCTGCAGGAGATTCAGTAGCATGGGCATCTCGCCCATGTAAGTAGCATGGGCGTCTCGCCCATGCACGGGAGGAGTCGGATTTCCTATCAAGGGTTGGAGCTTCAAGCATGAGCACACGAATGCTGGTCGCGGTTGTCGGCGCGCTGGTCCTGCTTTGGGCGCCTGGTCTTGCTGCCGGCGAAGACGGCGCCGAGCCTCCCAAGCTGCTGGTGCGCGAACGGACTGTCTACGTGCCGTATGAGAAGCTCAAGGAGACCTTCGACAAGGAGGGCCGCGGCGTCTTCCTGCCGTACGAGGAGTTCCTCAAGCTCTGGAACGCCGGCCAGCCCAAGGAGAAGCCTCCGGAGGAGATCAAGCCGCCCGCCGATGCCGTGATCACCGGCGGCAGTTACGTCGGCGTGGCCAAGGAAACCGCGGTGCGCTTTGACGTGACCTACAAGGTCAAGGCGCTGGGCAAGAACTGGAGCGAGCTCGCCTTGCCGCTGAAGAGC
>JAPLOD010001009.1 GCA_026692735.1 Planctomycetota bacterium | reverse complement strand
CGCCGGCGCGCTGCACCAGCTCGTCGGGAAAGGAAGCGCCCTCCAGGAACGAGAAATTCGTTTTGCAGTGCAGTTCGGCGTACTGCATGGAGCCAGTCTCAAAAGGCAACGCAGGAGAACGCGATTGTCCCGGAGCTCAGCGATATCCGCTCCGCGCGTGAGACCGTCACGCCTTCTTCTTTGCCGGCGCGGGACGAGGCCCCTTCTGGATCTCGTCCAGGATCCGCTCGCTGCCGGTGCGGTCGCCGGTGACGCCAACCTTGACTTTCACCATAGTCGCGGCCGGCCCTTTGGACTCGAACGTCAATTGCGCCTCCGTCTTGTCGGCCTTGGCCGCCGCTATGCGAGCCGTGGCGCCCTGCCGTCTGCTCTCTTCGGTCTTGACCACGAAGCCCAGCGTATGCAGGGCATCCATTGCTCTGTCGAAGGCCGCATCCACCGGCATGTCCAGTGCCGCCTTGGACGACTGCCCGTCCCAGCCGTATTGCAGCCCGCTGTCCTGGGGCGACAGGAAACGGCTGAAGGCCGAGCGCTGTTTCGATGCCCCCGTCGCCTCCGGCTCGGACTTGCCGCGGCTGCAGCCCGCCGCCGCCAACAGCGCAACCGCGCAGAACAGCGGGAACCACAGAAGGCTCTTGGCTCTTGGCTCATAGCTCTTGGCTCTTGGTTCAGACTGCCGAGCGCGAAGCCCAAGAGCTAAGAGCCAGGAGCTAAGAGCCGCTTGCGAACATCTACGCTCATCTGCATTCATCTGCGGTTGCTCCACGTCACTGCTTCTTCACTGTGCCCGTGATCCTCTCAATATCACGGTCGTCCACGCGATACCAGCCAATGCGCAGCACGTAGTCGTCTTCAGCGAACACGTCCAGGATCTTGTCGCGCGGGTCGCGGTTGACCGCCACCGACGCGTGGTTGTCCATCCAGCCGCTCTGCTTGCACATCGCGTCGCCCGGTTTCAGCACGCCGATCAGCAGGCCCTCGCTGCAGTAGTGGTAGATCCACGCCTTTTCGCCGACGCCCACCATGCATCCTCCGCCCGGCACCGCATCCAGTCCCACGCACACCTTGGGCAGGCCGACCGCCCACAGGCGCGTTCCGGTCTTGTCGTACTTCACCAGCGTCACGCCGCCCATCCAGAAGGGGTTGTTCTTCGGCGATGGCCACTTGCTGCTCCAGCCGAACGCGTAGATCGAACCGTCGTCCCCGCGCTGCGCCATGTTCGGCTCGAACTTGAGCGGCGACTGGTCCTTCGCGATGACCTGCTTTGCATTGGCCCAGTCGTAGGTGGGGTTGCCGCGGGCATCCAGCGGCCCGAGTGGTATCTGCCAGATGCCGCGCGTGTGGTGTTCGCCGAACCAGATGTTCCCCTCCTGGTCCACGTCCATGCCGAAGCACGCGTACTTGCCTTCGCCCTGCTTCTTGAACCACTGCACGTCCTCGGCCTTCAGCTCGCCGGCGCCGTTCGCGTCGTGCCAGGACCACTGTCCCAGTTTCGCCGTGCGAATCGTCCCGTCGGGCGCCGGGTCGCTGCCGCCGATGGCCGCGGCCAGCCGCAGCACCTTGCCGTCTATCCGGTAGACCTGCACGCCATCGCCGCTGGGCTGGAAGTAGAACCTGTTCTGCCCGAGCTTCAGAACGCGCGGCACGCCGTGCGGATCGGAGCCGTACTTCCTGCCGCCGGCGAACGTGTTGCCGATCAACTCCCACGCGCCTGTCGCGCGGTCGCCCAGCTTGTAGCGGTGGAAGCTCATCGAGAAGAAGTCGTCAGGCTCGTCCGCGCCGTAGTTGCCGAGCGATACGAACTCCGCGCCGAAATGTTCCCACACCAGCTCCTTCTTCGCCGACCATTTCGCCAGCCGCGCCCCGCCGTACGGCGGCTCGGTCTGGATGGTGATGATGTTGCCGTCCTTGTCGGCCGCCACGCCGCGCAGCCGGTAGAAGCACCCCGCGTCGCGGTCGCCGGGCTGAGCCTTCTTGCCCAGCGTGTCCACAAGTTTCGGCTTCTCGCCCGACACGTCGTGGAACTTCACGGCGCCCGCGCCGCTGTCCGCCACCAGCAATCGGCCGGCCGGGTCGAACGCCAGCGCTTCGATCTCGCCGGCATCGGAGATGACCTCCCGGCCGTCCTTGCCTTCGCTCGCAAACACGCTCACCAGGTGATGCTGGTGCCCAACCCAGATTCGGCCCTTCGCATCGAGCGCCAACGCCAGCGGCTGCTTCACCGGGAACTCGCCCTTCGCCTCGCCCGTCTCCTTATCGAAGCGCAGAACGCGGTTGCCGAGGAAATCCACGACGAGAATCTGAGGCCCCTGCACCGCAATCGCGCGCAGCGGGCATTCGTATAGGACCTTGTCGGACGGCGGCGCGTCGGGCGGCATCTGCTTGCCGGGGAATTCGTAGAGCTGGATGTGGCCGTATTTGTCCTCCACCTTCGTGAACTTGACGTGCTTGCCGTCCTTCAGCGCGAACTTTTGGACCTGCGCCTTCTGCTTCCACTCCGGGCTGTTCCAGCCGTACATGGTGCAGTACATGTGCGTGTCGTCCACAGCGATGGCGTACGGCGCGCCGTTCGGCTGGCCGTTGCGAATCTGATACTTCGCGTCGTAGACGGACTTTCCATTGGCGTCCCATTTCTTGAAATCCGCGCCCGCCTCGTCCCAGTTGTTCGCCGTGTAGATCGCCCCCTCCGCGTCCACCGTCACGGATTCGAGATTGCTCGGCGTGTGGTTCTTGTCGTTCGCCGGCCGCCCGCTGTTGCCGATGGCTCCGACGTTCTGGTATGTGCCCCGGTTGGCGATCACAAGAAAGCGGTACTCGCCCGCCGCCGCCGCCTCGCCGAACTCATCCCGTCCATCCCACGTCTTGGTCTGCTTGCCCGCCGGCGTCTCCGTCATGGTCCACAGCACGCGGACCAGCCGTCCCTGCGCGTCGAGAATGCCGCCGCTGGTTGTGGCCGGCTTCTCCAGCGAGAACTCGAACGCCACCTCGGCAGGTTTCGCCGCGTCCCCCGCCAGCGAGCTGACGGCTGCCGCAACGGACAGCAGCGCCATGACGCATAGTCTCATGGTCTCGCCTCCATTTCCCGGCATGCCCGCGGAGTGTCACTTGAACTCCGGCCGCCAGCCGCCCGCCTGTGCGCCGATCAGCCCGGCTTCTTCCGCTGGTTTCAGGAACGTTGACTCGACCGCCGCGTGGTCGAGTGGCACTCCGGTGGCCGACAGCGGACGCACGATGGTCAGCGGACGCGGCGCAATGGCCGCCAGGATGTCCACCACATCGCCCACGCGCAGCATCCCCCACGACACGGAGCGGAAGCTGAGCAGCCGCTCGTCGTAGTAGCGTGTTTCCGCCGCCTGGCGGTACGAGAGAAGCGCGCTGTCCAGCGTCAGCCCGGCCGCGCGCGGTTCCAGCGCCGCGGCGTACAGCGCCCACGCGCCGGCCACGCCCACGCCCGTAAGCGACACCGCTCCGGCATCGGCGCGCGTGTGCAGGTAATCAATGCCGCGCAGAACGTCGAAGACGCGCAAACCCAGCGTGGACGTCTTCATCTTCATCGCGTCGCAGCCGAGACGGAACTCCGTGCCATGTTTGCCGTCGCCGGCGTAAGCGGTGATCGGCCGCGTCTTGACCGCTCCCACGCCGCGCACATCCAGGACGAACACGTTGCGTCCCTGTTCCAGGATGTCAACCAGCCGCGCGCGCTCGGCAGGGATCGCGTCCGTGCCTTCCTCGAAGAGCAGCATCTCCGTGCGCGCCGGCGCCGCGGCGGCGCGCGCCTGCACGAAGACGCCCGTCACGCAGACCTCCGGCTCGGAGAAGAAGAACAGTTTCTCCGTTCTGTAGCCGGCCGCGGGTTCGTCCGTGATGATGCGCGGAAAGATCGTGCGCTGGCGCGGCGCGCCGGCCCAGGCGGCTTCCTCTTCATAGTCGCTGACGTTTCTGCCGATGCCCAGCGACTCGGCCAGCACCGCACGCAGTATCTTGGGCTCATGTTTGCACGGCGCGGGTGCGACGCGCCCCAGTTCCTCGCGCAACAGCGCGCTGACCGTCCGGCATTCCGGGAAGCTGCGCAGGACCTGGCCCGTGGGCGTGGCGTTGAGTTCCTCGGGAGGCAGGGCCTCGGGCTCGCCTTGTGCCGCCGGCGCCACGGGCGGGACGCCCGTGGTACCACGAACGTCCCGTTCGTGGCAGGCATGTTCGCCTGTCAGCGCCTTGCTGAAGAACTCGACCGCGGCATTCCGCAGGTACGCCGAATAGCAGTGGACCGTCGGCGCGACGACGTAATCGAGCCGCGCCGCCGCCTCCGCGCCATACAGCAGGTACACCTTTCTGGCTCTCTCAAAGGCGGCGAGCGCGCCTTCGATCGGGAAGAAATCGTACGCCGCCAGTCCCAGACGCACGGGGCGTGGGGCCATGGCCGTGATGTAATCGTCGTGGTCCGGGCCGTCCGCGAAGCAGCCGTACAGGTTCTGCTCGCCGTCCTGCGGCTGGCCGGTCTTCAGATAGGATTCGTAGTCCATCACGAACGTGCACGGCATGGCGGCGGCCAGGCGCGGCTCGGCCAGCATCAGGTAGCACGACTGCGTGCCGCCGCCGGAACTGCCCGTCACGCCGATCTTCGCCGGATCAACTTCCGGGCGCGTGAGCAGGTAATCAATGCCGCGGACGCCGTCCCACACGAAATGCCGCGCGATGGACATGCCGGCCATGTAGTGCGGGATGCCCGCGTGCGTGTGCTCGGTCGTGCCCCACGTCACGCGCTGAACACCGGTCTTCTCGTCAATGAACTGGAAGCGTTCGCCCTGGCCCAACGGGTCAATCGCGAGCACGACGAAATCGGCGAGGGCCAGAGCGATGCACACTTTCTGGTAGTTGCCGTACGCCTTGGCTTCCAGCGCATGCCCTGAGACAAACAGGACCGCTGCTCCCGGCCCCTTGCCGCGCCGCGACTTGGGCATGTAGAGCGACGCGGTGACGGGGAAGCCCGGCAGGCTGTGGTAGATCAGCTTCTCGATGACGTAGGAACCGCGGTCGAGAGTTCCCGTGATCTTCGCTTCAAGCGGCGTGCGCTCCTTCGGCAGTCCGCCGATGGCGCGCAGAAAATTCCCGTGCATGCGCGCGCGGTACCCCGCGAAATCAGCCACCGTTTTCACGGCGGCCCGTTCGGCTTCGCGGCGGCGGAAGCAGCGTTCCGCGCGACGGCGCAGGTGATCAATCATCTGGTCCGCAACGTCGTGGTAACCGTCAACGTGCGAGCTGAACGTAAGCATGGGGCGGCCCTCGGGAATCCATGCCACAATTTACATGATTCCAGGTAGAATGACAGCGGCATCCCCCAGCCAGGAGGAAACGGCCATGGCGCGCGCCTGGGTCATCCGTACCGCCAGCCTTCTCGCAGTCTGCGCCGTGCTCGCAGCGGCACGCGCCGATGCTGCCGGCGTTCCCTTGAAGATTGACTGGCCTCCCGGCGCCGCGGGCGGCATTGCCATTCCCGTCGCAGGCGGCGTCCCCTTCGCCAAGGGCCAGGTTCCGTCGGCTGACAACATCCGGCTGGTTGACGGCAACAAGAAGGAGATTCCCTGCCAGGTTTCGCGGCTGGCCGTGTGGCCGGATGGTTCCGTCAAGTGGGCGCTCGTTGACGCCGTGCTCGCCCCCGCCGCGGGCGAAACGCTCTCGCTTGAGTTCGGCGCTGATGTGCGCCGCGCGCCCGTGACAGGCGCCCTTACGGCGGCGCTGAACGGCCCGGACGCGCGAATCTCCGGCGGCGGTGTCACGGCCGCGATCCGCAAGACAGGCGGAGGCGTGGTTGATGAGCTGGCTATTGGCGGCAAGAGCATCATCGCCCCGGCCCAGCCCGCGCGGCTGGTGATCGAGACGCTGCGCGCCGGCGGTCCCGACGCTCTGCCCGTGAACCGTTTCGTCTGCCGCGATCCCAACGCGGCGCTTGACGCCGGCAAAGTGCAGGTTGACGAACTGGCCGTCGAATCGCCCGGCCCGATCCGCGCTACCGTGCTTGTGCGCGGGCATGTGCTGCTGCCGCATTTCGGCGCGACGCTGCCCGACGAGGTCAAGCGCGTCGAACCGCCGGGGCGAATGCCGTTCTCGATGCGGCTGAGCTTCTTCAAGGACTGCAGTGTCGTCTATGGCCAGCACCAGATCGTCTTCTCCGGCGAACCGGACTGCGACTACATCGCGCGTTGGGGCGTCGAACTGCCCGGCCTGGCCGGTCCGCGCGGCACGCTGGTGCTCGAACCGGGCGTAGAGTTGGAGCAGGTCGGCGCGAAGCTCTCCGTCGCCAGGGAGACGCGCCTGTGCTGGGCGCCGCTCAAGGGCGGGCTGGCGCTCATCCGCCAGGGCTGGCAGAACAGGCCGTGCGCGATCACGCAGGAGCACGGCTCCGCGTGGGTGGATTTCTGGCCGCAGGCAGCCGGCGTGTGGGATTTGCGCCGTTACGCACGGGAGTGGGCCGTCGGCGAGAGCGGCGACACGAAGGACGCCGCGAGCATCGAGCGCTTCGCCAGGTACGCAGCGCGGGGCCTGGCCAAGAGCCACAGCTTCGTGCTCTGGTTTGGTGAGACGAACAAAGACGCCGCGCTGCAGGAGGCCGCCGTTGCGCTTCAGGGACGTGCCCTGCTTCGCACGCCGCCTGCGTGGTACGCCGGGACCAATGCGCTGGGGCCGTTCGCTCCGCTGCAGACGGACGGCGAATTCGCAGCGGTTGATAAGGACACGGAACGGAGGGTTCACTACCACCTCTATTGCCAGGATCTCTTCGGCTGGTACGGCAAGACCACGTACGGTTTCTGGCAGTCGCGCTACGGCCAGGTGCACCGGAATGACCGCTGGGACAACGACTACGGCCGCTGGGGCTGGGCGCTCAACGACGGCGCGGGGCGCATCGGCCACGTGCTGATGCTGGAGTGCCTGCGCATGTTCGACCGCCGGGTGTTCGACGCCGGCGAAGCGTTCAACCGCATCAACTACGACACCAACATGGTCCACACGGCGCAGCACCTCGAAAACACAAAGACGTGGTGGACTGTGAAGGGCTGCTCCCACCGCCACAACGTCCAGCCTTTCGGCTGCCCGTACATCGGCATGCGCGGTTCGTACCCCGGCGGGCAGCGCATCCTGTACCTGCTTACGGGCGACGGCGTGATCGCTGACGGCCTCGACATCGTGGCCGATGCAGCGTTCCAATACGCGAGCGGCAAAGGGTCGCGTCTGGGGAACAGCGGCGAGAGCGACGGGCAGGGCTCCGCGGCCAGCGCGCTGCTGTGGAAGTACGAGACGACGGGCGACAAGAAGTACCTCGACGCCTGCCGCACGGTCCTCGACAAAACCGGCCTCATTCCTCCGAAGAGCGCGAAGGAGCTCGCCTACGGGCCGAGCTTTGGCGTGTTCAACGCCGCGGGCGAATACGCTGAGCTGTCCGATGACAAGGCGTTTCAGGAGCGCGTCGTGGCCGTGGCCCGGATGGGCGCGAAGGAGAAGGAGCCTGAACAATTCCTCTACGCGATGGCGCTGGGCTACCGTTTCAGCAAGGATGAAACGCTCCGCGCGCAACTGGAGACGATCCTGAGGAAGCGCGCCGCCACGCCGAAGAACTCGCTGGAAGACTTGCCGCCGGAACAGTGGCCGGGCCATGCGGGCTGGCGCACGCCGTCGTTCGACGCCAACACGATCCGCGATCTGCCGTACGCGATGGGCGCGCTGGTGGCGCCGCCGAGCAAGTTCGGGTGGGAAGCGGAGGGATCGGGAGGATGGCGCAGAATCGTTCCCAAGGCGATTCCCAGCCCGCCTTCCCCCAACTGGTTCAAGCCGGGCGGGGAACAGGCGGCCGGCGAACGCGTCGGAAAGCCGCGCGGTGAGGGACGAGAGGGCCTGTCGCTGCCCAACGGTAAGGCCACGGCGTTCTGTGAGCTCATTGTGCCCAAAGCCGGGACGGCTCTGCTCGTCGCCGAACGGACAGTGGTGATTAGCGACGCCGCCGCGGCCGGGCAGCAGGCCGAACTGCTGGTGTTCAGCGAACCCGCGCAGGTTGAGGGCGTTGCCGCCGTCAGAGTGACCGGGACGTGCAAGGTAACAAAGGGCAAGGGCCGCGTGGCGAGCTGGGGGCTGCTTGTGCCCCTGAAGCTCAGCGGCAACGGCAACCTCATCCAGACGACGGCGCCGGGGCGTTTCCGCCTCGAGCGCTGCAGACTGGACCAGAACGACGAGCGCATCCCGAACTGGCTGACCAGCGAGTACAACTGGGGCGAAGGCGCAGCGTTGTGGCCCAAGTGGCGCGAGAGCGGCATTCAGGTCGGGCCGGGAAACTACTACCGCATCTGGCGCGCAAACCGCGGCGACGTGTCGCCCGTCTTCTGCGACCAGGGCGAAGGCCCCGGCAACTGGCTGGATATCACGGACCGCGGCGCCAGTCCGCGCTGGGGGCTTACGGCGCGCGTGCTGCGGCCCTCACCCCCTGCCCCTCTCCCGCAAGGGGAGAGT
>JAPLOD010001008.1 GCA_026692735.1 Planctomycetota bacterium | reverse complement strand
GTAATCCAGGAAGTAGTCCGCGAGGCCACGGGTCCCGAACCGCTCTTTCCAGAAAGCGGTTCCTGGTCCTTGCGCGGGATTCTCGCAGACCATCGCGCCGGTCCAGTAGGCGCAGCGTCCGGCCGTGCTCGCGCGGATTGCCTCAGACCAGCGCCGCGTGACTTCCCCGAGCGCGTAGTTGCCGGGGGCGTCGAGGTAGAGGTTGTAGCCCATCTCGCCGACGACATCCGCGTGCCTGGCGATCTCGCCCGCCTGTCTTGCGTCCGCTGCGCTTCCATAGAGGAAGAGGCCGACAGGGAGCTTGAAGCGCGTGCGGAGTTCGTCGCAGTGGGCGAGGCAGGCCGGCGGGATGTCGAGGCCGCTCTTGCCGCTCTCCTCGTCCACGAAGAGAATGTCGGCGCCCATGTCCACATACTCCTTCCAGACGTTGAGAATCAGCTCGGCGTCGGGCTGGTCCTGATACGACCGCTGGCGGTTGGTGAACCCGAAGACTCCAACCTTGGCGCCCAGCGCGTGCAGCGGAGGGACCAGGTCGCGGATTTTCGCCTTGAAGCGCGGGTATCCCCCGGAACTGTCATCGAAGCGGCCCTGCCAATAGTGGAAGCCCTTGGCCAGGAAGACGTCGCATCCGCCCGCCCGCCGGACGTATGCGACGATCTCATCGGCGGTGAGGTCGGCCTTGCGCTTGTCGTTGCGTTCGAGGAACTCGTAGGTGAGGACCCGGAGGCCCTCGCGGAGCCACCAGGGCCGCTGCGGCTGAGGGGTCTCGTCGCCGGCGAAAGCAGGGGCCAGCCACGCCGCCAGCAGGCAGGCCGCGGCTCCGCCAAGCGCCAATCGGCAATCCGCACTCCGCAATGGGCTCATGCCTTCAGTCCCTTCAGATCCACCTCGAGGCGCTTGTTCTCCTTGATGAGTTCCTCCATCGTGAGGTATTTCCTCCGCGCGGCGGCTTCGCGGCCGAGGATCGCGGCGAGGTGCCCGTCCACGGCGCGCTGAGCGCTGGCGTTCTCGAACTTACCCTCGGTGATGTTGGTGTGGAAGGTGGCGATGTTCCGCTTGGCGCCGTCGTCGTAGATGCTGCCGCACGTGCCGGCGTAGTGCTTCTGTCCGCCGCGCACATACACCTTGCCGCCATACTGCAGATGGGCGGTGACTGTCATGCCGAAGAAGTTGGCGGAAAGCGTGGGCAGGGCGATATCGAAGCCGTTGCTGAGCGACTGCGTGACGTGCGTCCAGATGGTGCCATCGTCGTATTCGTAGACCGCCGTCGCGCTGTCGGTGCGGTCGCCATGCGGTTCCGGGCGGCACGTGCGAGCCATGCCGCACGCGCTCACCGGCCGTTTGCCCATCACCCACATGATGCCGTCAATGATGTGAATGTCGTAGGAAACGATGGTGTCGCCGCTCAAGTTCGTGTCGGAAAGCCATATCTCGCCGCGCAGACGGCTCTCGATGTTCGGCGTGAGCGCGGGGTCGGGCCACGCCTGCCAGGCGAGGCCGAACGACGCGAGATGGACCAGCTTGCCCAGCGCGCCGTCGCGAATGCGTGTGGCGACCTCGATGCACGCCGGTTCGAGCGGCAACTGGTAGTCCACGAGGAAGACGCGCTGCTTTTTCGTGGCTTCTTTCGCGGCCTCGCCGACCATCAGCGTGCCCGGCACGTCCACGGCGACTGGTTTGGCCATGTACACGTTCACGCCGGCCGCCACGGCATCCCGCGCCTGCTCGGGGTAGAAGTACGGCACGTCAATAATCGCGACCGCCTCGACGCCGCTCTCGATCAGCTTCTTGTAGCCCGACAGGCCGCCGAAGCAGCGCGCCTTGTCCACGCCGTAGGCCTTGCCGGAAGCCTCGGCGACTTCCTGGAAGTAGTCGGCCATGGCGTAACATTCGTACCCGCCGTGCTGCTTGAAGAGGTTGAGCAGCCAGTTGCCGCGCCCGCCGCAGCCCACGAGGCCGAGCTTGACCTTGCGCTTAGGCTCGGCCTTGGGTTCCGGCGCCTTCTCCTCGGCGTAGCCCGGCGAAGACTTCAGCAGGGCGGCCGAAGCGGCGAAGGCAAGGGTGCCTTCAAGGAAACGGCGACGGTCCACGGGCGGTTGGGTCTCTGCTGCGTGCGATTTCATGGTATGTTCCTCCACTCAAGTGTGACCGGCCGCTACTCCGCCGTGATGTCCAGTTCCTTCAGCGTCTTCCGCATCCACGCCAGCGACTTCTCGATCATCGGGCCGCCCTGGCCTTCGCATTCCATGCTCAGCGTGCCCGCGTAGCCGTTGTCGCGCAGGACCTCCAGGCATTTGCGGATGTTGTCCGCATTGGCGCCTTCGCCGATGGCGCACTGGCTGACGGCGATGCCGGTCTGCTTGCCGCGCGTGGCGGCGGCGAGGGATTCCGACACGTCCTTCACGTGGACGTGGCTGACCTTCTTGAGGAACTTCTTGAGGAACGCGACGGGGTCCTGGCCGGCAATGAACGTTTTGCCGGTGTCCATGTTCATGCGCAGCCATTTGCTGTCGCAGAAGCCGAGCATCTTCTCCATCATCTCGGGCTTGGTCGTGAAGTACCCGTGCGGCTCAATGTTGATGGTGATCTCGTACGCTTCGGCCACTTCGATGATCTGCTGATATTCACGCTTCATCATGTCCATGGCGTCGGGATCGTCGAGTCCCTCGGGCTTGTGCAGGCCGTCGGTGGTGTCCACGCAGGGGCAGCCGGTCAGCTTGGCCCAGCGGATGGCGTTCAAAACGTAGGGCACGCCGCGCATGGGGCCGTCCTTGTTGGAAAGCGGATAGGCGGCGTCCACCTGCGAGAAGCGCACGCCGTAGCCGTCCATCTTCTTGCGCAGCAGCACGGGGTCTTCGTACATGGCCACGTGCGGCTGGTATCCGAGGCCGTGAATCCAGCTCACGCCGTCAATCAGGCCGCACTCGATGCAGCGGACGTTATTCTTCTGCGCCCACTTCAGGCAGGCCTCAAAGCTGGAATACGATGTGTTGAACGCGTCCGTGTGGAATCCGATCTTCATCACTGCGGCTCCTTTCTCATCCTTGGGCCTGGCATCCTCGGCGTAGACCGGCTCCGCCGTGACGATCGTGACCGCGGCGGCCGTCGCGGCGGCGCCGGCCATGAAGGTGCGGCGGGTGAGTTCCGCCCGCTGGTTGTCGCGTGTTGGCATCGTGCTCCTCTGTCGCCCCTCCGGGGCTCTTGACATCGGTGACGCACCAGTCCCCACGGCTTACGCCGTGGGCTACAATCTGACGCCACTCCGCGGCTACTTGCCGGCGATGACGCCGCGCATCCACTCGACGCTCTTGAGGGTGTTCTTCTCGCCCTTGGTTTCGAGCGCCATCACGCCGTCCCACTTCCTGGCCTTCAGAATCCGCACGATCTTGCGGATGTTGTCGGCGTTGATGCCCTGGCCGATGTAGACTTCGCTGGCGGCGATGCCGGTGTCCTTGCCGATGTTGGCCTTGAGCTCCGGCGCGACGTCCTTGACGTGGAAGTGCTTGATCCAGGGCAGCAGCTCTTTGACCATGGCCACGGGATCGTTGCCGGCGATGAACGTGTTGCCCGTATCGAAGTTGACGCCCAGCAGCGGGTCGTTCACTTCCTTCATCAGCCTGGCCATCAGCTTGCGGTTGGTCGTGAGCGGGCCGTGCGGCTCGACGTTGATGCCGACGTTGTGCGTATGCGCGACGGCGAGCGCTTCCTGGAGGTGATACCTGGCCCGACGATAGACTTCGTTGAGCGTCATGCCCTTGGGCACTTCGGCGCCGTCGGTGGTCGCGACGTAGGGGCAGCCGATCATGGCGGCAAGGCGGATGCCGTAGATCATGTACGGAATGGACTGCCAGCGGTGCAGCGCGTAGTGGCAGTCAAGCTGGCTGACCTTCAATCCATAGCTTTTCAGTTCGCCGCGCAACGCCATCGCGTCGCAGTTCAGGGAGACGGCCGGCGAGAAGCCGAGGCCCTCGAAGAAATCCTCGCCGTTGACGGTGTTGATCTCGACGATGTTGCAGCCGTGCTGTTTGCACCACTTGAAGACGTAGCTGACGCTGCGGTCTTCGTGCCTGAAGTTGTCGCTCGCAATGCCAATCCTGATCATCTCCCCCTCCTCCTGAATGAGTTCCGAGTGCTGAGTATCGAGGGCTCAGCGCGACCCCAGCCTCCGGCCTACTTCGCCACTGGCGGCAGTCCCGCCGCCCACGCCGTGCCCCGCCGGATCAACTCCGCCGGCCCCGGCGTCTTCCACACCTGCGCATCGTGTCCCAGCACAGTGTGGAAGACGCGACCCTTGCCGCAGTCCAGCACAAATGCTATCGGGTACTCTTTCTTGTCCACTTTGCTTGTCGCCACGGCCAGGATGGCGATCGGCGTGTCGCCGCCCAGGCAGGTGTACAGCTCGTCGGTGACCTCGAACGGCTTCAGCCCTTCGGTGATGGGGTGCTTCACATCCGTCATGCGGACTTCGAACTTCCCATACGGGTCGTGGCCGCGCAGCTTGCGGTCCCAGGCGCGGCCGGCAAGCTTGCCGAATTCCGGCCAGGGCGTTCCGCCGTCCTGGAACGCGCCGCAGGCGAAGTGCGTCAAGAGCATGCCCTTGCCGCCCTCGACGAAGGCCTTGAGGTTGGCGCGCGCCTTTTCGCCGGGATCGGGTTTCTCCCAGTTCATGAAGTGGATGATGAGCGCGGCGTAGTCGTTGATCTCCGGCGAGCAGAGGACCTTCGGATCTTCGGCCACGTCCACAAGCAGTCGCTTGTCCTCGTTGAGGTCCGCGACAACCACGGGATATGTTTCGCGCCACTTGTGGCCGGGGTAATCAATGCCCGTGACAATGAGAACCTTCGTTGTGCGGCCCGCTTCGGCCTTGCCGCGCGTGATCGCCACGGGCGCGTCCGCGGCCGGGGGCGCCTTCTCTTCCTTCGTCTCTTCCTTCGGGCCTGCCATGTCCTGGACCCTCACGTCCTTGGCGCTCGCTTCGCCGCCCTCCCACAGCCAGATCTCGCTCACAACGGCATTGGGCCCGGCGTTCTGCCGGAACGCGATGCGCAAGCTTCCGTCGGCGTGCAGGGCAGGCGGCACGGCCACCGTGAACTCGGCGGGCATCTCCTGCGCGCTCTTGAAGTCCGGCAGCTTGGTGGGCTTCAGGACCTGCTTGAACTCGCCGCCCTTGCCGGGCGCCAGCCACACAGATTCGACGCGGCCGCCGCCATCGAAGTCCCACCAACTGAAGCCGATCTGATAGGCTTTCTTTGCGTCCAGCCCCGTGGCGTCAAAGGGCACTTCGCCGCCGTACCAGACCGTGCCGAAGCGGTAATGCGCCGCGCGATCAGCCTCCGGGAAGAAATACGCCTTGGCCTCGCCGACTTTCAGCGCCGGGCCGCCTTTGGCGCCATCGGAGGAATCGGCGCCGCAGTCCAGGTAGCAAGCCAGGCTGAAGCCCTGGGGCGCCCGCTTGGCCAAGGCTTTCTTCAGACCCTCGCTGCGCTTCGGATCGTGCGTCAAAGCGATTGCCTCATCAATCTCGGGCTTGTTGCCGGACTCGACGGCCGCAACCAGTTGCTCGGTGAGCGCCTTATCGTTGACAGTTGCCGCCAGCTTGTCCACGGCTTCGCGAGCGACGGCCGCATTGGCACGGGCCATGGCGCCGACGATCTTCGTGACCGCAATCCGCGCCTCGGCCTGCACCGCTTGATCGCCGACCATTCCGCCGGCCACCTGCAGCGCGCCCGGTTCGGCGAGGTCGCCGAGGCCGCTCAGGAGCAGCTTCTTGGCGTCCGGAGTGGTCGCGACCTGGGCCACCTGCTGCAGCATCTGGAGCTGCTCGGGCGGGCCGCCCTTTGCCGAACGCGCCATGCGCAAGAACCCGCGCAGAGCCAGCACGTGGTGCACGTCCTGCGGGGCTTCCTTGACCAGCTTGAGCAAGTCTGCCGCGGGCGACTGGTCGGACCAGTCGGCCAGCGCGCGCACGGCGGCATCAACGACACTGGCGTCGGCGTCCTTCAACGACGCGCGCACGGCTTCCAGGGCATCTGCGCCGCCCAGTCCTCGCAGCACGCGGAGGAGCGATACTTTGGCCGCGGGTTTCGCATTCGGCAGAGCGCCGAGCACCGGCTTCACGCGCGCGTCTGCGTCCGGCATGCGCCCGGCGACGGCCAGGAGGGCCTTCTCCACCGGCTCTGCGGGCGCAGCGCCGTTCAGGACCATGTCAATGAGCTTCGGGTAGCATTCCGCCGCGCCGATGATGGCCATGGCTTCGGCGGCGGCCAGGCGCAACGACTCGTCCGCGTCGCCGGCCGCCTGGAGGAGCGCGGGAGTGGCATCCGCGGTGCGCCTCTCGGCCGCCACGCGGAGAAGGGCCGCGCGCACCGGCGGCGTGCTTTTGCCGGCCGCGGCGAG
>JAPLOD010001007.1 GCA_026692735.1 Planctomycetota bacterium | reverse complement strand
GTAGAACTTCAGCGCCGCATCGGGGAAGACCACCGTGCCGATGTCGCGCCCTTCCATCACCACGCCGGGCACGCCCTCCGTCAGCACTTTCCGCACCGCCTCGCGCATCGTCTGGACCAGCGCCTCGCGGACGCCAAGGTTGTTGACGACGGGCTTGAGCTGCACCGTCAGCGCGGCGGTGAAAAGCTCCCGCGTGCGGTCTTCGTCGTGCACGATAAAGCGCTGCTGGCCGTCCTTCAGTTCGTACCTGAAGCGCAGGTTCCGCGCCGCTTCCACGATGCGCTCGGCAGCGTTGAGGTCAATGCCGCTTTCCAAGGCGATGAATGCCACGGCGCGGTACATCGCGCCGGTATTGAGATAGGTGAACCTCAGCGCCTCGGCCAGGTGCCGCGCCGCCGTGGACTTGCCGCTGCCCGCGGGGCCATCAATCGCGATAACAGGAGGAGACATACGTCGCAGACCTCATGCTCAAAGAAGCACTATAGCTCATCCACCGTCATACTTCAACTCGTCGCCGCCGATGGCGGTGCGTCCTCCGCCCTCGCCTGCCGAACCAGCCACAGCCCCGCCGCAAAGAGCGCAACCGCCGGCAGCAGATACTTCAGCGCCACTCCCGGCAGGGGCTGACCGGCCTCTGGGGGCGCGTCGCGCAGGCCCAGCATCGTGGGGCCCACCGTGGCCAGACTGTTGTGGCAGGCGTGGAACAGCACGCTCGGCCAGATGCTGCGCGTCTCCCAGGCGGCGTAGGCCAGCGCCACGCCCATCAGCGCCGTGATGGGCTGCCTGAACAGCGGGAAGTGGTACGCGCCGAAGATCAGCCCCACCGCCAGCACCGTCGTCCACTTGCCGGAACGGCGCAGGCCCTGTTGCAGGAAGCCGCGGAAGAGGTGCTCTTCGCAGACGCCCGGCGTGATGCCCATCAGGAAGATGAGCAGGGTGATCCCCGGCGCTGACTGGAACAGCGGCGCGACCGCTTTCTCCAGCACACCCATATCGCCCGGCGTATACTTCCAGACATAGCTCTGCCACGACACAAGCTGCATCGCGATGAGCCACGAGGAACAGCCCAGGCACAGTCCGCCCAGCAGCCCGCCGAACCGCGGCATGCGCCACAGGAACGTCTTCCTCCAGTCCAGCTTCAGATACCAGGCCACGGCCAGCGGCAAGGCCATGAACAGCAGGTATTCCGGCAGAAGGACCAGCATCGCAAACTGCGCGGGCGTCAGGCCGGCCACGGGGTCCAGCAGCACCTTCGTCAGCCAAAGCTGGAGATAGAAGTTGAGCGGGAACACCAGCGCCAGCACCAGCAGACCGTCGCCGGCCTTCGGCTCGGCCGACGGCCTGAAAAAGCGGCGGCTCAGGAACAGCCGCAGGCTGTTCTGCGCCGAGAAGAGCACTTCTTCCCGCGCGAAGACGCGCGCCGCGAGCGCCACCGTGCCGGCGGCGTAGAAACACGTGCTGACGAACACGAAGACGATCTGCTGCGTCGTCCCGTGATACAGGAACAGCTCCTTGATCAGCAGCGCGGCATTCACCACGGGCACCAGGACCAGCGGCCCCTCAAGCTCGATGCCGGGCGTCATCACGACCATCATGCCCAGCAGCGGGACCAGGTACACCGGCAGGCAATACACCTGGGCTTCCTTCTGGTTGGACGCGAAGCTCGACACCGCCAGCAGCATCCCCGCGAAGAAGAGCGCCAGCGGCAGCAGCAGCAGCAACGTCAGCGGGAGGGCCGCCCAGGGAAACTGGAACTGCGCCATCTGCGGAGCGGGCAGCAGGAAGAACGTCGCGGCGAAGCTGGCCACGTTCAGCGTCGCGTTGCCCAGCGCCATCGTGGCCACCGCCAGGAACTTGCCCGCGATGACCTCGATCGGCCGCACCGGCATGCTGACCAGCGTCTCCAGCGTCGAGCGCTCTTTCTCCCCCGCCGTCATGTCTATCGCCGGGTAGATCGCGCCCGTGATAATCATCATGATGAACAGGAACGGGAGGAAGAGGCCCAGCATCGAGCCGCCCAGCTTGGACGGATGCGCGACGTTGCGCATGACCAGTGTGAACGGATGGAGGAACTCGCGCTTCAGTTTCTGCGCCTCCAGATGCGACCGCACCACCTGGTTCCTGTAACGGCCGAACAACACCTCAAGCCGGCTTTCGGCGTCGCGCGACCGCTGTTCGGCCCGGTCGAACTGCATGTCAACCTTGACGTCTGCCTGAGCGGCCACCCGCTGTTCGATGTCCGGCGGCACCATCACCACGGCGCGGACGTTGCCCGCCTCAAGCGCCTTCTCGGCGTCTTGCGCTTCCATCTCCTTGAAGGCCAGCGACGGCGCCGGAGCCTTTAGCTTCTGGTCCGTTTCGCGTTTCCCGGGAACCGTCTCGCCCTTTTCCCCCGCGTCTTCCGGCAGCTTGCTGAGTTTCTCGAAGAACGCGGATGTGCCGGGCGGGATTGCCACCTCGTACACTTCGTGCTGCAGCCTCGTGCGCGCGATCTGCACCACTTCGAACATACCCAGCATCATGACCGGGTACAGGAGCAGCGGCACCACGACCGACGCGAATAGCGTCCGCCGGTCGCGCAGGCAGTCGCGCAGTTCCTTCGCGTAGACCGCCCGAACCTTAGGAGCCATCGTCGCGGCCCCCGTTTGTGGTGCAGCCGTCTCGGCTGCATGCGTCAGCCCTGCTGGCCGTTGCGGGATCATGCCCAAGCACACTGAGGCTCTCGATGGCGCCCCTCCCCTCGACCCGTTCGACCAGCGTCAGGAACACGTCGCTGAGCCGCTCCTTGCCGGCCAGCACGCGCAGTTCGGCCACCGTGCCTTCGGCGAGCAGCTTGCCTTTGTGCAGCAGGCCGAAACGGCGGCAGACGCTCTCGACCTCGTCGAGGTGATGCGTCGAGAGGATGATCGTCCGGCCGTCGAGGCCCGCCTGGCGGATGAAGTTCAGGATGAGGCGGTTGGTGAGCACGTCTAACCCGAGCGTCGGCTCGTCCAGGATCAGCACGGGCGGATCGCCGATCAGCGTGCGCGCGATATGCACGCGCTGCCGCTCGCCTGTGGACAGCCCTTCGCAGCGCCGGTCAGCCAGGCCTTGCAGGCCCAGCAGTTCCAGCAAGTGCGCCACCTGTGCGTCGAGTTCCGAACCGGCTAGAGCAGTTCACGATTGAATGTAGCCGCACGATTCAAACCAGCCGATGGCGTCTGAGGCGGTGACGGTCTTGAGTGCTGCACCAATGGCGTGCCAGAGTTCTTCTTTTGTCCGCGCCTTGACTCTGCGCAAGTACGC
>JAPLOD010001006.1 GCA_026692735.1 Planctomycetota bacterium | reverse complement strand
GGGCACGTGCCACGTGGAAGCTGTCTCGCGCGTGAGTTCGTCATTCCTCCACTTCGGTGAGGAGGGCCCCCTCGTGCCGAGCGGCACCATCTTCTTCTCGGGCTGCAACTTCGCGTGCGCGTTCTGCCAGACGTCCCATCTGCTCGGCGCGCGGCCCAGGCATCGCAGCGTCGAGCAACTGGTCAAGCACGTCGAGACGATGAGGCGGAACGGCCTCCGGGACGTGCGCCTGCTCAGCCCCGACGCGTTCTCCTATGGCTCTCCTGACGGGAAACAGTTGAACCTGGCCGCTCTTGACGCGCTGCTGGCGGGCCTGCGGCGCGTGCTGGGGCAGGACGGGCGGCTCTTCGTCGGCTCGTTCCCGTCAGAGGCGCGGCCCGAGCATGTGACGGCGGAAACGCTTGGCCTGGTCCGCCGGTATGCGAACAACGACAAGATCGTGATCGGCGCGCAGTCCGGAAGCGAACGCACGTTGGAGCTGTGCCATCGCGGCCACAACGTGGACGACGTGCTCTCCGCGGTGACGCTGACGCTCAAGGCGGGCTTGCAGGCCAACGTGGATTTCATCCTGGGACTGCCCGGCGAGACGGACGACGACATGGACCGCACCGCCGCCGCTATCGAGAAGCTCGCCGCCATGGGCGCGCGCATTCACGCGCACTACTTCATGCCTCTGCCGCAGACCGGGTTCGCGGGACGGCGGCCGAGCCGGCTCAGCAGGCGTCTGGAGAAGACGGTCAACCGGCTGGTCGGCCGTGGACACGTGTACGGCGAATGGCAGGCGCAGGAAAAGGTGGCGCGGTGGCTGGTGGGCGAAGGCTAGCCGCGGTCGGCCTGGGCCTTTGCCACGGTGGCCGGGGGGTTCGATGCCGCTTGCTCCGGCGCTTTCTGTGCCACAAGGATCACACCGGCCAGGATGAGAGCGCCGCCCACCCACTGCTTCCAGTTGAGCGTCTCGCCAAGAAACAGCACCGCCGTGACCATGATCAGCAGCACGCTCAGCTTGTCCACCGGCCCCACTTGGGAGGCCGGCGCCATCTGCAGCGCCTTGAAGTATGCGAGCCAGCTTGCGCCCGTGGCGATGCCCGACAGCACGAGGAACAGCAGCGTCTTGCGCGGCAGGTCCAGCGGGTTGGCCCATTCGCTGTTCGCGGCCACCAGCGCCGATGTGACAACAAGGATGACGACGACGCGCACCCACGTGGCGAGGTTCGAGGGGATGCCGGCGACGCCGACTTTGGCGAAGATGTTCGTCAACGCGGCGAACACGGCGGAAAGCAGCGCGAACCAGAACCAGGTGAAGGAACCGGCGGCGGGAGTGGGATCAGGCATCAGAGGGTCTCCGGAAGCAAGGCCCGGATTATAGCCGCGGCGCGCCCTGCCGCTATGTCAGGCTGTGTGCGTGTTGTGGGCTTCAGGCGCGGCCCGCGGTGTATGCTCTTGGCAGGGCCATAAGGAGGAGCGAAACGATGAGACACTTCGCGCGGTGCTGCGTGGTTGTTCTGGCGGCAATGGTCGGCGGGACGGTCCTGGCCGGTGAGGCTGAGGCGAAGGCGGATGCCGCGAAGGGCACGCCGTTGTTCGACGGCAAGACGTTCGAGGGCTGGGACGGGCCCGTGGACAAGTTCCGCATCGAGGAGGGGGCGGTCGTCGGCGGGACACTCAAGGCGCCCGTGCCGCGGAACGAGTTCGTCAGCACGAAGAAGGAGTACCGCGATTTCGAGTTGCGGCTCAAGTTCAAGCTGCTGGGCAAGGGGGCCAACGGCGGCATTCAGATCCGCAGCCGCCGTGTTCCCAACAGCAACGAGATGAGCGGCTACCAGGCCGACCTGGGCGACGGATACTGGGGCAGTCTGTATGACGAATCGCGCCGCAACAGGACGCTGGTGAAGCCTAACGCCGCCGAGCTTGCCAAGGTGCTGAAGATCGAGGACTGGAACGAGTATGTCATCCGCTGCGAGGGCAAACGCATCCAGTTGTGGATCAACGGCTACCAGACCGTGGACTACACGGAGAAGGACGACAAGATCGAACAGGTCGGGATCTTCGGGCTGCAGATTCACGGCGGCGGGCCCACCGAGTGCTGGTACAAGGACCTCACGATCAGGGAGCTGGCGCCCGAAGAGAAGAAGTAGGGACGGGCCAGCGCAGCGCGGATGCACCGGCGGGCGTCGTATGGTTACCCGCCGCCGTCACGCACACCATTCCCTCGCGAGTCACTTCTTGACTCTCGCGCCTTCCGCAGTAAGCAGGTACGCTTCGTAGGCCGACGGGTGCTGACACCGTGAGGGAGACGCACGATGCTGAAACGCTACAAGCTTGACAACGCCCGGCCGGTCGAGACGGCCGACGGCACCGGCCCGGTCTATCTCTACGTCGCGCCGACGGACGCCGAGAAGATGCAGTTGCTCGGCGAATTCCCCGTTGACGAGCACACGCTGGCTTCGGCCCTGGACCCCGACGAGCTGCCGCGCATGGAACTGGAGAGCGATCACCTCGCGGTGATCTTCAAGTATCCGAAGCGGCTCGACCAGGAAGACCGGTTCAACCTGCGCGTCCAGTCGCTCGGGCTGTTCCTCTTCAAGGACCGTCTGCTCATCGTCGCTCCGGACGACGAGCCGATCCTGGAGGGCCGCGTCTACGCCAAGACCGGCTCGCCGCAACTGCTCTTCCTGCGGGTCATCTCCAAGTGCATCCAGCATTTCTACGGACATCTGAAAGCGATCAACGACATCGCGAACGAGCTGGAGCCGAAGATCATGACCGCGATGGAGAACCGCTACCTGCTGCTGATGTTCTCCATCGAAAAGAGCCTGGTGTACTACGTCAACGCCATCAGCGCGAATGGCCGCGTGATCGAGCGGCTGTGCGCCAACGCCAAGAACATCAGCACGGAAGGGCTGTCGCCCGAACTGCTGGACTACGTGGAGGACCTGGGCATCGAGAACGCGCAGTGCCACGAGCAGGCGCAGATTCACGCGAACGTCCTGGCGGGGCTGATGGACGCGCGCGCCTCCATCGTCAGCAACAACCTCAACGTGCTGATGAAGCGGCTGACGGTGATCAGCGTGGTCTTCATGCCGCTGAACGTGCTGGCCGGCGTGGGGGGCATGTCGGAGTTCTCGATGATGACGCAGAACATCCCCTGGCCGGTCTCCTACACGTTGTTCATGCTGGGTCTGGCTGCCATCGGCTGGGCAACGTATTACGTGCTCAAGTCTCTCGAGCGGAGTGCGGTGCGGCCGTAGCGCTGCTTGAACCCGCGCCGAGCGCGGGTGGCCCCGAAAGGTGCTTTAGCACTTTTCGGGGTGCCGCAGGCACACCCAACCGTGAGCCCTACCCCTGCTTGAACCCGCGCCGAGCGCAACGGACCGCTACGGATCACGATGCTGCGTCCCGAAACAGTCTCTGATCTGCGACCGGCTCACTTTGCCGACAGAGAGAGCGTCACGTTGGGGTTGGGTATGTCGGCGATCGTCGTTTCCCATACCGTCTTGCGGCTCGAGTCCAGCACCGATACACGGAAGTCCCTCAGACGGTCCATGCAGGCTTCGGTGCGGTTCCAGATCACGAGCGCCTCGATGTCCTTCTCCGCGCCCAGGTCCACTTCCCACCAGGGGTTCTCCTGTTCCGAGGTGTGAGTGACCGAGCCGTTGTTGTAGACGCCGTCGGTCTTGCCATCAATCGCCCTGTGCGGGTCGCCGCCGCATGCGACACTCGATTGGCTGGCCTTGCCCGCAGGCGCCACGTTCTTGCCGTCACTGAAGACCTGCACTTCGGCCAGCGACAGAATCCTGTTCCTGCCGAGGTTCTCGATGCGCACGAACCTGCCGCGCACCGCCGGCAGCGGCTTCAGTCCGCTCAGTAGCTTCTCGGCTTCCGCCGCAACGGGCGTGGAACGGTTCGAGGCGATGAACTCGCGCAGTTTGTTCCGGTACAGCCACGGATTGCTGGAGTTGCGGCTGAACCACGCCTTGTGCTCGGCCAGCAGGTTCGCGGCGCGCCGGTTCCGCATGGCCTCCATCTCCTTCTCGGCCTGCTTCGCGCGCTCGGCGAGCGACACCGCGGGCACTCCTGCGCCAGCGGTCGGCGGCTGCGCACTGCCGGCAGCTTCAACGGTCACGCCGGCCTTTGCCGTCTGGGCCTCAGCCACCGTCGCGAGGGCCGCATTCTCGGTCTTTGCCGCTTTAGGCGCCGCCGCGCTTTGGTCTCCATGGTTGCCGCCAGACAGGAGGACTGCCGCGCCCAGCAGCAGGCACACCGCGCCAACCCCCGCGCCGATAAGCAGCGCGAGCGGCGCCTTTGGCGCGGCCTTCTGCCTGAGGGTGTCGTGCGCCGCAGCCGATTCGGCTGAGGCCGGCGCGGCGCCGCTGCGGCGTGTGCCCGCGGCGAGGATGGGCACGGCGGAGGTCGTTCGCATTGGGGGCGGCGGGCGCTTTTCAGCGCGGTGCGGCGCACAGGCGCTGCAGAGCCATGCAGCCTCGGCCGTCTTGACGGCGAGGCCCGCGTCCATGTCCGGCTCCGGGACGCGCTTCCCGCATTTCTCGCAGAAGACGATAACCATACACCACCTGGTATTGTGACGCAGGAGGCGCGCGTTGTCATGCGAGGAACCGGGGATAAGCGGACCTTTTCAGACCAGGTCCGACCCCTTGGGGAAGTGCCGGTTATTGCGGTTAACCGGCGTGCCCGCTCCCTGCACGTCCACCTGGAGCAGGTCGCGCCGTCCCTTCTTCACTGTCTTGACGGCATAAGTCATACAGCGTATTATGCAAACATGAGAATCACACTGTCCCTACCTGACAGGGTCGTTGGCAAGCTGCGGGCCGCCGTGCCGGCGCGCCAGCGCTCGCGCCTCGTCTGCCGGCTGTTGGAGGAGGAACTGGCGCGGCACGAGAACGCGCTGGCCGCGGCTTGTCGGGAGGCAAACCGCGACCGCGCGCTGGAGAGAGAGGTTGGCGAGTGGCAGTCCTTCGACGAGGAGATTGAAGGGTGAGCGAGCCCACGATCAAGCGCGGCGAGGTCTGGTGGGTCAGCCTCGACCCCACGCGCGGCTCCGAGATTCGGAAAACGCGCCCGTGCCTCGTCCTCTCGCACGACACGCTGAACCGCCTGCGCCGGACGGTCGTTGTTGTCCCGCTATCCACGGCGGCCAAGCCGCATCCGCCCATCACCGTGCCGCTGACCTGTCAGGGGAAGCCGGCCGTGGCCGTGGTTGACCAGATACGGGCGGTTTCGAAGGAGCGCCTCACGTCGCGCATCGAAGCCGCGCCTGCCGAAGCGCTGGACGAG
>JAPLOD010001005.1 GCA_026692735.1 Planctomycetota bacterium | reverse complement strand
ACGGGCTTGACCACGAGCGGCTGGCGCGCGGCCGGCGCCGCGGCACGGGCTTCCGCGCTGGCCAGCGAGTGCCAGGTGAGGCCCGTCAGAGCGAGGCCGCCGAGCAGGCTGCCGGCGGTCATGAACTCCCGGCGGGAGACGCCGTCTTCGTTGTGGCTGCCGCAGGGGCAGCAGTGAGGATGCACGGAGCTATGGTCGTGGTCGCACGGTTTCATCGTCTGGCCTCCTTGAGAAGATGTGCCCCGCGGCGAGGGGCTCGCCGCAACGCTCTTTCCTGGCTGGGTCAGTGGCGCCCTTGTACCCCCGTGGGCGACTTGTGGCAAGGGCCTGGCAATAGCGGGCTGCGGATTTCGGATTGCGGATTGGCGTCCGCGCGGTAAACGGGTAGTGGTTCCGTGAAATCCAGGGCTGAAAGGAGCGCGACGCATGAAGGGTCACGAAGACGTACGCATCGGCACGATGGTCCCGAACGGCAAGCCGGAATACCTGGCGCAGATAGTGGGTCACGGGTTCGAGAGTTTCGAGTTCAACTGGTGGCAGCACGTCGGCGACACCGACCTGAAGAAGCTCGCCGAAGACACTCGCAGGGTGCTCGACGACGCCGGCACGGGCGCGGTGGTGAGCTGCGTGGGGGTCTACGGCAATCCGCTGGTGGACAAGCAGACGGCGAAGGACTGGGCGCGGCTGATTGACGCCTGCAAGCTGTTCGGCTGCGACGTGGTCGTCGGCTTCACGGGGCGCATCGTGGACAAGCCCATCCCCGATTCGATGAAGACGTTCGCGAAGGTCTTCGGACCGCTGGCCAAGCGCGCGGCGGACAAGGGCGTGCGGCTGGCGTTCGAGAACTGCGACATGGGCGGCACGTGGCAGACGGGCGACTGGAACATCGCTCACGCCCCCACGGCGTGGGAGATGATCTTCGACGCCATTCCCAGCAGGAACGTCGGCCTGGAATGGGAACCGTGCCACCAGATGGGCAGCCTGATTGACCCGCTGCCGCAACTGCGCAAGTGGGTCCACAAGGTCTTCCACCTGCACGGCAAGGACGCCACAATCCTATGGGACGTCGTGCGTGAATACGGCATCCGCAGCGGCAAGACGTTCTGCCACCATCGCACGCCGGGCTTCGGCGATACGAACTGGACGGATATCATCAGCATCCTGCGCATGGGCAAGTTCAAAGGCGCGATTGACATCGAAGGCTGGCACGATCCCGTGTACCGCGGCGACCTGGAGATGACCGGCCAGGTTCGGGGGCTGAAGTACCTCAAGCGCTGCCGCGGCGGGGATTTCGTCGAGAACCCGACGTAGAGCGTCAGACCTGAGCAAACGCTGGGGAACAGTCGCGGTGGCGAACGCCGCCGCGGTTGTTCTCCGGCTCTGCCGCAGTCCGCCATATTCCCGGAAGTCGTCAATCGCAAATTGGCGCCGTCGGGTTAAAGTAGCGGGCATGCGGTACGGGCACGAAGACAGAATTCAAAATGCAAAATGCAAAATTGGATGGTTTCATTTTTCATCTTGTATTCTGCTGTTCTCTGCGTCTCCGCGCCTCCGCGGTGATAGAGTTCAAAATTCAACATTCACAATGCAGAATTGGGTGGTTTCATTTGTCATTTTGAATTTTGCATTTTGCATTCCGCTCCGCGGCTTGGGGGCGGGCGAGCCGTTTCGCATGCCGGGCGAACTGCCAACGCTCGAACAGCGCGACGGCTGGCAGGACTCCCTGGACGAACTCGAAGCCCTCGGCGTCCCTCGAACGTGGCTGCTGATCGGGCCCCTGCCGGACACGAACCGCAAGCAGTTCGAGAGCGCCTCCGGCCCTGATCGCACCGACGACTGGACGGCGTTCCGCACGGTCCGCTGGACGAGGCCGAACGACGAGGAAGGCTGCGAGGTGGACCTCACGGAGGTACTCGGCCGCGGCCGCAACGTCATGGCCCACGCTCAGACGGAAGTGGACTGGCCGCTCGAGGGTCCGGCGCTGATCTGGTTCGACGCCCCCGGGCGCGCTGTCGTGTACCTGAACAACGTCGAGATGGATGCGCCGCAGCCGCGCAAAAAACGCGCTCTGGACGCGGCGAGAGACACGCTCTACCCCATCCCCGTGCAGATGCGGCGCGGCCGGAACAGCATCAAGGTCAAGGTCGCCTCCACGGACGACCGCAAAGGCGACTTCGGTTTCAGCCTGCGCCTCGAACGCAACGACACGCCCTACCGCGAACAGCTCCTTGCGCGGCTGCGGGAGCTGTACCCCGAGGAAGCCGCGGGGTGGCGCGGCACCGAGGCGCTCATGGAACTGGCACGGCGCTACGAGAGCGCGACTCGTTTTCAGGACGCGCTGAGCATCTACCAGAAGATCAGCGACGCGTTCCCCGACAACGAGGACTACCTCGCCGAGATGCAGGAAGCCCGGCGGCGCATGCTGACGCCGCGCGGCGAGGCGCCGGCGCAGGGCACCGAACCGTGGAAGGCGGTTGAGGAGCAGTTCCGGACGCTGGTGCAGGAAGCGGAGACGCTGCGCGCCGACCGCCTGCTGCGCGACTTTGTCGCGCGCCACCCTCTGAACCCCAACACCGGCACGGCGCTCTGCTGGCGTGGCGCCCTGCGGCAGGATTACGCGCTGAGCCGCGAGTGCCGGCCGTTCTTCGAGCGGGCGGTGCGGGAGTTCGGGCAGGACGAGACGGTCAGGAAGTACGCCGTCCGCGGCATCGCGTATGCGCGGCAGTACCGCCCCGAGACGCCGGAAGTCCCGGTGAAGCACGATGTCCAACTGCTTGTGGACGCCGCGCGGCGCCAGATCAGCGCCGGGAACCCCGACAACATCGCCGCCGCGCTGCGCAGCTTCGACAGCATTCTCCGACGAAGCGGTGATGCGCTGCTGCGCATCAGCGACTCGCCCTTCGCGCCGCGCTACGCCGGGGTGCGGGAATACGTGCGCGCGCTGCTGGGCCATCTGGCCGGCGAGCCGCTGGCGCAGTACCGCACAACCATGGCACGGGCCGCGGAGGAGCAGTTCCAGCAAGCCAGGACCCTAGGGAGCGTCGTAGACCTGGAGGCGGCGGCGTGGGAGTACTACTACACACCAGGGGCCGCCAAGGCGCTGAACCAGGCCGGCAACCTGTACATGGACCGCGGCGCCTACTCCCAGGCGGCGGCGGTCTTCAGGCTCCTGCTGCGCGACTACCGCGATGGGCCGGCCGCGCCCAGCGCGGCTGCGGCCGGGGACCAGGGGCGCGGCGGGGGCCTGCTGGGC
>JAPLOD010001004.1 GCA_026692735.1 Planctomycetota bacterium | reverse complement strand
GAGCAGCTTCGGCCGCAGGCGGTGCACCGCGCCGGCCATGATGGCGGCTTCGAGCTCCTGCAGGGTGGCGATCTTCTCCAGCCCGCCGCGCTCGGCGATGGCGTCGCGCAGGTAGACGAGCATGATGATGCCCGTCTCCGTCGCCATGCCAAAGCATGCGATGTAACCCACCCATACCGCCACGCTGAAGTTGTAGCCGAAGATCGTCTGGAAGATCACGCCGCCCGCCAGAGCGCCGGGCACGGCCAGCATCATCAGCAGCGCGTGCGTGAGGTCGTGGTACGTGATGTACAGGATCATAAAGATCAGGAGCAGCACCGCCGGGAAGACCACGCTCAGCGTCTTCCGCGCCCGCACCTGATGCTCGAACTGCCCGGACCATTCGAGGAACGAGCCCTCCGGCAGTTGCACCTTCTCCGCCACCAGGCGCCGCGCCTCTTCCACGAAGCCGACGATGTCGCGGTCGCGCACGTTCAACTGGACGTACGAGCGCAGGCGGCCGTTCTCGCTCTTGATCATCACCGGCCCTTCGACCACGCGGACCTTCGCGACGTCCTCAAGGTGGACCGCGGGTTGCCCGGACGGATCGGCGCTTTTCGCGGCGGCTTTCCCCATCCCGCCCGGCGCGCTGCTCATGCCGCTCGAAGCGCTGCCGGCCACGAGAATTCTGCGGATGGACTCCTCATCCACGCGGTAATCGCGCGCGTAGCGCAGCCGCAGGGGGAAGCGCTGCCGCCCTTCCAGGAGCGTGGTGATGGGCTTGCCGCCCAGCGCGACCTCGATGATCTCCTGGATGTCGGCGACGTTCACGCCGTAGCGCGCGGCCCGCTCGCGGTCTATCTCGATCTCGACGTACCCCTTGCCGACAGTCTGGTCGGCCACGACGTCGGCCGCGCCGGGTATCTCGCGGACCACGTTGACCACCAGGTTGCTCACCTCCTGGATCGTCTTCGGGTCTTTGCCGTACACGAGGATGCCGATCTGGGTGCGCACGCCTGTGGCGAGCATGTCCACGCGGTTGATGATCGGCTGCGTCCAGATGTTCGCCCAGCCCGGCACGTGGATCGCCGCATCGAGCTCGTTGACCAGGTCCTGTTTCATTTTAGGCCAGAGGAAGGCGCGGCGGCCGAACTCCGCCACCAGCGCTTTCGGCCGCGCCTTCACGTTCGCCTGCTGCGCAGCGTCCTTGTTCCAGCGCCCTTCCATCGTGGCCTGGACTTCCATCTCGGCGAAGAGCGCTTCCTCGTACGCTTCCATCGCCGGGTAGAAGATCTCCTCATTGGTGTGCTTCACCCATCTCGCCGTGCGCTCGAAGCGCCACGCATCCAGCGCCGCCGCCGTGAGTTCGTAGAAATCCTTCTGCTTGCCGCCGAAGAACTCCCGCAGCGGCTCGGTCGCGTCGCGCCACGCTGAAGGCACAGGCGCCAGCGGGTCAGCCAGAGAGCCCGTGAGCCGCTGCTGCTCCTTGAGCGTCGCCAGGGCCGCATCAATGACGCGCTGCACGTCAACCAGCAGCGGCTCGCGCAGGAACCCGTCGCGATGAGCGCGGACGAGGTTCGCCAGGAACGTCTCGCGGTCGCCGTCGTTCAGCGGCCTGGCCCAGCCGCGACGGCGCCCGATCTGCTCCAGCGCTCTCTCTCCGACGAAGCGCACGGAGCTGTCCGCGAGTTGCTCAGCGCTGTCCAACTGCTTGCCCGTGACCAGCAGCCGCAGCGCGGCGTCGTACTTCAGGAGCGCCGTGCTGGCGACGTTGTCCAGGAATGCGCGGCGTTTCTCCTGCGTCTCGAACGCGCCCAGGACGCCCTGCTGCGCCAGCGCCCGTGCCTGCCGTTCGGCTTCGGCGCGTGCGTCGCCCGGTCTCAGCTTGCGTTTCAGCCAGTGCTCGCGCGGGCGCAGGTTGACGATCGTTTCCACCATGTCCAGCGGCGAAGGGTCGGTGGGTGTGTCGGCGCGCCCGCCCTTGCCCACCACCGCTTCGACTTCGGGCATTTCGCGCAACAGCGCGTCCCGCGCCTTCAGATCGTCGGCCACTTCGGTCACGGACGCCCGCGGCGACGTTACGGGCATGTCCAGGATACTGCCCTCATCCAGCGGCGGCATGAACTCGCGGCCCAGATGCCGGGCGCAGTACGCGCCAACCGAAAGCAGGATGACGAAGAGCCAGATCACGGTCTTCGGCCGCTGCATGAGGTAGCCCAGCGTGGGCCGATAGATCGCCACCACGCTGCGCACAATCCAATTGTTGTCTTCCCTGGACAGTCGTCCGCGGATCAGCAGGGGGATGATTGCCGGGACAAGCGTGATGGAGACGATCGCCGTGCCAATCAACGCAAAGGTCTTCGTGAACGCCAGCGGATGAAAGAGTTTTCCCTCCTGTCCCGTGAGCGCGAAGACCGGCAGGAACGAAATCACCATGATGACCACGGAGAAGAAGATCGGCCGTCCCACCTGGCGGCACGCGGCCGCCACGATGTCCGTCGTCCACGAACGGCGTTAACTTCGTCGCGACTCCGGGCCAGTACTTCATCAGAATGAACGCGATCAGGATGGACAGCGGCAGCGTTATAACCACCACCAACGCGCTGCGGACGTGCGTCAGGATCAGCAGGATGGCGATGGTGGCGATGAGGATTTCGTCTTCGAGGACCGTGCTCACCGAGTGAATGGCGCCCTCGATCAGCCGCGTGCGGTCGTAGAACGGCACAATGCGCACGCCTTCCGGCAATCCGCTTTGCAGTTGCCTGATCTTGTCCTTGATGCTGTTGGTGACCTCCAGCGGATTCTCGCCGTAGCGCATCATCACCACCCCGCCGGTGACTTCCTTGCCGTCTTTCTCGAGCACGCTGCGGCGGAACTCGCTGCCCGTCTGCACCACGGCTACGTCGCCAACGCGGATGGGCACGCCGTTGCGTTCCGTGACGACCGTATGGCGGATGTCGTCCAAGGAACGCAGCCAGCCCACGCCGCGGATGAGGTACTCGGCGTTGCCCTTCTGGACCACGCGCCCGCCGACGGCACTGTTGCTGCGCGAAAGCGCCGTGAAGATCTCGCCGAGCGTCACGTTGTAGGCCCGCAGGCGCTCGGGCGTCACGTCAACCTGGTATTCCTTGGGGAAACCGCCCACGCTGGCGACCTGCGCCACGCCGGGAACGGCGTTGAGTTGGTAGCGCACGTACCAGTCCTGCCACGCGCGCAGCGTTCCCGCGTCGGTGTTCTCGCCCTCCACCGTATACCAGAATATCTGCCCCAGCGCCGTCGCGTCCGGGGCGAGGTACGGCACCACGCCCTCGGGCAGGAACGTGCTGGCCAGCGCCAGGCGTTCGAGGACCCGCGTGCGCGCGAAGTAGAACTCCACGGAGTCGTCGAAGATGATGTTGATCATGGAGAAGTTGAATTCGGACGACGAGCGGATGGTCTTCACGCCGGCGAGGCCCTGCAGGTTCACCGACAGCGGGTACGTGATCTGGTCCTCGATCTCCTGCGGGCTGCGGCCCATCCAGTCGGTGAAGACGATGACCTGGTTTTCGGAGAGGTCCGGGATCGCGTCCACCGGCGTGTGGCGCATGACATAGTAGCCCCACGCCGCCACCGCCACGAACAGCGCGATGATCAGGAACTTGTTCCGGCAGGAGTATTCGATCAGCCGCTCGATCATCTGCCGCCGTCCTCTGCCCGCTTGCCGGCGAGCGGCGCCGCGCTCGCCCCCACGGCGTCCTGCAAGTCAATAACGCTCTTGTTGCGGTCGCGGCGCGCGCCTTCGAGCATCAGCGTGTTCTCGAGGTAGCTGCGGCCGGCATCGAGGAGTTCGATGAACGGCGAGTTGCCGCTGCCGTATTGAGCCTTGGCCGTGTCGAACGCCTGTTTGGACTGCGGCACCACGCGTTCTTTGTAGGTCTGCTGGTTGCGCTGGGAGGCGTCCAGCATGAAGAGTGCGTTCTTGACGCCAAAATCCGTCTCCGCTTCGGCCGCGGCCTGCATCGCGCGCGCGGCCTGCACCTTCACTCGCAGTTCATCAATGTAGGCCGCGTTGACGCCGAACGGCGCCTGCTCCGCGTTCACTTCCTGGCGTTCGGGGAAAACCGCCATCATGCTGCGCGTCGGGCCGGCATCGGCGCCCACGGAAGGCGCAACCTGGCTGTAACCCACCGACGCACGCGGCAGCACTTCGGTCTCCGCCATGCGCACCATCAGTTGCATCAACTCCACGTCCTTGCGGGCGGCGAGCAGTTTCTGGTTGCCGGCGCGCGCCTGGCTCAAGGCGTCATCCAGACTCGGCACCCGCGCCGCGAGGTCGGTCTCGGTGCAAGCGCCCCATTCGGCACCGACGGGCAGCGCCAGCATGCTGTTCACCTGCGCGATGCGGTTGGTGCGTTCCCGTTCCATCGTCACCAGGCGGGTCTCGACGATGGCCAGTTCGGATTGCGCCTTCAGCGCGTCCGCCTGGCTTGCCTTCCCGGCCTCGAGGCGCGCCTGCGCGCTCTGCGCCATCTGGGAGAACAGCGCCTTCGTCTCGCGGAGGTTGGCGATGGCGCCCTTCGTGTACTGGACCTCAACGAAGCCTCGCGCCACCTCGTTGAGCGCCTTGCGCAGGGCCAGCCGGTAGTTCAGCCAGGCGATATCCGCGTCGGCGTCTATGACCTCACCCTTCAGGGCCAGGACCGATGGGAACGCGAAGGTCATGCCGGGCATTTCCTTGTGCGTCCGCGGGCCGACCTTCGTATCCAGTTCGCGCACGAACGCGCGGTACGTCGCGACGAGTTCCTCCAGGTACCAGGCCTGCTCGAACCGCCGTGTCGTGGCGCGCCAGTTCTGGTATGCCACCCGCACTTCCGGATTCCGTTCGGGCGCCAACGCGAGCAGCAGTTCGAGCGTCACGCCGCTGCGCAACGCCGCGGCCGTCTTCGCGGAGTCCGCGGCCAGGTCGTGGGCTTGCGTGAGGGCGCTCTCGGGAAGACCTTTGAGCAGTTCGTCGGCCGTCGCCGGCCGGGCGAGACGTTCCGCCCACACCTTTTGCTTCGCCATGACCTCAGCCTTCAGCTTCGCAAGAGCGTCGTCGCTGGCGGGCTTGCCGGCCGCGGGCACAATGCTCCGTGCCTGCGCGAGGTTGGCCTCCAGGAGGTCTTCGGCGGCGGCAGCGAGCGTCGTGGCCGCCGCTGCCGCGCAAGCGGCGGCCAGCAGGAAGCGGAGGTGCGTCACGGCTGAGTCTCCTGTGGTTTCGCGGGCTTGTCGTCTTCCAGCACCGGCGCCGAAGGTTTGATCTGGAAGGCGGTCCCCAGCACGCGCTCCAGCCGCGCCACGTTCTGGTAGAAGTCAGCGGTGGCGCGCAGGCGGGCGAGTTCGAAGTTGTGGACCGTGGCTGTCGTTTCGAGAACTCCGGCGAGGCCGGCGTCGTTCTTGCGGTAGAGTTCCTCGACGGATTGCAGCGCCTGCCGCGCTTGCGGGATCAGCGTCTCGCGATAGAGCCGCACCAGACGCGATGAGTTCGAGAGGCCGAAGTAGGCCTTGGCCAAGTCGGCGCGCACTTTCAGGCGGCGGGCGTCTTCTTCCGACCGTGCAGCCTGCTCCATCTCCCCGGCTTCCTTGATGCGCGCCTGGTACTTGGGGAACCAGAGCGGAATCGTGATGCCGGCCGTGACTCCCACGGGGTTGTTCACGCCCATCATCTCGCGCTGCTTTTCGTCCATGCGCGTGTAGTTGGCGCCGAGCATCAGGTCCGGGATGGCGGCGCGATGCGCCAGCTTCAGATCGTACTGCGCGCGCGCAATCTCCACGCCCGCCGCGGCAAGCTCCTGGTTGTGCGCGGTGGCGACTTCCTGCAGGCGCTCGAGTGTCTCGGCGAGTTCGGCAGGCTCGGCGACATCCTCCGTGGCGCCGAGGCCCTCTCGCGCCGTCAGGCCCAGCATGGCCCGCAAGCGCTCCGCCTCCGTGGCGCGCATCTCCTTGAGCAGCACGAGGTCGTAGCCGAGCTGCGCGCGCTGGCTCTCCGCGCGGAAGGTCTCGGGCAGCTTGGGCTGCGCAACACTCTTGCCGCCCGCGGCCAGCGCGGCGTAGCGGTCGTAGAGCTTCTTGATCTCGCCGGTCACCTGCTGCGCGCGGTCAATGTAGTAGAGCTCGAAGTACGCTTCCGTAGAGCTCGAAGTACGCTTCCTTGGCGTCGGAGAGCGCGTCCCGCAGCGCGGCGTCGTACCGCAGCCGCGCGGCCTCGGCCTCCTTGTCGGCCATACGTCCGGCGATGATGAGCTTGCCCGGATAAGGGAACTCCTGCGACAGGCCAAACATGTACCTGTCCATGCCGCGCACCACGTAGTACGTTGCTTCGACGCGCGGGTCGGGCAGCGCCACCATTTGCGGGCGCTTGTGGGTCGCGGCCAGCCAGCGGTGGCGGGCGGCCTGCACCATCGGGCCTTTCGCGGCCAGCCGCAGAACGGCTTCCAGCGAGGTCTTCTCCGCCAACTGCGGCGGCGAGGCGGGGGCCTCCTTCTCCTTGTCGCCCTGCGCCTTGAGTTCGGCTTGTTCCACCGCCGCGGCTTTCGCAGCGTTCGCTGAACCATCGCCGGCGGACACGGGCAGCACTGCGGGCGCAGCCTCCCGCGATGCTGTTTCCTCCCGGACCAGACGCCGCGCGTCGTTCACCGACTCGGCCAGGAGCGGTGATGTCCGCGCCAGCGAGCCATCCCGGTCATCCTGTGCGGCAGGGCGGCCGGTACAGCCGCCGAGCGCGAGCAGCGCGCAGGCGGCGAGTGGCACGACAAGGTGAACGCGTCGCACGCGATTTCCTTTGGCGGGTGTCTTTCCAGACAGGATTCCCATAGCCCCCCCATCTTCAGTCCGCGCTGCCATTTCCGGACGAAGCCCGGTTGCCCATGATACCGTCTTCGCCGACATTTGCAGCACGCAGACTGTAGCGCCCGAACGTACAATACGTTCGGGAGATCGGAGCAAACCAAAGGCCAGACTTCCGTGAACGACCACCAGGGCGAGCAAGCTGTCATGCGGCTTGCTGCCCTGGGCCTCGCGAAGGGAAGGCGTGCGCTTACAGGTTCAGGCGAGAGTGCAGTAATAAGAGGACGTCGGTACAGCCAGGCGGTCCGGTGCTCCCAGAGATCCGATACGGCAGGAGCCCGTCGCTGCCTGCCGGCGCCACGGGCCCTGCGATCGCCGCGGCGAGATGCTTGTCAGACCCCGGCGTCTGGTCTTGTGCGGGGGTGGGGGTAAGCGAGTCGGATGGCGGCGCCGGCCGGAGCGTGTACTCGTCGGGCGCGCAGCAGTCCGGGCCGGAGATGGTGTCGGTGCCGCTCTTCTGCTTGCAGGGCATGGCTGCATCGGCCATGAGCCGGCCATTGGCGTCGTAGCAGCATGCTTTGTAGATAAGCAGACGCTGTGGAACCGCGATATTCGCGACAACGGCGACGCAGGCCAGAAGTGTGAGAGCCAATCTGTTCATAGACGCTCCAACGCCCTCTTTCTGCTTCACGGACGAGCCGGTTAGCGGCCCCTTCAAACTCCCTGGCGACATTGTCCGTCAGCCTGCGTCCCTTCGCATTACGGCGGCGGCGGAGCTGGAACGGGGGGCTCGGGGTTGGCCTGGGCGCGCCGCGCCGCATTGGCTTTCTCGATACGCCGCGCAAACGTGTAGGCCGCCTGGGGCACTGCCGCAGGCAGCTCAAGCCGCAGCGCCACGAGGTTCTCGGTCTGGCGCAACGATAGCGTGGCTGCGTCGTCGGGCAAGCCGAGGCTCAGCTTCCCGGCGTCCAATCCTGCCTCGGCCGGCATGGCGCTGAGCGCCAGCACCGCCAGGCGCACCGGGTAGACGACCAGCGCGGCGACGGCGTCTTCAGGCAGCTCAGGCGTTTCCGCCGCGTCATCCTTGTCCGCCGGCTGGGTCGGCCGCTTCGTTGTGTCCACTGCATGCTTCAGCGCGGCGAGCCCCTGGGTGCCGGAGGCCAGGAACAGCGTGTCGTCCGAGGCCGCGTACTGGAGGGAGACAGGCTGGCGCACGCGGCCTGCGGGGCCGAGCGCGGCGTCATCGGGAGGCGAGAGCCGGAAACCTCGTATGGCCACGCCGCCGTGTTCGACGGCCGGCAGGTCCTCGAGACGGACCGCGCCGGACCCGCGCGCCACGATAGCCTTGATGCTCTCAAGGGAGGCCGACAGGCCTTGCGCGGCTTTCCGGGCCTCGGGAATGCGCAGGGCCAGCGCGAGCGCGGGCCCGTTGGTGGCGTCGCCGCTGACGGTGAATGCGCCTTCGTCGCCGGCAAGCTGCAGGACGTCAAGGGCAGCGCGCAGGACTTCGTTGCCGAGCGTGCCGGGAGTGCCCTGCTTGTCGAGTTCGGAGCGCAGCCACTGGACGGTCTGGACGCGGTTCATGTTCCAGGCTGCCGTGACGGCCGCGCTGTCGGGCAGCAGCGGCAGCAGCTTGCCGCTGGCAGGC
>JAPLOD010001003.1 GCA_026692735.1 Planctomycetota bacterium | reverse complement strand
TCTTGGCGATCTCCTCCTCGATGGAGCTGGCGAGCGCGGAGTTGCCGATGTTGCCGTTGATTTTCACGAGGGCATTGCGGCCGATGATCATCGGCTCCAGTTCCGGGTGGTTGATATTGGCCGGGATGATGGCCCGCCCGCGCGCCACCTCCTGCCGCACGAACTCCGGCGTGATGACCGCCGGAATCTCCGCGCCCCAGGCCTGCCCTCTGTGGTATCCGTTCCCGTCGCTGGCCCTGCGCTGGCGTTCAGCGAGAAGCTCCGCGATGGGCTCGCGACGCTGGTTCTCGCGGATCGCGACGAACTCCATCTCCGGCGTGACGATCCCGGCGCGGGCGTAGTGCATCTGTGTGACGTTGCGGCCGGCCTTGGCGCGCCGCGGCCTGCGCGGCAGAGGGAAGCGGCAGCGCTGCGATTCACCCGCGTACGCAACCGTGGGGCCGCTCAACTCCTCCGTGTCGCCGCGCTGCTCGATCCAGGCCGTGCGCACGGGCGGCAGCCCCTGACGAAGGCTGATCCGCGCGTGGTCGTCCGTGTAGGGCCCGGACGTATCATGGACGATGACGGGCGCGTTCGGTGTGCCGGGCTGGCCGGGCGCCCCTGCGAGCGTCGGCGACAGCGCGATCTCGCGCATCGGCACCCGGATGTCCGGATGCAGGACGCCCGCAACGTACACTTTGCGTGAAGCCGGCAACGGGCCTGCCCCGAACGTGGCGTTCGCGGCCGGCGTACTGTCTACGCTCGCCCGCTGTTCCCGCGTCCGCCGGACCAGGCCGGGCGCGCGAGCCGTTTCCGCGGCGGCGGCCTTGGTGCTCCTTTTCATGCTCTTCGTCCTCCATGCGGGCGGCATGCGCCCCTCGGTTGGCGTGGAACTGGCGGAAGATAGATGAGAGTGCGAGAGGGATGCGCCCCATAAGGGGAGGGCACGCGTCCCGTGACAGTACGGCGTCACGTTCTGCTCGCCCGCGCACTTGCCTTCGCCAGTATTACCCAGATCAGGTTCCGAGGGTCGTTGATCTCAGGCCCGGCGCAGTGACCGCTTCCTGCCTGCCGGCCGCTCTGCGCCTATTTCCTGCCGGGCCACCCCTAGTGCCTGGGCCTCTATTCGACTATGAGCATACTGCCTGCTGTGGTCTCCTTCACCGGATATCATCGTGCCGCTCGCCGTCGGCGAAGTAAAGGGGAAAAGGCTCAGGGGAACTGCGCCAGTCCCGACGTCAGGTCGGTACTGACCTTGAACATCTGCATCAGGCCGAACAGGTCAAACACCACCTGGACCTTGGGCACGGGGTTGACGATGACGACCTGCCCGCCGTTCTGCGTGGCTGTCGCCAGCGTGGAGAGGAAGACGCCGACACAGGTGGACGAGATGTAGTCCACGCCGGTGAGGTTAAACAGAAGGTTGAAGCGGCTCTCGTCGAAGTGGGACTGAATGCAGCCGTTGAGCTCCTCAAAGCTGTGGGTATCGAGCTGCCCTTCGAGGTGGAATATCACCACGCCGTTGCCGGGAGCAATCTCCTCCCGGATGGTCAAGGGCTTCAAAGGCATGCCACGTCCCCCACTTCCTACTTGTTCGGTGTCTGGGCCGCGTTGACGCGCGTTCTCATGCACCAGCGCCCGTCCGCCTGCTTGTCGAGCTGCAGGACCCTGTCACCGAGTTGATAGCGTGCCCACTTCACGCCGTTTTCCTCGCCCTCGGTCATGGTGCCCGAGGACAGCAGCTTCTTCATCCAAGTGCACTGCGTTTTCAAGCGCTCCGCGTTCTTCTCGTCGGCGTTCACCTCCACCGCTTTGTCGAGGCTCCCGTATTTCTCGGTCAGGCGCTTGCTGTCTTCGGGAATGACCAGGTGCGCCAGCCAGTAATACAGGTCGCGTGTCTCCAGCGCCTTGATAAGGGAGCTCAACGCCTTCTGGGGAGTGTCCTGCGGATACTTGGTCGCATCGAGCGCCGGTCGCTCCGCCGCCCCGGCGGCTGCAACGCCCGCTCCCGCAACCAGCAACGCGACAATGAGGCCTGCCCGGCGCATCGCAGCCTCCCCCCTTCTTCAGCACACACAACTATGCAGGCTCGGCCGTGTCATGCAAAGTCCTATCCGAATAAATCCCGCGCATTTTTCTCCAGCACGAGCGCTCGTTCGGCCTGTTCCAGGCTTGTGACGCGCCCCAGCCATTCCTCCGGCGCCGGTGCGGACCGCATGTCCGGCCAAGCACGCCCCGAGGCCAACAGCAGCTTGCCCGCGCCGACTTCTCCGGTTGTGAAGTAGATGGCTTCCTCGATCTCGTCATGCCGCGGCCACCGGCACGCCGCACCTGGCACCAGGCCGAGCGTGGTCAGCCAGATGTTGTGCTGCTCCGCCAGACGCACCTGCGCCTGCCAGCCGGCAACCGGCCCGTGCCGGAAGGGATCAACCAGGAACGTGGTGCGGTCGAAGCGTTGCGCCAGCCTGCGCACGCCGACTGCGGTGCTGGCGCCCGGCGGCAGGTTCAGGCGCAGGACCTGCTTGTTGGCGGCCACGGCGCGGGCCAGCGGCCACCAGTCGGACGCCGCCTTGCGGAGCTGCGCGCCTTCGACCGCCTCGGCCAGTTGCAGGTCAATCACGCCGGGGCTTGTGGCCGGAAAACGCTCGTCGTCCGGGCCCACCAGGTGGCTCAGCGCCTCGGCATGCTGCCAGCGCCTTTCCGCGTACAAGTCCCTCAACCTGCGGCACTGCTCCGCCGCGTGTGCACCGTACAGAACCGCGCCCGCCAACTCCGCGGGCGGCGCATCGGGCGGGCGCTGCGAGGCAACGATATGGGCATCGAAGTGAGTCATGTTCCTGGTCCGCACGCGGGCGAATGGCACTTGCCCGGATTTCGCGCAAACGGAACCCGGTTTGCTTCTCTTTATTCTTACGGGGTGGCGTGTTGGATTTCCACACGTAACGCAGCAAAAGTGCGGTACAACGCATCTAGACTGTTGGTAATGCCTTCACAAGGAGACACACGATGACCGCGGTTCCCAAGTTCCTGGCCCTCTCTCTTGTTGCACTATTGTTGGTCGGTGCCGATAGCCTTTACGCCGGCCAAGGCGGCGGGCGCGGCGGCGGCGGCAAGTCCGGCGGCGGCGGGGGTGGGAAAGCCGGCAGCGGCAGTGGCAGTGGCAGTGGCAGCGGCAGTGGCAGCGGCGGTGGCGGCAAGTCGCGGGCAGTTGATCCGAATAACCCCAATAGCGCCGCGGACGACATGCGCTGGTTCGCTTCTGTCGCCGCGGCGTGCGAAGCCGCAAAAGGCGACGGCATCGCTGTAATGGCGGTGCTGCGGCATGTCGGGAACCTTGATGACCAGAAAGCTCTCGAACGCATTGGTGGCTGGCCCCAGCTCGTGCAACTGAGCCGCGATGGGCTGGCGGCGGTGCGGGTCAACGCGGACAGCGCCGAGGGCAAGGCTCTGGCCGGAAAAGTCAAGTTGCCCGCCTTGCCCGCCATCGTCTGGCTCGACCAGTACAAGAACGTGATACTGGGCCAGACCTTGCCGGATACCGCGCAACCGATCGTGAGCGTGGTGGCGAATTGGAAGTCCACGCTGGCGAACGTCGAGCGCTTCTTCAAGGAACACACGGATCGCGCAGAGAAATACCTGGCTCGCGGAAAGCTCCGCGATGCCTACCTTGAATTCGCCTGCGCCGCGCCGTTCAAGGGCCCTGAACCGGAGAGAGCTCAGACCGGCCAGAAGCAGGCCCGCGAACGCTGGGGCCAGTTGCTCGAAATGGCCGCGGCCTTCCCCGCCGAATCGCACAGCCGCAAGGCCGTGGTGACCGGCTTGCGCAAGGACGTGGCCGATACGGATTACGCCGCGCCGCTGGAACTGGCCATCCGCGAGAAGATCGGGGCGCCAGCGGCCGTGGCCGCGGCTGATACGCCCGCGGCGTCCACCGCTTCCGCGACGCCTGCCGCTCCGGACGCTCCCGCCGCTACCCCGGTTGTGGCCGCGCGGCCCGAAGCCAAGCCCGCCGGCGTTTCGCCAGTGCCCCAGGATAAGCCGCTCGCCGAGGTGATCCAAACGCGCGTTGTGGCTGCTGAACAGAGCAGCGAGGACGCGGGCGTGGACACGCGCAGCCTGCAGGGGAAGAACGACGAGCGCCTGAAGGAAGCCGACAAGCTCATGCAGGAGGGCCTGGCCAGCTTCCGCAAGGCCACCGCCGACAGTTCGGACCGCGGCAAGGAGCGGAACGATCTGCTCCGCACCGCGCACGCCAGGTTCGAAAAGACGCTCACGCTCCTGGAGCAGGCCACGGCCGACAAGCCCGACCCTCTGATCGGGAAGCTGATGGAACGAACCGCGATGTTGATGTACGGCTGCCTGAAGTACCAGACCCTGTAGCACTCGCCATGCGTTCGTGTTGTGGGGCGGCCCTGCGTGGCCGCCCTTTCATTTGCCCGTTGCCAGTTGTGACCCGCTGTAGTAAACCCACACCCGTTTCCCGCAGAGCACGCGGATAGTGGAGCGCTTCCGCGGGCGGGGGAGGGGCGCCTGTTTCAGGAGACGAGAGACCACCATGGCTAATCCGACCAGTCCCAAGAACAGTGCGGTGATCGAGGTGCTGAACAAGGCGCGCGCCTCGGAGCTCGCCGCCATCCTGCAGTACATGTCGCAGCACTATGAGTTGGCCGACAAGGATTACGGCCAGATCGCCGCGAGCATGAAGCTCATCGCGATTGACGAGATGCGCCATGCCGAGATGCTCGCCGAGCGGGTTCTCCTGCTGAACGGCAGGCCCACCAGCAGGCCCGACATGGAGACCAAGAAGAACCAGCCCATTGCAGAGATCATGGCCCAGGGCATCCAGCTCGAGGAAACCGCCCTGCGCGAGTACAACGAGAGCCTGCACGTCTGCCAGAAGAACAACGATTATGTGAGCGCGAAGATCTTCGAGTTGCTCATCGCCGAGGAGCAGGTGCATCTCGAATACTTCCAGGACATCCAGGACCACATCCGGGAGCTCGGCAACGCCTACCTGGCGACGCAGGTTGGCGGACCCGCGGAAGCAGGCGCGCCTGCGAAAGGCTTCGTGGCCAGCCAGGCCGCCGGCGGGGCCGCGTAGAACATATCTCGTCGGGTAGCCGGAGCGCCTCGCTCCGGCTCTCAGGTTACGTCTCACCTGTCGCCGCCGGCTTGCGCAGCAGCACGCGCTGGCCGTTGCGCAGCGACACCAGGACCAGTTGCAGCACCAGAGCCACCAGCACGGCGCCCGCCATCAGGAAGAACGGCGCCCGCAAGGCCGCCTCGTTCTCCAGGCCGCTGTCCTTCAGCCGGGTGATGAATTGGCCCGCGAACAGACTCGCGACGCCACCGGTGCCGATGACGGCCTCGTGGAAGGTGGTCCCCGTGCGCGGCGAGGAAAAGTAGCCCGTGGCCGCGATGATGCCTTTCTGGAACGCCATGGCCAGCACCAGGCCGTGCAGCGTTACCGCGCCCAACAGGATCACGAGGTTGCCTGTCCAGGCGAACGCGAGGTTGATCGCCACCAGCGAGCACGCGAGGAACACGTACACGCGCCGCAGCCCCAGCCAGTGTTCATACACGGAGCCGATGCTGAAAAAGACGAGCTGGCTGAGCAGCGACAACGCCGTGAAAAGCCCCATTCTGTCCGCGCCGTAGTGCATGGCCCGGTTCAGCTCCGGGTAGTTGTTCAGAATCATGGTGCGGGTGCCCAGAGCGGCCAGGTTTGCGGTTGCCGCGGCCACCACCAGCGGAAAGGCAATCCGCGCTGCCATTGACGCCGGCCGCGCGCCATCGCCTGGCGCCTCCAGCGTATCTGCGGCCGGGCTCGCCGCCCGGGGCGCGCGCGGGAGACATGCGGCCACGAAGACGACCGCCAGGACCGCCGCGCAGCCGTACATGCTCTCGTAGATCAGGCCTCTCTCGCACAGCAGGCCGGCCAGAAGCATTCCCGTGGCCGAGCCGCTGGTCCAGGCCACATTGTACTGGCGCAAGAGGCGCGTCTTGGTGATGCGCTCGCTCTGGAAATCAAGGAGCCAGGAGGACAGGAAAGGCCAGAACGCGCCGCTCGCCACGCCGAAGCCGGCCTGCGCCGCGAAGCACGCGTCCGGCGTGCGCGCTTGCGTCATGGCCAGCGTTGACAGCAGGGCGCCCAGCACGCCGCTCAGCAGCACGTACTTGCCCGGCAGCCACCGCGAAAGCTGGAAGAACAGCAGGCAACTGACGGCATAGCCGATCGGGATTCCCGCTCCCAGCCGCCCGATCTCCGTGGAGTTGAAGTGCAGCGCGAGAAGGCCCGCCTGCGGCGTGGCGTTGATCAGCAGGCCGTTCGCCAGGCCGTACAACGCGGCGACGGCCGTCAGGGTCCAGACGTGCTTCACGCTCGTACTCTCCCGGAAGGCACATCGGACTTGACGCCTCGTGTGCTGGCGGGATATCTTCGGCGTTGCTCAGACGTGCTACGATTCCGTCCGTGTGTGTTACGCTTCTGCAAGTCCTTTTCCGCCAACTGGCGGGAGTGCATGGGGATCAGCCTGACGGCACTCCTGCACGTACGCAAGCGGGCACCATAGCAGAAGAAGTACGCAGGACAACACAACAACTCCGTACCCACCGACTGGCTACATCAGCCACCGTTGAAGAACCCAGCAGGAGCCTGTGGCGCCAACGCAGGAGGTTGGCACGCGGACTGAAGGCTGCGCTCGTGCTGGCCTTGGCAGTGTACTGGATCATGGGCAAGGCTGAGCACACTGCTCTTCCCGCCATGGCGGCTCACTCGTAAACCACCCGATAATCGAGGCGCTCGACCGCGTTGACGATGCGCCCCTTGATCTGGTCGAAGTCGGTCAGGCGCACGGCCCAGCGGTAGGTCCGGGAGCCATCGGCGTGTTCGTCCACGTGATATGACCCTGACCAGCCAAGCGGCGCTGGCGGCTTCTGCACCTGCTCGATCTTCGCGACGCGGCGGCGCGTGGTGAACTCAGCGGTCACGTACAGCTCCTCTCGGTCGTAGTCTTCGCTGCACCACGTTCGGCGCGCGTAGGTCCCGGCTCCCCGCAACACGTACAGGTCCTTGCCCGCCCACTTCTTCCAGTCCTCGGGCACGTGCATCTTGATCGGCCACCACTGCTCCGGCGCATGGACGGTCACCGTGTCGCCATCCACGGCAATACGGGCGGGAGCTGACCGCGGCGTTGCAGGCACGCGCATGGCGAATGCAGGGTCGCCGAACTGCGTGCGAATGCGAAGCTGGTACCAATAGGCGCCCCCCGCCTTCTCCTTCCTGTCGAGGATCGTCACGAGGGCGCTGTTCATCGAGCGCCGGTGCGCCTGCCCGATCGTCTGCCCGGACAGGACGCCGTTCCAGAACTCCTGGCGCTGCAGTTCGCACTCGGCGCAACCCGGCCGCGAATTGCCGCTGAAGGAGACCGCGCCCTTTCGGAACATGCGTGCGATCACCGAATGGTAGTCCGGCTCGCGGTCGAGGGCCGCGGTGAGGCAACCGCCCGACTCGATGACCACGGGCGCCAGGAGCACCTCGGCGTCCCACGCGAACGTGTGCCCGATCTCGTGCCACCACGAATGGTCCTCATGCGCCAGGGCGGCGCAGCGCGCGAGGGGCGAATCCTGCTCGAAGGTCTGCGCCCGTTTCCCCTTTTTGCCCTGCGCCGGAGGAACGATCCATTTCAGGTTTTCCTCCGTGTGCCGGTAGGAGGCGTCGAACCCGACGTTCTCGAACAGCTTCCCGTACGTGTTCTCCCACCGCGCCTGACACGCCCGGTCCTGCCATTCCGCGTCAAGCAGCGACTTGTAGCTGATGACACGGCTGGCGTACAACGTCGCGAACGAGGCGTTCTCGGCGATGACGCGCGCGACACCGATCTCAGCGAACGGGTCGTCGTCCGCATTCGCATACGGAAGGTCTGAAGTGAGTTCGTCAACGATGCCACCCCGGCCGACAATCGCCTGCGGGACCGCATCGGGGAACCCCACGAGGCAGAGGTGCTCCGGCGGTGCGCCGAGCGCCTCGTAATAGCGGCGCAGGTCCACGGCGAGATGCTCGGCCAGCGGCCAGGTCAGCCTCACGTCTGCCTTGCCGACGCCGTTCTCGGTGCCGAGCGTGATCACATGGCGCTTGCCGTCGAGTTCCACTGTGTCGCCGGTCGCGAAGGGACCTTCGCCGGGCCCGGTGCACTTGCCGTCGCCATCCAGGTCAATGTTGACCCGAAGGTCACGCTCCTTGGGCTTGCCGGTAAGGATGAACCCATGCTCTTGGCCGTCAACGATAATGCGCCCAGCCTTCGGCTTTGCTTCCGACTTCGGCAGGTCCGGTGGGAGTTCCCCTTTCATCTCCAGGCCACTGAACGCAATCTTCCATCGCACGTCGTACGGAAGCGGAGCGACGAGGCCGTCGCGTCCGGCAGCCAGAAGCGCTCCGGCCAGCGACAGCTTCTTGATTACCGTACGGCTCCGGTCGGTGGGGTTGACGGCGGCCAGGTACCCCACCGGCAGCCCGCGTCGCCGCACCCAGGACATGACGTCACGCGCGCCGGCGAGTTCAGTCACCTGCTCCGTCACCTGCTTCAGCGACTGCAATCCGCCGGCGAGTTTCCCGACCACGATCAACTCCCGCGCCTGCAGCCTTCGCAGTTCCTGTGCGGCCGGCCGCGACAGGCCTTGGGCGGCGGCGAACAGGAGCGGCGCACGCAATCGTGCGGCGAGAGGAGCTGCGACAAGCCCGGCTTCGTAGTCGTCTTCCGGACAGATGACCGCCGTCGCGCACGTGCGCCAGAACTGCGCGCTCAGCACGCACGCGGCTTCGTCGGCAGAGCCCGCCCGCAACACGCTGCAGGTGCGGCCGGCAACCACAAGGCCGTCGGTTCTGCCGCCGAGCAGGTGTACGGCGCCGGGGCGGTAGCGGCGGACGTAGTCCTGGATTTCGGGCGAGAGCGTCTGTTCGTTGGTCACGTCGCCGCAAAGCTGCTTCTGCAGCCGCCAGGCCACGTCGACGTAATGCCCGAACGCCTCGGCGTCCTTGCGGCTCATCGCCTCCGCGATGCACCGGGCCACCTGATGCTCCTGCGCCAGCGTTGCCATGATCGAGCGATTGCGGTTGAAGTATCCGCCGACCACCTGCCGCAAAATGTTCTTCGCCAGCCGCGTCACGCCCGTGTAGTACAGCAGCGTGGAACCGCCGTTGAGCTTCGGGTCCAGCACGTCGTTGGGAACATAGTTAATGCTCGGGTCGGGAAACATTCCGGGCCGGGTCGTCGTGATCTTCGTCCCGCCGACCCCCCCGCCGATCTGGTCCT
>JAPLOD010001002.1 GCA_026692735.1 Planctomycetota bacterium | reverse complement strand
ACGCCCAGGGGTCGGGCCACGCCCTTCTCATAGAGGACCGCGCGGACGGTCTGCGTCTCGAGGTTGCGGGCGGTCAGCGTTGCGGACAGCCTGAGTTCGTCGCCCAGCCGCACGTACGTCCCGCCGCCGGTCGCGTGCACTTCGCCCATGCGCGGCGCATCGTCCCCGCCGAAGACCACGGGGTAGACCGGCACGCCCCGCGCACGCAGCAGCGGCGCCACGCGCGCGCCGTGGTCGCCGGCCGTATCGTTGCCGTCGCTCAGCAGGACGATCGCCTGGAGATCGGGCTCGCGCCGGGCGACCTCCAGCAGCGCCTCGGCCAGTCTCGTGGCCCCCGCCGGCTCTGCCCGGCCGTCTTCGAGCTCCAACCGCCAGTCGAAACGGTAGCGGCTCACACTCGCGTGCTTGTCCAAGGGCGCCAGCGGCCCCTCCACGAAGGCGCGCGCGGCCGCCAGGCGGCTGCACCGCAGGCTGGAAGCCTGCGCTACAGAATCCTTCAGGCCCATGCTGCCGGAGGTATCGGTAAGCACCGCGACGCGGGCTGGCAGTTCCCGGTCCACGGTCAGACGCAACTCCAGTTGTGCCGGCACAGGATCAACAACGCGAAGCCGGCAAGGCGAATGAGCGTCAGCGAAATGCGCGTCCGCCACGCCATCACCGTCTGCGGCAGCAGGTTCAGCGCGGCCGCCGCGAGCCCCGCGGCGATCAACAGAGCGAGGCAGAACGGGGGCAGTGCCCGTGACGCGCAGCAGCCCCAATCCACGGCCCCGCGGATGGAGCCTGCATTGTCCAGGCCCAGCAGCCAATAGAGCAGGCTCATGCGGCGCCCTCCGCCGAACGCCGCCGCTCGCTTCGTACGCAGGCGACCCACCCCGCGGCCGCCTCGACTATGTATGCCACGAACACCATGATCGCCAGGACCGTCCAGAACTCGCCGCCCAGAGGCACAAGCTCGGCCAGGTGCTCCGGCGCCAGGATCCGCGTCTGCGGCCCGAAGAGCGCTTGCAGTTCGGAGCCGGCGATCTGCGCCATGCGGCTCTCACGCGGGTCGGCATTGACCGTGACCGGCCGCGTGTAGCTCAGGACCTGCGCCCCGGTCCCCGCGCTCTGCGATTTGTGGATCAGGTACTGCCCTGCCGGAAGGCCTTTCAGAACCACCTGCTTCTCCGGGCCGATGGGGAGCCGCTCAACCAGGACGCGCTGCGCACCGGCGGACGGGCCGCCGGCGGCACCACGGGCCTCACCGCCGCCCTCCAACCGCGTCAGGTCCAACGACGTCTCCAAGGCGAACGGAGCTTCAGAGACGTCCAGGACGCGCGTCTCGCCCGCGGGCAGCACGTCAGGCGGCCGGGCCTTGAGCTGGCCGGTCAGGTGATTCACGAGCCTCCACATGATCGCCGGAAACGCCCGGCAACGGGCAATGTTGCCGCGATCGAGCTCCAGGCCGAAGGTCAGAAGCAGCACGCGGCCCTGGCCAACCTCGCGCTCGATGGCCAGCGGCGTGCCGTCCGTCGCGCGGATGGCAACCTGCACGCCGGGCTGCTCGCCGCGGATCTCGCGCACCGTCGCGAAGCGGATCACGGAAAGGTCGCCCTGCAGCCGGTCGCGGAACGGCGCCAGCAGCGGGTGGCGCGTTGCCTCGGGGGCGATCCCGGCTGGCGGGTTCAGCGCCCGGTCGTTGCCGATCTGCGCGGGGGCCAACGGCGGGCGTTCCGGCGACCCGGCGGCCATGTTCTTGTTGAAGCGCAGCGGGCTGCACGCCGCCGAACAGATCATCAGGACGGACTTGCCCTGGCGGACGAAGGTGTCGAGGTCCTGCAACGACTTCTCCGGCAGTGAGCTGACGTCGTAGAGCGCCACGATGTCGTACTTGCTGAGCGGCTGGGCGGCGAGCGCGTCAACTGTGACCATCGTCGTGTCAATGCCGCTGCTGTAGCTGGCGCCCAGTTCGCGCCCCGGGTTGAGCACGTACCTCAGGATCATCGCGCCACTGATCTGTTCCTCGATACCCGCCCCGCGGTCTTTCATCTGGGGGCTGGTCGGGCCATCCTTCGCCCCCCTCCGTTCCTCGCCGAGCCGGCCCAGGCCTCCGCCCTCCGTAGCCGTCCTTTCTTCCGGTGTCCAGACGATGAGAACACGGCACACGTCCGCAACGATGACGGGCACAAGGAAGCGGTCGTCCTGGGACAGGGCGTCGTGCTCCTGGAGCGAGACTTCGCGTCGGACTGGCCGCCGACGGCCAGGCGGAGGTTCGCGTTCTTTGGGCTTGCGCCGAAATTGGCGATGTGGCCGATGACGTGGACATCGTCGCCCGCCTGGACCTCGCCTCCGCGTACGCGCGCATCGAGGATGGCCAGGTTCTCGGCGTGTGAGCCGGAGACGTCGAGGAACGCGACCTCGAGGCGCTCGCCGAGGTCCCGCCGCGTGCGCTCAAGCTCCAGGAGGTCCCGCTGGTCGCGCGCCTCGAAGGCCGAGGAGCGGAGATCGGTCAACACCACGATCTGCGACCGGAACTCGCGCCGGCCGCGGAGCATCTCGCCGCATTGTGCCACGGCGCGGACCAGGCCGGGTCCGGTCCCGTCGCAGGTCTCCACGGCATCGAGCGCCGCGAGCGCCCCGGCGGCGTCTGGCTCCAGCGGGCTGAGCAGCTTCGTCGTCTGGCCGGCGGACAGAAGGGCGCAGCGGCTCGGCGCCCGGACCTGCTGAAGGAGCTCGCGCGCCAGGCCTTTCGCCAGCTCCAGGAGCGTCGCTTTGCCCCCGCGCTGCGGGTCCGGGACCTCAAGGCGCATGCTGGCCGAGGCATCTATCACAATCACGAGGTTCCTGGGCGCGGGTTGCGAGGAGAACGACGGCGAGAACAGGCGCGCCATGGCCAGCACCAGGAGCGCCAGCACCAGCAGCCGGAGGACCAACTGCTTCACGTCCACGAGCTTCCAGGCGAAGACGTTCGTCCGCCGCTCGTATTGCAGCAGGCGGATGGTCGGGAAATCATGCACGGGGAAGCGGTGGCGTGCGATCAGATGCAGGACCACCGGTACGGCGAGGGCAGCGGCCCCCGCGAGCATGGCGGGCGCCAGCAGGCTCATGCCCGTTGCCTCCGGTAGAGGAGGTAATCGCGCAGCACGAGTTCGATAGGCTGGGCCGTGTCAATGAAGCGGTAGTCGGCGCCGCAGCCGACGGCCCCCTCGCGGATCGCGTCGCGGAAGGCCGTGACGCGCGCAGCGTACTCGCGGTGCTGGCGCAGCGGGTCGCACATGATCTCGGCGCCGGTCTCCAGATCACGGAAGCTCGTCAGTGAGTGGAAGGGGAAGGCGACTTCGTCGTGGTCCAGCAGGTGCAGGACGACCACCTCGTGTCCCCGCGCCGCCAGGTGGCGCAGGCCGTCGAGCACCGCATTCGTATCGCCGTGGCAGTCGCTGACCAGGATGAAGATGCCGCGCCGCCGCAGCCGCAGCGCGACCTTTTTGAGGACGTTCTCCAGGTCCGTCTCGCCCTGCGGCCGGACCGCCTCCAGGCGCGCCAGAAGCGTGTACAGGTGCCGGGTGCCCTGGCGCGGCGCAAGAAAATCCTTGATCTCCGTCGTGAACGTGACCAGGCCGGGACTGTCCTGCTGCTTGTTGGCGAGATAGCTCAGCGACGCCACCAAGAGGCAGGCGTACTCCATCTTCGTCATCCGCCGCGGGTCCTGCGGCCGGTAGCTCATCGAGCCGCTGGCGTCCAGCAGGCACACGACGTTCATATTCGATTCCATCTCGAAGCGCCGGACGTAGTAGCGCTCCGTGCGCGCGAGCGTCTTCCAGTCAATGATGCGCGGCTCGTCGCCCGCGACATACTCGCGGTGGTCCTTGAACTCCACGCTATAGCCGTAGAAGCGGCAGCGATGGCGCGAGGCGTACAGGCCTTCGACGAGCATCCGGGCTTTCAGCTCGATGGAGCCGATAGAACGGAGCACGTCGGGATCCATGTACTTCATGTGGCCGTTGCTGGGCACGGGCGCCGTTCCTTTACGAAGCGCTTTCGGGAATCTCTTCGAGCAACCGGGCGACGATGCCGTCGGCATCAATGCCATCGGCCACGGCGGTGAAGTTCGTCACGATGCGATGGCGGAGCACGGCGTGCGCGACGAAGCGGACGTCCTCGACGGTGGCCTGCAGGTTTCCGCGCAGCAGCGCCCGGCTCTTGGCGCCCAAGCTCAGGTACTGCCCGGCGCGCGGGCCGCAACCCCAGTCCAGGTACTTGCGGCACACCTCGGGGATCTTCGGTTTCTTCGTATGCGTCGCGGTCACCAGGCGGACGATGTAATCGAGCACGTGGTCGCTGATGGGGATCATCCGCACCGCCTGCCGCAGGTTGAGCACCGCCGGCCCGTCCAGCACAGCGCCCGGCGTTTCGAAGCCGCCGGCGGTCGTCGTCCTGACGATCTGCTTGAGATCCGCGTCGTCGGGATAGTCAACCCACAGGTTGAACATGAAGCGGTCGAGCTGCGCCTCGGGCAACGGGTAGGTCCCTTCCTGCTCGATCGGGTTCTGCGTGGCCATGACCATGAACGGTTCCTCGAGCAGGTAGGTCTTCTTGCCCGCCGTCACATGCTTTTCCTGCATGGCTTCGAGGAGCGCCGCCTGCGTCTTCGGCGGCGTGCGGTTGATCTCGTCGGCGAGGATCAGGTTCGCGAACACCGGGCCTAGAACGAAGACGAACTCCTTGCGCCCCGTCGCATGATTCTCCTCGAGCACCTCCGTCCCGGTAATGTCCGAGGGCATCATGTCGGGCGTGAACTGGATGCGCTTGAAGCTCATCGCCAGGGTCTTGGCCAGCGTGCTGACCAGCAGCGTCTTGGCCAGCCCCGGCACTCCCACGAGCAGCACGTGACCGCCGGCAAACAACGCGACGAGGACCTTATCAACCAGATCCTGCTGCCCGATGATGACCTTGCGCACCTCCTTGAGGATCTTGTCCCGCGCCTGATGCGCCTGTTCGACCAGCTCGAGGTCCACCTCTGCTTCCGTCGCCGCCTTCTGTGCCATGCGTTAACCCTCTATCGTTGGCTCGCCGCCCGCACAGCGCACGTTGGCAACTTGCGCGACGCGGCTTTCTCACATACACCAGAGGCCGTATGAGAAGATGGGTGATCGGCAACCGGCCCGCGGATCGGACAAGCGGGCGACCGGCGCGGCCCATGCGTTGCACGCCACGCTCTTTTTGCCTGAGCCTCGCTTGCGTGGCCGTTGTATTCGCAGTTCCGCAGGCCTTGCCCGCCGAGCCGTCTCCGCCGCCGCCGGCGCGGCTTTCAGCCCCGCTGCATTGGACGGAGCCTTTTGCGCGCCTGCCTGCGTGTGGGGCGTACGTGTCCATGCTTCAGCGCAATGGCCAGTATGAACTGTGGACGGTGGCCTGGGAAGGCATGAACAAGGAGGTTTCGCACGCCGACCTCATTCAACTCAGCGTCGCCCGCGGGCCCAGCCCCGAGCAGCTCGGCGAGGCGCAGGCGGTGCAGGAGCTCCGGCCGCTGATCAACGACGTCTTCGACCCGAAACAGGCCGGCAGCCTGGCGACCTGGCGGGCCATGACCCGGAGCTACATGATCCACGATCCCGACGCCGGCTACGTGCTCTTCGGTTGTGTGGCGCCGGAGTATCTGCCGGGTTCCGTGCCGCTCCTGCCGGCCATCTTCGTCTCCGCCGAGGGCCGGCCCGGCACCTGGAAGTACCTGGGCATCCTCAAACCCGAGCCCAAGGAGGAAAGCGAACGGAGGGACAGGCCCGTGTGGAGCGACGGCGGCGGCATCGTGCACCTAGCCAACGGCCGCTGGCGAATCTATGTGAACGGGTACAACCGCGGCATCGGGGCGGCGGAGGCGGAGAAACTCGAAGGGCCGTGGAAGTTTCTGCGTGACGCGAAGGGTGACATACTCGACCTGACGCCTCAACGCGGCGGCATTTTCCCCGGCGTGTTGCGCGTCTCGGAGGATGAATGGCACATGTGGGTTTCCGACACCTGGCCGGTCAAGGAGATCCGGCACCTCTGGTCGAAGGACGGGCTGGCGTGGGAGCCGTACGGCCGCCAGCCGGAAATCACGCAGGAGAGCATCGGGGGCCGGCCGATGAAGTGCCTGCGGGCTTATGTGGACGCTGATGGCAAGCACATCGTGGGGCTGCTGTCCATCGCCGGCAAGTGGAAGGGAGACGAGGAAACGTGGGTCTGCCACCGCAGCCGCATGTCCGTCGGGCCGCCGCCGGAAGGGAACGTCACCAGCCAGCCGCCGAAGTAGGCCGTTGCCCGCCCTGGTCCGTTCCGCGTCCTTCCGCGGCTTTCGCGGGATCGTCCGACAGGATCAGCGTGGCCGGATCGGGCCGCAGCACGTACAGAAGCTTGTACGCGTTCAGGTTCCACACCAGTTCGCGCTTGGGGTCGTAGACCAGCGTGTCGCTGACCGTGCCCTGGCGTTCGAGCTTCTGCGCGATGTTGACGACCGCCCACCGGTTCTTCCCGGGGTCGTAGGCGACTTCCCTGCCCTTCACGAAGTTGGTGTACAACACGATGTCCGCCTTCGGCAGATAGACGGACTCGCGGATCTCGCTGTTGAACCCCTTGGCCTTGCCGATGGTGTCGGCGTTGGCCGGGCTCAGCGCCTCGACCGCGCCCGTCTTCATGTCGTAGCGCCAGATAGCGCCGCTGGCTTTCTGGTAGCCGAGGAACGTCGTCATCCAGAGCGCGTCGCGCTTCGAATCGTAGCAGAGCGCGCTGCCGTCGCACTGTGGCGCGGGCAGCTTGCCGGTCACGGGCAGCTTCTTCCATTCGCGGGCCTTCGCGTCCAGGATGCCGAAGTACCCTCGCACCCACGCCACCACGCCTTTGGGCGTGCTGACCGTGCAGGTCTCGTAGATCTGTCGGTTGAAGGGGTGGGCGAAGTTGCACTCGAACTCCCGGCGGTTGGGGTCGTAGAGCGCCGTGCCGCCCATGGCGATGCAGACCAGGCGTTTGGATACCGTGTCGTAGGCGTCGTGGAGATACGTGTGGTTGGCGCAGTCCGGCCGTCCGTTGAAGCTCATGCCCTTGCGCGATGAAGTCTGCATGATCTCGGCCACATACGGGATGCTCCAGCGGTTGATGGCCGGATGGTAGGTGCTGACGAGGTCCGACGGGTCGGCCTGGTGGCCCCCGGTCCAGCGGTAGATCTGGTCGCGGTCGGGATCGAGGACGGCCGTCCCCCATTCGCGTTCGGGCGCCGGCGCCGGTTGGGCCGGCACGGCCGTCCAGCCGTTCGGCTGCAGCTTCGCAAGCCACTCCGCCACGGCCTTGGGATCGCCGCGCGGCGCGGCATCGAACCAACAGGGGTTGTAGCCAGGGACGATCGTGCGGTACGCCCGAGTCCCCGGCGCGACGCCGCCCTGGCCGGTCCATTCGCACGTCTTCGCATCGCCGGTCCACTCCCCCGCCGGCGCGGGCATCTCGCCGGCCTGGTAGACCATCTTGTTGAGCATCGCCTGGCCGCCGGAGAGCGAGATCAGTTTGCGCTCTTCCAGCCATTTCATGCTCGCACCCAGGCGCGGGCTCGGCGCGGTCTTGGGCCAGACCTGCCGCCAGGCTTTCGAGCCGCAGTCGTAGATCCACGTATCGGACAGCGCGTAGTCGCCGTGGCTGCCGCCGAACAGGACGACGCACTTGTTCTCGGGGTCGTAGGCCGCGGACGGAGACTCGCGCGCACCGGGGGAACTGGCCAGCGAGTCCGCGGCTTCATCTAGGGCCCACTGAGCATCAAAGCAGTTCTTCAGGAGCTGCGCGTCCAGTCTCCCCGCTGCGAATCCCGCCTGCGCCGCGGTCAGCTCCTTCGCTGCCTTTTCGGCGAGCGGCTTCGCACGCTCGATAGCTTCCTTCTCCCAGCCTTCGGCCTTGGCCGTGCCGAGGGCCGCGGAAAGCTCGCCGGCAAGCTTGAGCGCCTCGGCGACGAGCTTGTGCGGAGCGTCCTTTACGGCCTCGGCTTCTTTGGCGGCGTCCAGAGCGGCGTAGAACACATTGCGAGCGGCGGCTTCGCCGTCCTTGGCCGGTATCCTTGCCGCCAGGGCCTTCGCGCGCAGGGGATCGAGCACCGCCGACGCAGACTTGATCTCCCGCCAGGTCTTCCCATCGTCGGCCAGCGCCCAGTTGCCAATGCTCCCAAACTCGACGCCCCCGACGCGGCCGCCCAGGTAGAGCGTCTCCTTGTTCAGGGGGTCGGCGACCACCGCGACGCCCTCCCACCGCCATTTCTCCGGGCCGAACTCACCGTCTGCGTGGCGGACCTGCACCGCCGGCATGGGGAGCGCAGGCGTCTTCTCGTCGGCCCAGGCAACAAGCGGCAGGGCCAGGACAAAAGCGAGCGGAATGGCTGTGGCTCTCATGAGCAGCCCCCTCACCCTACCCTCTCCCGCAAGGGGAGAGGGGGAACAACAGCAACGGCGTGTCCGATCATCAGCGGCAGAGGGTATCATACACGCGGGTCACATCTCGAAGAGCGCCTTGGTCATGTCCACCCACCGGCGCAGCCGCTTGCGGTCGCCGGCCGTGGTGTAGACGTCGCGGAAGAGAATCTCGAGGTTGCAGTTGCGCGCGGCGGCACGGGTGGCCTTCATGTCCTTCTTCAGGGCGTCCCAATCGGGACTGGAGCCGCTGATGTAGGCGGGCGTGGGCTTGCGGGAGTAGACGTAACGCTTGCCCAGGATCTCGGCGCACTTCTTGAGGTCCGACCAGCCGGAGACGGACACGGAGCGCAGATTCGGTATCGCCTCGATGATGGCCTCCAGGCGGTTGTCCACGCGCTCGCAGCAACCGTAATAGACCAGTCCGAACCGCTCGCTGAGCCGCGCGAGGTAGGGCAGGACGAACTCGCGGTACATGGCCGGCGAGATCATCTCGAACTCCTGCGACTCGGCCCAGCCCCAGAGGTCCTTCAGCGTCGCCGCGCGCCCGCAGTCAGCCGCCGGGAGATCGGAAACGTAGCCATAGCTGCGCGGGCCGGCCATCTGGCTGTCGGTGTTGAAGTCCAGCAGGCCGTGCTTCTCGAAGAACTCGAAGGTCGCCAGCCGGTCTTCGAGCATATAGGCCATCAGCTTGTGGATGGCCTGCGGTTCGTCGCAGACCCAGTAGAGCAAGCGGGCGTTGCCGATGAACCTGTACAGTTGCCACGTCAGCCCGAAGAAGAAGTTGCCGTTGAAGCCCAGGTCGCCGAACTCGCCCACGTCGAACTCGTAGGCGAACGGGTCGTAGTTGCCGAGCTTGACGGGCAGGATGTCACCCATGATGTCCTGCAAGGTCGCGTGCAGCCGCAGCGTCTTCTCGCGGTCCACCGCGACGATCCTGCGGCGCAACCGCGCGATATCCGCTGGAGTTGCGATCGGGAAACTGAAGCTGTAGGCGATGGACTTGTCGGCGCCCGTCAGGCCGCCAATCTTCACCGGCACGCCGTAGTCGGAAAAGAGCATCCGCCAGCCGAGGCGGTAATAGGGCTCAACGACGAGATCGTCGCCGAGCTCCTCGGCCTGGCGCAACGTGATGCGCATGTTCTTTTCCACGGTGCGCAGGAACGGGTCCTGGCAGCGCAGTTCGCTGTCGGCGACGTAGTCATCAATCCAAGCCGTTTCGAAAAGGATGACAGGGCGTTCGGCCTTGACGTCATGCACCGCGCGCCAAAGCCGTTTGCGCTCCTTCATGACGGGCCGCGCGGCCCAGTCGCGCCATTGTGCGGCCAGATCGCGGATACTCTGCCGGTCCGCTTGCGTGCTCATGGCTGTCAAGACTCTCGTCCTTTGCCTGCATGTGGGGAGAGCGCCAGACACACAGGCTACCACGCCGCTCGACGCGGTCAAAACGTAGAACACGCGGAATGCGACAGGCTACAGACTACAGGCTACAGAACAGCGCTGCGCACGAAGGTTCTTGACGGGGTAGTATCGCTGGGGATGATGCGCGCATGGGGGGTATGGCGGGAGTGATGGTATCCGGCCAGAGGGAGTTGTTGGCGTGAAGGAGGAAAGGCCGGTGGGAGAGCGTTATTGGCAGGGAGGAGGGAAAGCCATGAAGAACACGGTTCTGCTCACGGTGTCGGGATTTGTCGTCGGAGGAATGTGCCTGGTGAACAGCGGATGCGGAGCGCCCGCGCAGAAGCATCCCATAATGGACGTAGTACGCGTCGTCTACGAGGTGGGACATCCAGGAGTCATCCTCGGGATCATCACGCGGCCGGGGCAGGCGCCGGAATGCATGTACGTGCTGCTCCTGAAAGCGCCCGCTGCCGGTGTCGCGCACACCCAGCGAACCGACGGCGGAGAGACGTCGTTCAACGATAGAGATGTTGAGGTGACGCAGCCTATGATGCTGGACGGCTGCCGGATTGAGATTCACTACAAGCTGGATTTCGGCACCGGAACCGAGAGCCTATCGTTGAATGATACGAGCATTGATCTGAAGAAGGGGCGGGTGTTCCTAGTCGAGCGGACGACGGCCAGCCCGGTGTACAGCCAGAAGGATGCGTCGCTCTCGGTGCTTGGCGCGCCGAAGCTCGACGATGAATACGCGTACAACGCGGCAACGGAACTGTCGAAGAACGATGCCGAAATCAAGCAATTCCTCGAAGGGAAATAGGGAACGAGGAAGGAAGCGGCAGGCGGTTGAACAAAGAAACCCCACCTCGGGGCAATAGGTGGGCGCTGTCCTTAATCACTATGCCAGTTCCCACCCTTTGCGGTATTCGCGGACGAGGTACTTGTTCGCTTCGGGCCGATTGGTCACCTTCATGCCGGCGGCGTCCCAGAGCAAGCGCTTGCCGCCCAGCCGCAACGAGACCGCGCCCAGGTTGAAGGCTTCGGAAATCGGTCCGGCCAGCGAAAAATCGCCATCGGTCGGCGGGCCGCCCTTGAAGGCCTCAACCCAGCCCGACGAGCGCGCGGGGCCGCGTCCGCGTTCCGGCGCAGGCGCGGGCTGAGCGCCCCTGGCCGCCCAGTATTCACGGGACTTGCGTTCGGGGATAATGCGCGGGCTTTCGCCGAGGAAGCCGGCCAGGATCTTGCCTTTGTCGCCGACGAACAGCATGCCCTCCGCCGCCAATTCGCCGCGGTCCTCCTCCAGTTCCTCCGGCGTTGGAGGTTTCATCCCGCCGTCATACCAAAGCAGATCGAGCGCCGGACGGTTGCCTTTGGCCGCGAACTTGAAGCGAATGGTGCAGGCGAAGGGGAAGGCGTAGTCATTGTGGACGCGGCTGCTGACATTGCCCAGGAGCGTGCAGGTGTGGCTGGGCGTGGATTCGACCGCCACCGGCGCGTCCAGACTGAACTCCTGGAACACCGGCCACAGGCTGTAATGGCCCATGTCTGCCAGCGCTCCGCCGCCGAATTCGTACCAGCCGCGAAAGACCGCGTGCGTGTACTGCGGATGATACGGGCGCGGCAGCGACGGCCCGAGCCACAAGTCCCAGTCGAAGTCCTTCGGCACCGGCGGCTGCTCGGTGGGTATCGTCGCGTACTGGGGCCAGACCGGCCGGTTCGACCAGTTGTGTATCTCGCGCAACGTGCCGACCGCGCCGTCCTTGATCCAACCCGCGGCGACGCGCACCTGCTCGCCAACACCCGCCGGGATGAAATGGGTGGCGACTTTCGTCGCGCGGGCGGTTTCGATGACCAGGCGGGCCTCGTGCACCCGGTTCGCCAGCGGCTTGTGCAGCAGAACGTGCTTGCCCTTCTTCATGGCCGCGATTGCGACGGCGGCATGAAGATGGTCCGGGGTCATGACTTTGACCGCGGTCACGTCCGTTTCCTTTTCCAGGAGTTCGCGGAAATCAGCGTACGCCCGGCAGCCCTTGAAGTTGTCCGCGCCCCGTTGGTTGGCGTAGTACGTCTCGACGATATCCCGTGCGACATCCCGGCCGCCCGGAATGCCAGGTGCGCCCTGTCTCCACGCGGGCTTGTTCAGCGCCTTGGCGATAGAGGCGCGCAGGCCGTCCTTCGACCAATCCACGTAGTCGCTGCCATCCCTGACGGGGTCGCAGACGGCGACGATCTGCACGTCAGGCAGGGCGAGCATGCCCAGCATTTCCCGCAGGCCCTGCGTGCCGCAGCCGATGTAGGCCACGGTGATCTTGTTGCCGGGCGCGACGCGGTCGGGTCCGCCGAGCGCCTGTCGGGGAATGATGGAAACCGCGGCCGCGGCCGCCCCGCCCAGGAACTTGCGCCGAGTCAGGTCAGGTATCATGGGTCGCCGATGGGACGTGTTACGCATGGCTGTGCCTCCAGAAACGACCATCGCACGTTGCCGCTTGCGGCGCTCTGCGTGAGCAGGATATGGCCTCGTGCCTGGTCCGTTGCTCGATTATCCGCCGCCCCATCGGCGAGGCCAGCACTATCATCTGAAAAAACGTGTGGCGAGCGAGATTCACTGCGCGTGTGCAGCGCATGCCGAACGTTAGGCGTGCCTCGACTGGAAAGGTTGAGATAATGGACAGGACGCCGAGCCTCGGGTGTAATGAGGACTAGAGAACACGAGGGTCCGTCATGCGCTGGCTCGCAGCGTTGCTTCTCAGTGTCCTGGCCTGCGAACCTAGCCGGGCAGAAACGCCGGCCCACGCCAATGATGGCGTGGCACCCGCGGCGGATCCTCTGGAGGCGGCCTTAGCTCCCGCGGACATAGACGCTGCGGCGTGCCAGTCCTTCCACAACGGCAAGGCCACGCCCGCGGACCCGAAGCTGCTCCTCCAGGTACTGGGGCTGCCGGTCTCCAAAGAGTACTTCCATCCCTGGAGCGCTGGGCAGGTCGCGGAGGAGAGCAAGGACCCCGATACGTTCCAGTATGTCGTGTCCTTCACGAGGCCAGTGATCGTGGGCGCGCTGCTCTTTACAACACAGCAGGCCGCGATTCTCAAGCCTGACGCCGCGTATCCCGGCGACGTGAGCCGCCCCGCAGAGTGGACGCCAGTAGCTGTCCCGCCGGCGCAGGGCGCGATACGTCTGGCGGCGCTGCCGGCCGCAACCGCGACGCGGGCGATCCTCTTCACGGATGTGATCAGGACGGGCCGCAGCGGCCTGTCCGTTGCGCGCGTGTTCAAGAACCGCCTGCACAACGTTGCCAGCATCGCGAGCGCCCGTGCCAGGACCGAGTACGCCGCGCCGGAGAACGCGGGCGGCAAAGTCTTCCGCGCCGCGGACCTCGTGCGCGGCCGGGGCACCTGGCAGTCGAACGGCAAGAACGACAAGGGCAACATCGTCGGCGCGTTCATCCGTGAGGACGACCCATGCTGGTTTGTGTTGGGCTGGGACGAGCCACAGCAGATTTCGGCCTTGTATCTCCAGGACAATTTCGCGCAGTGGAAGATTGACGCTTTCTCCGGTCCGGCAGCGATAGACCCGCAGGTCGGCCTGAACAGCGAATGGACGCCGCTCCAGGACAAACAGATCCTCGGGACCAAACAGCACACCGGCCGCTGGATTGCCTTCGCCGGGGGAGTAACGACGCGCGGCCTCCGGTTCCGCATCCACAAGGCGCTGGCGCTTCGAGCAGGCGGCGTTCTGACCGAGTCACAGGTTGCCAGCCTCGACAGTCTGCTTGTGATGCAGGATCTCACCACCCAGCCTGTGCCGGCGGTGCGCGAAGGCCCACCCCCTTCGCCCTATACGATTGCCTGCAAGATGGAGCAGGACGGCATCTTCACTCTGGCCGTGGACAAGGCCGATGGCAGCCGCGTCCGGAACCTCGTGGCGCGGGCCGAGCGCAGCGCCGGCGAGCAGAAGGACGCGTGGGACCTGAAGGACGAATCCGGCCAATACGTACCGGCCGGGACGTATCGCTCGAACGCGATCGCCCACGCACCGCTGAAGCTCCGCTACGAAATGACCGTGTACCCGAACGTGACCGATCTGCATCCGGAGAACTCCGCCTGGCTTAACGGCGCGAGCGGCCCTGGAGGGTGGCTCGCGGACCATTCGTCCCCCTTTGGCGGGTGCGCCTCTGCGGGAACCGGCACGGCCGGCGGCGAGCGCCTCTACTTCGGCGCCACCTGTCCGGAAAGCGGCGTGGGGTTTGTGGCTTGCGAGCTGAGCGGCCGGAAGCTCTGGGGCATCCACTCGTTCGACGCCTGGTCCGGGGCCAAACACATGGCCGCGGATGGGAACACGATCTACGTGGAGAACAACTGGGGCGGCGGGGGCTTGGAGGACATTGACCGAGTTTGGGCCGTGGACGGTGAGAAGCAGACCTACCGGACCCTCCTGAAGGCAGACGGGAACGAGAAGCGCCGCCGCGGCATCTCTGGGCTCGCCGCCCGCGACGGTAAACTGTACCTTGCCATCAACGCCAGGGAGAACTGGCTCGCCAACGCGGCCAATGCTGCGGCCGTGGACACTGGAAAGTGCATCCCATTCTACCCCAAGCCCCGGAAGCCCAAGCTCGCCGACGAGATCGTGCCTGATTCCAGAAATGACTTCCTGCGGCTCTTCCGGCTCAAGGGCGACCCGCCGGGCTACGGCCATCCCGCCGGACAGGGGTTGATCTGGCTGGAGTCGGACTCGGGCCTCAGCAAGCGCGCGCGCATCATGCTTACGTTCCTCGAACCGGTGGAAATCGGATGCTGCGTGTACCCCGTCCCGCAGGGAGCGGAATACACGGTACGCTTGAGCGCCGCCAAGCCGGACGCGCCGTATCCACCGAGCCCTGCCAAGAAGGCGCACTGGATGCCCTTCGAGACCAGCGGGAAGCTCGCCTGGGACGTGGCCCTCGCGCCGCCGAACTGCACCACGCGAGCGCTCCTGATCACCTTCGACAAAGGCACGGACGAACTGGACGAGGCCGGGGAGACCGACGCGGCCGCGCGCGGCGGGGAGATGGAAGGCCCCGGCAAGGATGACATCCTGGGCGAACTGGACAATCGCAGGCAGGGGGCCGTGGAGGAGAAGAATGTCCGAGGCTGGCACGGCCAGCTCGAAGGTATGCGGATTCTGCGGCGGCGGTTCCGGAATGTGTTCGAGACTGCGTTGGTCCGGGTCAGTTCCGGCGCCGTGAGCAAAGACGGCGTATGGGATGCTCAGCGCAAGGAGCCGCTCTCCCTCGCCAGCCCTGCCATCTACCTGCTCGAATGGGCTCAGCCCCGGAAGCTGCGCGGCCTGGCGATCAAGGAGATTGACGGTTCCGAGGCGCGGATTGACGTCTGGACAGGTCCGGCGGAGGAACCGATCCCGCTCACCGGCGACGCCAACTGGCGCGAGGTCACCAAGTACGTGCCGCGGCGGCGCATGGAACACTCCGGATTCCCCGGGCACAACGCGCTCGCCCACTACCTTGATGACATGCTGGACTTCGGCGAGGAAATTCGGACCCGCGCCGTTCGCATCCGCGTGGTCGCCCAATGGGCCACGAGTACCCGGGAAGGAAGCTGCGCCAAGGACCGGCTCGGCCCCAACCCCGCGCGTTGCCGCATCTTCGGCGTGGCGCCCCTCGAATACGCCGGCGGCGAAACGCCCATTGACCCGCTGTGCTTCGAGCGCGTTGAAGTCGTGGACGGCCAGAGTGGGAAGATCGAGAAGGACGTTCCGCTCCGCAAGCCCGGCTATCTCGCTTTCGCCCCGGACGGCGGCTTGTATGCGGATTCGGATGACCGGGTGGTGCAGATAGCGCTTGCGGGCGGCGAGCCCAAGCCCTTTCCAGCCGATGCGAAGCAACCCGGCCCCCTGGCCTGCGACAGCCAGGGGAATGTGTACGTCTTCGATGCCGCGCCGGAGCGCCGCAACGTGCGGGTCTACGACCGGACCGGGAAGTTCCTGCGCGAGATCGGCGAACCGGGCGGCTACGTCATCGGCCCCTGGACGCAGAAACGGATGAACGTGATCACGGCCCTGGCGGTTGACAGGGAGGACAAGCTGTGGGCCGTGGACAACACCTACTTCCCCAAGCGCGTGAGCTGCTGGAAGACGGACGGCACGTTCCTCCGCGAATACCTCGGCCCGACCTGCTACGGAAGCGCCGGCGTGCTCGATCCCGCGGACCGGCGGCGGCTGTTCTACGGGCCGATGGAATTCGAGATAGACTGGGAGAAGGGCACCTCGCGCCTCAAGAACCTGACGTGGCCGCCCGACGACGGCTGGGCCGCGGGCGAGGTGCCGATCCGCATCCAGGACCGCACGTATCTCGTCACGCGCCCCTACGACGCCAACAATACCATGGCCTGCGGCATCGTGTACCTATACGAGAAGGACCGGCTCAAGCGTGTGGCTGCCCTGGGCCATGCCGCGGCGTTCAAGCCGCTCTCGAATGCCGCGATCACGGGCCGGCTGCAGGGCAAGACGCTCCCCGAACTGCAGTTCCTGTGGACGGACCGCAACGGCGACGGCGAGGTGCAGTTCGAGGAGTGCGAGTTCAAGCCGAAGGCCATTCCGCCGCTGACCAGGTTCAACCGCGACCTCGGCATCCAGGCGGGCCAGACGCGCTTCGAGGTCACGGACTTCCTGCCCTCAGGCGTGCCGGTTTATGTTGAGAAGAAGCTGCCGCTGCCCATGAAGAATGCCTACGGCGATGGACAGTGGTATCGTCTGGACAACGGCAACTTCTACAAGATGGGCATTGACAAAGCGCAGCCCGAGATGGTCGCGGCGCCCGACGGCAGAATACGCTGGACGTACAAACAGGAGGGCGCGGGCGTCGGGCCGGACCGCACGTGCGGCCCGTACACGCCGTCGCAGGTCGTCTGTCAGTTCTACGTTGTCGGGCACGAGAGGGCCGCGGCCGGCGATCTTGGCGAGTTCTACGTGATCAACGCCAACCTCGGCTCGTGGAATATCTGGACTGCGGATGGGCTCCTGGCGGGCCGAATCTTCCGGGATCTCCGCGACCCGAGGCGCGTCTCCTGGACAATGCGGGAACATAACCGTGGCCTTGCCCTTGAGGACGCCACGGCCGGCCAGGAGCATTTCCAGGGCTGGTTCTGCCGGGCCGACAACGGCAAGTATTACGTGGTGGCCGGGCACAATCACGCCAGCCTGGTGGAGGTGCAGGGCCTCGACAACTTCAAGCGTTCCGGCGGAGATCTTGTGGTCACGGCCGAGGATCTGCGGAAGGTCCAGGAGTGGGAAAAGGAGATGGCCAGATACCGGGCGCGCGAATCCGCAAAGGTCATTGATTGCGGCCGCGCCGAGGACAACATCCAGCCGGATGGCGATCCAAAGGAATGGGCCAATATCCCGGCGTCGCTCATTGAGCCGCCGGAGAACGCATCGCCGGGCCGGCGTCTGGCTTTCCGCATGAGCTATGATGCGGAGAACCTGTACCTGCTGTATGAAGTCCGCCATGCCGGGCCGTTCAAGAACACAGGAAACCAGTGGGACAAGCTGTTCAAGACCGGCGCGTGCGTGGACCTGATGATCGCCTGCGACGATCAGGCTGACCCGGCGCGGAAAGCGCCGGCCAAGGGCGACAAGCGGCTTCTCTTCGCGCCGCTGCAGGGCAAGCCCATCGCGGTCCTGTACGACGCGGTGAACCCTCAAGCGCCGCCCGGGGAAAAGTGGGAGGCCGTGTCGCCCGTGGCTCGCGCTGAGTTCGACTCCGTGAAGAGACTGGAGGACGCACGCGTCGCGCACAGGGCGATCTTCCAGGGCGAGTTCAAGGACGCGCCCGTCGTGGGCTACATTGTCGAGGCGGCCGTGCCGCTGAAGTCTCTTGGCCTGAGGGTCAAGGCCGACACGCGGCTCAAGTTGGACTGGGGGGTGCTTGAGACCGATGCCGAGGGCGCGGCAGTGCTGGCCCGGAATTACTGGGCCAACAAGGCCACCTCGACCCTGGCCGACGCGCCCACCGAGGCGCGCCTCGCACCAGACCTGTGGGGCTGGGTGCGCTTCTCCGGCAAGGCGGCCGACGGCAACAAGCCCCTGCGCCTTGACCAGGGAAAGGACGACGTCAAAGACCTGAAGCTTGAGGAATAAGGCCTGCAGGGATGAACTGGGATAGCCGGCATGTTTGAGCAGCCTTTCCGAAGATTCGATATAGAAGGCGTGTGGAGCGGCCACTACGCGTATCGGACGTTCTTCGGCCTCACCATACAGCAACCCGTGAAGTTCACTGCCGTCTTCAAGAACGAGGGGGGCATGCTCGGCGGCCAGATATATGAGCCCAACACGTTCGGCAGGCGCGAAGCCGAGCATCTGGAAGCTGACATAGTTGATCTGTCCGTGGGCGAAGACGGTACTGTACGGTTCACGAAGAAGTACACTGGCATGGGCGGTGCATGGCACAAAGTCGAGTATCAGGGATGCGTGTCCCAGGACGGCTCCACGATATCTGGTCGGTGGCGGATGTCGTGGTTGGGTTCGGGGAGCTTTGAGATACAGCGAGAGAATCTCCCAGAGAACTGAGCACGCTCTTGCCCAACCCCGCTGACTACAGATGGGTGTCCTTCAGTTTCCCCGCTTTTGCCGCATCGCATGAAATGCCGCAACTGTTCAGCGCCTTGTTGAGTGAGCCGCCAGCGCCGGATGGGGCGTGAGCGCCCAGGCACCGCGCCGCCATGGGGCAGGCAGGTGATCAGCCTGCAGGCTTTCGCTACCGGGCCGGCGTTCGCGCGCCGCTCTGAGCCGGCTGCCGCCTGCGCGACGCGGCCAGTAGAACACCGATGACGATCACGATGGCGAGCGTGGGGAACAGCCATTCGTTGGGATGCGTAATCCGCTCGGCTTGAACCTGCGCAATCTCGTTGATTTTCGCGGCCCATTCCGGCGGCGCGGCCTGAGCTGCTTCGGTCAGTTTCGCCACGACGGACTCGGGCAACGGGGCGATGGGGCTGGTCAAAGCGGGGATGAGCAGGTAGGCAACGTTAAAGTAGATGATCAGGCCGGTGGCGTCCATGAGCGTTGCGATAAGCGGCGCTGAAAGCACTGTGGGATCCATGCCGACACGCTGCGCGAACAGGGGCACGAGGGCCGCGACGCTGTTCGACCAGGCACAGATGGCCACGAGGCTCAGACCCACCGTGGCGGCCAGCGCGAAGTTCGACGGCTCCCACATGAGCGAGCGGACAACGCCGACCAAGCCCAGCAGAATGCCCAGCGACGCGCCCGTCCACAGTTCCCGCGCCAGCACCTGCTTCCATTGCGACGGCACGATCTCCTTAAGGGCGAGGCTGCGTATGATGGTGGAGACCGCCTGGGAACCTGCATTGCCGCCCGTGCCGATCAGCAGTGGGATGAAGAACGCCAGCGAGACAACACGCGCGAGAGCTTCATCGTAATGGCGCAGGACCGTGCCGGTCAGCATTTCCGTCACGAACAGCAGCAGCCAGCCGAGGCGCTTGCGCACCACCACGCGCACGGGGTTGTCGAGGTAGGCCTGATCCAACGCGCCGGGCTCAACAGCGCCCATGCTGAGGATATCGCGCGTTACTTCGCGCTGCATGACGTCCATGAGGTCGTCAACCGTCACGATGCCCAGCAGCCGGCCCTGATCGTCAATGATGGGAACGGCGAGCAGGTCGTAGCGCTGGCACATCTCGGCGGCGCGGGCTGCAGGCTGTTCGGCCTTTACGGACAACAACTCGGAGCGCATCAGCGCGCGCACCGGGGTCTCGGGAGTCTGGCGGTGGTAGCATTGGTGACACCCTTTTGTGAGGTGATCCCGTTTTGGAAGATTGTTCGGATATGCGACTCCCGCGCCTGAGGAAAGGAGACGGCGCAAAGGAGAGAATAACATGATAGAAAAACACCAACAGAGAAGGAACAAACCCACAGAGTTTCGAACTATGCACCCCCACGCTGCCGGAGTGGATGTGGGCGCCAGCAGTCATTTCGTGGCTGTGCCGCCGGGTTCCGATGCGGAAGGGCGGCGGGTGCGCGAGTTCGAGGCTTTCACCTGCGGCTTGCGCAGCATAGCACAGTGGCTGCGCGCCTGTGGTGTGGAAACTGTGGTGATGGAATCCACCGGGGTGTATTGGATTCCGCTCTTCGAGTTACTGGAGCAGATCGAACAAGACCTCATCAGCCAGCGCGGCGCTCACCTCAACGGCCAGCAGCACTGGGTTCAAAACGTGGTGCGGCCCGAGGCCGCCATTATTTCGCAGGACGTGTTCGAGCGTGCACAACGCAGACTCGCACGAAGAGCGCACGAGAGAACCTCGTTACCCCGCGACCGGCACTCCCGCTTCCTCCTCTCCGGGCTGCTCCGCTGCCAATGCGGCTCCCGCATGAACGGCCTTACCCTCAACCGCACCAAAGAGTACAAGAACGGCAACAACCAGACCTTCACCTACCGCCGCTACGTCTGCTCCACCCACCGTAGCACCGGCGGCGCGTACTGCAGTCACAACGCCGTGGATGGCGACGCCCTGGAAACCTTCGTCCTGCGCCAGACCAGCGCGTTCCTGGCATCCTTCATCAGCCCGGCCAACGTGGCCAAAAAGGCCGCGCGCCTGCTCAAGGCCGACTCTCACGCGCCGCGGTCCGCGCACCACACCGCCCTGCAGGCCGAACTGGAACAGGTTGAGTGCAACCTGGCCGGACTGCCCCCGCATGGCCAGGTCGCGCCAGCACTGCGGGCAGCGTTTCAGGAACAGAAAGAGGTCTGGGATGACAGGTGCAGGGCCATCCGCCGCGAGCTCGCCAAGACCGGCAAGCCCATGACAGCAGAACCACAGCCTGACGAGATGATGGAGGAAGCCAAGAAGCTGCTGACCGAGATCGAAGGCCTGAGCCTCAACGACGACGCCTGCCGCCTGCGCGAGATACTCAACCGCTGCATCGCGGAGATCCGGCTACAATTCGCCCCTGTCCAGCAAGGCCGGCGCACGCTGTACCAACTCCAGCGCGGCGAGCTGGCCTTCTTCGGCCAGCCCGCCAGGTTGTCACCTAAAGGTGATCGGGGCGACTGGCGCAAGTTTGAACCGTTGGCATCAAGGATCATAGCGGTTCTTGGCGGGCCGCTACCTCCGTACTTGCGGCGAGCACTTCGGATCGCGGTCTAGGCCAGAGGGGAAGGCACGACGTCGGCGGCGCGGCGCTCCTACTCGCCGCCTGCGGGGCGGAACCGGCCAGCCAACGCACGTGTGCGTGGAGGACGCGCCCGCGACGGTTATTACTGCCAAACGCCTTCGGTTCATGCACAGCGCCTTCGCGCTAGCTTCGATGGCGTTGCTTCTGTCTGGCGTGTATCCGCGCTCGACCCCTTTGCCCTTTGGGTAGTCGGCATTCGACTTTGACAACATGAACGGCAGACCCATCTGCAGGACGCAATGCGTTCTGCTTCTTCGGGTGTCCCAGTTCCGTCGAATCTGGGACAGTTGACCCGCAGTCGCTTCCTCTTGTCCCGCGTCCATCAGTGTAAGAAGCGGCGTGAACGCCGCGGAATGCAGAGGAAGGAGGCGGACCATGTTTTACAG
>JAPLOD010001001.1 GCA_026692735.1 Planctomycetota bacterium | reverse complement strand
GCGCCTCGGCGCGCGGCAGGAACGCCTTCTTGCGCTGCCGCAGCGCCTTCTCGTCCTCGCCGGGCGCCTCCAGCACGAACCGCCGCGCCAGGCACAGCGACTGTTTCTCCAGGTCCTTCGGCCCGATCTCGATCCGCAGCGGCATGCCTCTCAGCTCCCAGTCGAAGTACTTCGCGCCCGGCGCCATGCCCTCGCGGCGGTCCACCTGCACGCCTAGCCCCTGCGCCTTCACCTCCGCCTCGACGCGGTCCGCCTCGGCGTAGACGCGCGCCTTCTCGTCGTCCGTCTTGTAGATGGGCACGATGGCCACGTGCGTGGTGCACAGTTTCGGCGGCAGCACCAGGCCGATGTCGTCGGAATGGATCATGATCAGCGCGCCGATCAGCCGCGTCGAAACGCCCCAACTCGTGGCGTACACCAGTTCGCGCTGGCCCTGCTTGTTCTGGAACGTGACATCGAACGCGCGCGCGAAATTCTGGCCGAGGTAGTGGCTGGTGCCGGACTGCAGTGCTTTGCCGTCCTGCATCATGGCCTCGATGGACAGGCTCTCCACCGCGCCGGCAAACCGTTCGGCCGGCGTCTTGACGCCGCGGATGACCGGCATGGCCATCACGTTCTCGGCGAAGTCGCGGTACACTTCCAGGATGCGCAGCGTCTCTTCGCGCGCTTCCTGTTCGGTGGCGTGGGCCGTGTGGCCTTCCTGCCACAGGAATTCGGCCGTGCGCAGGAACAGCCGCGTGCGCATCTCCCAGCGCACCACGTTGGCCCACTGGTTGATGAGCAGCGGCAGGTCGCGGTAGCTCTGGATCCACTCCTTGTAGGAGCTCCAGATGATCGTCTCGCTGGTCGGCCGCACGATCAGCGGCTCTTCCAGCTTGCTGTCCGGGTCCACTTCCACGCTCTTCCCGTCCGGCGTCGCGCGCAGCCGGTGGTGCGTGACGACGGCGCATTCCTTGGCGAAGCCCTCGACGTGCTGCGCCTCTTTGCTCAGGAAACTCATGGGGATGAACAGCGGGAAGTAGGCATTGACGTGGCCCGTGGCCTTGAAACGGTCGTCCAGTTCGCGCTGCATCTTTTCCCAGATCGCGTAACCGGCGGGCCTGATCACCATGCACCCGCGCACCGCGCTGTGGTCCGCCAAGTTCGCGGCCTTCACGATGTCAAGATACCAGCGTGAATAATCTTCGGCGCGCGGCGTGATGGCGCGCTCGTCCTTGCCGCCCGCTTGCTGTTGTTGCTGCTTTGCCATGCTCGTCCCATTCTCTCCCGGAAGACGTTTCCTCACCGCAGAGACGCGGAGAACGCAGAGACTATAGCGGAACGAGGCGGTTTGGGTAGTGAGACTTCAGGCTTCCTTCAGGCTTGAGGCTTGCGTGCTGCGTCGCCGTTCGCCGCTGCGATACGCCCGACTCTCCGCCGCATCCACCACTCGAACGGCACCGCCACGGCCGCGACGACGACGAGCATGACCAGCGCATTCACGAGGGCGAAGGCGAAGGGCCAGGCCCAGATTACTTCTGAGTCCGACACCGTGTAGGCACTCGGACGGCTTCTGTAATCCGCGTAGGAGATTGGAGTGCAACGTCTACAGCAGTAACTGGCCTGGTTTCTGGGTTCGATCCATCCCTCGATGGCCATGAACGGCAACGGCCATCCGTAGAGGCGACCAACGCGGTCCACGTTCTCCGTTCCAGTTCTACCGGAAGTCTGTGTCGCATCATCGCTACCGTGCCATAGAAGCCCCATCCACGCCCCTGCCGTCAGTGTCATCACGACCGCCGTGCTGAGATGAAACCGGAACCACGAGCGGGGGAGCATGGGGCACGCGTCTCCTCATAGGCTCACGGCGCAGGAACACCCAAGTCCTTGCATATCTTCCGTGCGAGTTTCTCACCGACTTCCCTGTGGCGCGGGATGGAGCTTTGCTGGCCGGTCGCCGCGTTCCTGAAGATGCTGTGCCCGCCGCCCTCCCGCAGGAAGGCGCAACCGTGCAGCGCAAGATGACGCACGAGGTCCCGCCGCTTCACGATGCGGCCTCAAGCACCAGGTCTTCTTTCCGCACACGGCCAAGCGACCTGCGGATGCACTCCGGATCCGTGCGCAGCATCAGCTTGAGCGCATTGCGCAAGTTCGCCCGCGCTTCACGCATGGTCTTGCCTTGGGTGTTCACACCTGGAACTTCCAGAACGTAGGCCATGATCCACTTGCCGTCCCGCTCAAACACTGCCGTAACTACCTGTGTGTGCATCGCATGCTCCTTGACACCTATGGCTACTCTATCACGTCGGCGGCGCGCAGGCAAATCACCCACGCGGCGCGCAGCGGCTTCCATCGGACCCGTCGGGTGCGGGACAGATTAGGCGACCCTTTTGCGGTAGGCGGGGCGGCTGCGCCAGTAGGCATCCCAGCGGCCGTCCTGCGAGAGCCAGTGGCCGCGCAGGGCCAGCATCGCTTCGATGCCGTGCGGACTCCAGAACTGCTC
>JAPLOD010001000.1 GCA_026692735.1 Planctomycetota bacterium | reverse complement strand
GGACCTCTATCTCGTCCACCAGTTCGCGCAGCGCCAGAAAGCGGTTCAGTGCGTGCTGCCGCTCTCGCGTCCATTTCACAACCAGCGTCTCGCCGCCCAGTTCGTGCCGCAGCAGCACGCCGCTGGCCGTCTTGTTCACCTTTTGCCCGCCCGGCCCGCCGCCTCGCACGGCCTGCTCGTCAACGTTGTCCAGCCGGACCCCGAGTCGTGCGACGCGCGCCCTCAGCTCATCCAGTTTAGTGGCCGTGACGGGCGCGTCGGCTGGGAATCTCATGCGCGAAGTGCTCTTCCCCACAATCCGAGGATTACCGGAACGGCGTTCCGCCCACCCCCGGCGTCCCCACTGTCGGTGCTCCCCCCGTTGGCGCTCCCGGCATGCCGGCCACCGCCGGCGGCGCAGGAGTTCCCCCGGCGGCCTTGACGCCAAAGTACAGATAGCACATCGCGATGATGAGACAAAGCAGCGGCCACATCCGCGGCTGCCACCAGACCATCCACAGCACCGTGTCCACGATCAACACCGGCGTCACGGCGATGACGGACAGCCGCACGAGCGCCGAGTACGGCAGGTTGCTCTTCATGCTTTGAGCAAACAGTATTCCGATGGCCCCGTAGATCAGCGCCTGGATCATCCGGTAGATGACGGAACAGGGAAAACCCACACCGACGACCACGATCGCCGCCCACTTCCTGACCACTTCAAGCCAGTGCTTCATCGTGGCCTCGTCGAGGTTGAAGTCCGGGAACAGCGACAACGGTACCGTTTGGACCTTCCCGAAATCGTCGCGGGTGGTGAACGAAGTCGCGGTGACAAGCAGCTTGGCCGGCGTATCGTTCAGGGACGTATATTGCCCTGTCGTGTCAATGATGATGATGGGCTGCTTTGTCGTGGGGTCCGTCACGATGTACGGCTGTGCCACGTCCACCTGCAGTTGCCCCTTGACGATCTTGATGAGCGGGACCTTGCTCATCAGCTCGGGCGCTTTCTCGTCAGCGAACTTCGCAATGCCGACGTGGATGCTGATCCCGGTCACAAGCCACAGGACCGCGAGCGTCACGAACAGGTACAGAAAGCACACACCCTTCCAGTTGCGTGCCACGTCGCGGTACAGCTCCCTGGAGAAGAACGACAGCACCCACGGATGGAAAAAGCCGAACTGTCTCATTGCCCCTCCCCCAGCTCACGCTGCTCAGTACGCTTCCGCCATCAGGACGCGCCGTTCGCTCGGCTTGCCCGTCAGAATGCAGGTCCCCGGGCCTTCGGCGCCGGGCGGAGCTTGCCCGTCCAGCGGGATGTTGCGGACACTGGTGGCATACTTCTTGGCCATCGCATCTTCATCCTCGACCGACCCGGCCCAATGCACCCACGCGAAACCCCCGCCCTCTTCCTTGAAGAACTTCTCGTATTCGCCGATGGAGTTGATCGCCCGCGTGCGTCTGACGCGGAAGGCCGCAGCACGCTCGAAGAGCTGTTTCTGCATCTCGTCCAGGATCGGCTTGATCTTCGCCAGCGCCTCGGCGCGCGGCAG
>JAPLOD010000999.1 GCA_026692735.1 Planctomycetota bacterium | reverse complement strand
AGTTCCCGCAGCCAAGGCCGGTTAGCCGTCCGCAACAACTGGCCCGGCTCTTACCGCTAATAACCGCCGGCTTCCTTGGAGAGGAAACCGTGCCGAGCCAACCCGCAACTCCGCTTCCGTTGCCCGCCAAGCGGTGCGCTGTCGGCCCGCGCTGGAGGCTCGCCCAGCCCAGGAGAAGGCGTTGCCAGAGTTCCGGACGATGTCGCCGAGGGCATTCATGGTCGAAAAATAGCGCTCAAGAGCTGCAAATCAAGAAACGTGCAAGTCGTTGCGCCGCAAGGGAGACGGAATTATTCGGCGGAACAGCGGTGACGCTGTCGGACAAACCCGTCAGCTTGCCCGAGGCCAAGGATATCCCCGAGCCGGACTATCTGAAGAGCGACCTCGATACGCTGGATATGACGCAGTGGTTTCCCGTCGGCGACACGGTGGACAAGTTCGAGCACACGCCGGTTGATGTCTCCGCGACGCTCGACGCCCCCGCCGGCAAGCACGGCTTTATGAAGAACGACAATGGCCGCTGGGTGTTCGAGGATGGCACGCCAGTGCGCCTGGTTGCCACAATGCGCGGCACGCCGGGCGACAAGAAGAAATCGGAGTATCTCGCGCGCTGGCTGGCGAAGTATGGCTTCAACATGGTTCGCATCGGGCACCTCGTCACCGGGCCGGAGGAGAACTCCGCCGTGGACTGGAGCCAGCCTGACAGCGGCCACCTGAACTCCAAGGTGATGGATAACCTCGACTACTTCATCGCCGAATGCGCCAAGCTCGGAATCTACAGCCGCCTGACCATGCTATGGTATCGCAAGATGAAGAAGGGCGACGACCCGCCTATGTATGAGGAGGCGGTCGCCGCGCAGAAAGAGAACAAGAAAACACTGGACTCGATGGGCATCACGTTCTTCGACGACAAGATCATGGACATCAACATCGCCCTCGAGAAGGCGATCATGACCCACACGAATCCCTATCGCGACAACAAGGCCTATGGCGAAGACCCGGCCATCTGCCAGACGGAAGTCACCAACGAAGATGGCATGTTCTTCTATACGATTGACGGCATACCGCCGTGCTACAAGGCGGAACTCGACAAGCTGTGGAGCGACTGGCTGCTCAAGAAATACGGGTCCCGGGACAAGCTGCAGGAGGCCTGGGGCGGCGACATCATCGAGTCGGAACAGCCGGACAAGGGCACGGTGAGGCGCCTGCTCATATGGAACTTGAACAATGTCCCCAAGTCGAAGATACCGCGCGCACGCGATCAGCTCCGCTTCTACTTCGAGCTGAACAACCGCTACTTCACGAAGACGAAGGAAGCGCTGCGCGCGGCCGGCGTCAAGCAGCCGATCAGCGGCACGTGCTGGTTCGGCGTCGGCGTCGGGTTCTGGCCGGAGATCTACTCCAACGTGCCCAACATGGACTCCACGGACCGGCACCACTACTACGGCGGCGGGCCGGGCGGCTGGCAGATCCTGCCGGGCCTGACCTTCAACGATGAATGCGCGCTGAAGAAACCCGAGTGCATTCTCAAGCTCAGCCAGGAGCGCGCGCTCGGCCTGCCCTATGCCATTTCCGAGTGGGCCAACGTGCTGCCGAACCAGTGGCGGCTCGAGGCCGCCCCGCTGATGGCCTTCTACGGCAACTGTCTGAACGGCTGGGACGCGCCCATGCACTTCGCCGTGGAAGGAGACGGAGGCTTCTGCCGTTTCCTCAAATGGATGTGGCCGGTAACTGAAGCCTCAACGTTGTGCCAGTACCCCATTCTTTCGCAGGTCATCCGCCGCGGCGACATCAAGGAAGGCAAGACCGTCTTCGTGCGGAACATCTCGGAAGAGCAGGTGTTCTCTGCGCAGCCGCTCAAGGACGCGGCGGTGACGTTCGGCATCTCCGGGCCGTTCGAGATGACGGCGCAGCAAGGCGTCAACGCGCGTTCGCTGGCCGCGTTCTACGCCGCGGCCGTGGGCAAGACGGGCGTCCAGTTCGGGAAGGAAGAGAAGCCCGACTTCTCCATGGACTTGACCAGGTACCTGGACATGCAGAAGAAGGAAATCCGTTCCGAGACGGGCGAGTTGTTCTGGAACTACGGGACGGGCTACGTGACGGCCGACACGCCGCGCACGCAGGCCGCCGTCGGGTTCCTTGCCGGCGTGCCCGTGAAGCTGAGCGACTGTGAGATCAGCACCAGCAACCGCATCGCCTCGGTGCTCGTCAGTTCCTGGGACGGAAAACCGCTCAAGGAGAGCAAGCACATCCTTATTGCCGCGGTCGGCCGCACGCGCAACACCGGCATGGCGTACAGCCGCGGCGGCCAACGGCTGATCGCCATCGGCAAGGAACCTATGCTGCTGGAGGGCGTCAAAGGCGCGGTGACGCTGCAGCGCGCCGGCAAGTGCTCCGTCAGCGCCCTGTCGCCCTACGGCTACAGGACCGTGGACGTGACGCCGTCAGCCGAAGGCGGCCGGATCGTCATTCCGATGACCGGCGAGAACAAAGCGGCGTACTATGAGGTGAAGTTCGAGTAGCGAGGAGTGGGTCCGCGTCAGACCCACTCTTGCGGATCGAGTGCCGCCGCTGCCCGGATCAAAGCAGCGATCTCGGGCCGCTCGGCGTCCGCGGCGGTCTCGATGGGCACAAAACGCTTCGACACCAAACGGCCCTGGAGCACGCGCTGCGGGTCGGCCAGTCGAATGCCGTGGATGAAGTCCAGCCGCACGTGGCTTCTTCGGACCACGATCTGGCAGACCGCCCCTTTGACCCGGCCACCGACCTGGGGACGATGATATGAGAGACCGCCCCAGAGCAGAGACTCCTCGGCCTGCGGAACGGTCCGGCGAACCACCCGCCGCAGCGCCACGGCGACTTGCCTGTTGTCCGGGGACAGGCCGGCAAGCAGCGCCCTCAAGTCGTCTTCGCTCATGCACCGCCTCCTCAAGCGTCATGGGCCGAGATCAAGCCCGTCGTCTCCGCGCTTCCTGTCCTTCCCTTCGAGGTCTATGGCCGGGCTGTCTTTCTCGGTCACCGGACCGCGGCCGACGCCGAGGTTGTGCAGCAACTGCGCGAACACGCGGATGCCCCGCGGGTCTTTGACGGACGTCATGTTCAGGAGGATGCCGCCTTTGCCCAGCGGGAATTTCACAACGCCCGCCGGATTCGTCAGCGGCACGACGCGTTGCCTGAACGTGTCGCTGACCGTCCGGTAAACCTCGACGGTGTCCCAACCCATTGGCCCGTACGCCGCGAGGTTCTTGAACTTCGTTGCCTGCAGCGAGATCGCACTCAGCTTGCGCGGCGGGAACTCAAACACGTGCGGCTGCTTCTCCTTCGGCACTTCGACTTTCAGCGCCGGGGCCTTGTCGTCACCGAGCGTCAGCGCGATTTCCTCTATGCGCTTGTAGTGGCGGTTCTCGCGCACCACGACTCTGAAGATGTCGAAGGGGCGGCGCCAGTCCAGGCGGATCGGATCGTCGCCGGCGTACATGATGTACTTCCAGTGGTCTTCGCTCGTCAGGCCGTTACTCAGCGCCACGTTGCCTGTCAGTGCGCAGACATCATCGTACAGCACCGCGCCGGTCAACACGTCGTCGCGCAGCGGCATGTCGCCAAAGAGCCAGTTCAGCTCGGTGGCAGTCTTCTCGTCCAGCTTCTGCTCCCAGTAGAACTCATGGTTGCCGATGCCGGCCATCAGCGGCTCGTCGCGGCGAACGACGGTGATGCGCTCCTGGCGCACCGGCCTGTAGATCAGTTCCTCGCCGACCACCTTGGAAAGCGTGTCGAACGCTTGCTGATCGAGTCCCTGCACTACGACCCAGCCGCCGCGCGCGGTGAACTCGCCGAGCGGCTTGCGCAGTGTGAGCAGCATGTCGCACGCCATGTGGTTCCCAGGCAGCAGCACCGTATCCGCGCCGCCGCCCAAGGCGGCCTCAAGCTGCATGTCGGCCCCGCGGGCCAGCGCGGTGGCGCGGTGGGTGAAGCCGAGGTCCTTCAGCAGGAAGGCAAAGGCGTCGTCCTTGCCGGCGAAGCTTGCCAGCCGCGCGTCCTTGGCCGGGCGGGTTGCGAGATAGCGGGCGAAGATCGCGAGCAGCCGCTCGGCCATCGGTTCGCTGTCGAGCTTCTCGCCGATAAGGAGTTGGCTGAGGAGGTAGTGGCCCCTGCCCCAGCGAGTCTCAACCACCGGCGCCAGGTTCATCGCGTCCTTTGTGGAAGCGTCTACAAGCAACGGCCACTTGGCACTGCGCACGAACGGCCAGCGATACACAACCTGGTCGCGTCCCCAGACGCACAGATTTTCCTTGCGCACGCCTTCCAGAGCCGGATGCGCGCCCCGTGGACACGCGGTCGAACCGTCTGCGGCTTGCGCTTCGATCGGGAAAGGCAGAGCCTTCGCGGGGAACGCGCGGTTCTGTTCAAGCACCAGGGCGCGGCCGCCGGCTGCGACGAAGGCATTGAGCTTCCCGAGCGCCGCCTCGAAGGCCGTCTTCAGCGCATCCGGCCCGATGATCACGAGGCCGTTTCCCGGCAGCGCGTCCAGACGGTCAAGTTTCGTGAACCTCACCTTCCAACGCTCCAGCGCCGCAGCGACACGCCCCGACGGATCGAAGACGCGTACCTCAACGCCATCCGGGAGTTTCAGCTCCGCAAGCCTGGCAAAGACCGAGAGCGGATGCGTCTCTTCGAACACGGGCGCGCCTCCCCGGCTGAGCCGGAAGCGCAGCGTGGCGTCTGCGCGGTCCGGTGTGGGCGGCGTCTTGACCTGAATCGTGGTCTCCTCGTTCATGCCGGGTTCGAGGCGGTGTTCGGACTTGCCGGAATCAGCGGGCTTGCCGTCAACCAGAAACTCCCACTCCAGCGTGATGGGGCTCGCGTCGAGCGTGTCGTTGAAAACCTTGAGACGTCGTGTGAAGGCGCCGCCGGCGAACTGGTTCCTGTCGTAGTCCCGCGAAAAGACGGCGACGGGCGCCAGCGAGTTGCGTATCTCCGTGCCCGGCAGTTGGTCCGCATGCACGAATATGTTCGTCCCAGCGGTGTCCTGCCAGCGGTAACCGCGGACCAGCATGTTGACGAACCGAGCGCTGGCGTCGTTGGCCGCGAAACGGCCCGCGAGCGCCTCATCGCCGCCGATCCAGCACTGCCACTTCACCGGCCCGCTGTAAAAGTATGTCTCGCCGACCCACAGCGGGCGCTTCCGGTCCCACGGGCGCGACTCGCACTGGGGCGAGAGTCGCGCGAAGGTGTAGGCGTCCTCCGGGTACACGGCGCCTACGCCTTCCTTGCCGCGCTGCGCCATGGTCTGCTTGTCGTTGGGGTCCACGATGGGGCCGACTTCGCAGTAGTGCCAGTTACAGATCTCGCATTCGCCGAGCAGGTCGCCGGCGCCGTCGCCCATCACGGGCCGGCTGGGGTCAAGCTCATGGGCCGTGCGCAGCAACTCCCATTCGCGGCGCTTGAACGTCTTGTCGTTGCCCATGTTTGAGATGAGGTCGAGTTCGTTCTCCGCGGTCCAGACGATGATGGACGGATGGTTGCGGAACGCTTTGACGAACTGCTTGAGGTAATCCGTCGAGTACTTCCAGAAGCGTTCGTCGTCGGTGGAGAGGTCAATCGCCATGCCGTTGATCTGGGAGCAATAGCGGACGCCGATGCCGAGCTCGTCAGCCCAGCGCAGCAGCGCGCTCTGGTCCTGGCCGAAGCAGCCGTTGTAGCCGCCGTCGGGAAGGCGCATGGTGTTGCAGTTGTACGCGCGCCACTGCGCCAGCGATTCTTCCAGTGACTCTTTGCCGCCGGTGAGCACGCTGCGGAAGTTGCAGCGCTGGCCGTTGATGTAGAAGGATTTGTCGCGCAGCTCTATCTCACGGTAACCGAAGCTGTCGTCGGCGACGTCGAGCGCCTTGCCGTCTGCCGCAATAACCTCGGCGCGGATCGTGTAAAGCTTCGCCTGGGCCGGGAACCACGGCGTCAGCTTCCCCGCGGAGCCGGTCGCGGCGAACTCGCCGCTCTTTCCGGGTTCGAGTTGAACAGCGGTCTCGCCAACGACCGTGACGACCTCGCCGGTCTTTGGCTCCAGCACCGAGAAGCGGAGCTTGCCCGAGAACGCCGTGGCAGCGCGGTTGTCCAGTTCCGCCGAACAGATGATCTGCCTGGCGGCGTACTTCGCTCGCACGAACAGATCGTGTAACGCAACCTGCCCGTGCGTCTCAAGCCACGCCGAACCGAAGATACCGTCATGGTTCTCCCTGCCCCACCCGGTGCGGCCAGGCGCGAGCACCGCCCGCCAGAACGCGGCGTTGAAACCCCAGGGGATCTCGGGCCGGTAGTCCTTCCGGTAATAGGCAATGCCCTTGATGCCAACGAGGATCTCGTTTACCTCGCCGGGCTTCAGCGCGGCCGTTACATCCACCGAGAACGGCACGTAGCCGCCGATGTGCGTGCCGCAGAGCTTGCCGTTGACGAAGACCGAGGCCGTGTAGTTGGTTTCGCCGAAGTTGAGCGACACGCGCTTGCCGTTGAGGTCGGCGGGCAGCGTGACGCGCTTGCGATACCAGCGCCGGTGCAGCACCGCGGTTTCGGGGCGCTCTTCGATGTGCGGGACGTTGACGCCCATCCACGCGAGCGTGCTGCAGTCCGGCGGTTCCGTGAGCGGCCCACGCAGTTTCGCTTCATCGTTCTCTACCGGCGAGGGAATAGGTTCGGGGTCACGGGCCACTTCCCACAGGCCGTTCAAGGAGAAGCGCTGGCGCGTGCCGTCGGCGGCGATCTTCTCATCGCCCAGGTACAGGATGTGATCGCGCGCGGGGGCATCGAGCCAGGCGATGCGGTTGATCTCCTCGCCGGCCTGCAGCGCGCCGCAAGGATGGAACGGCACACGTGAGATGGCGAAGCAGTCGGCCATCACGCCCCAGTTTGGGGCTTCGCTCTTCGCGGCCTTGCCGGCCTTGCCTGGGACCGCCGCGTCGCGCTTCCCCGTCAGTTCGTCGAGCGTTGCATCCATGGCGCGGTCAACGGACTGCTCCTTGGTCTCCGGCTTCGGGACTTCGACGTGGAGGACGTGCTTGCCCGCATCCAGGCGCCGGTCGCCCAGGCGCACCCAGCCGAGCGTCACCCAGAAGGCCATGTCCCACATATCGAGGAACGGGTCCTTGCGCGTGATCTTGCCCCACTCGCCGTCGTCCACGCGCCAGCGAAACGGCGAGTACACATTGGCCGGGCCGACTCGCGCCCAGAATACATAGCTGTCCGCCTTGTCGGCGCTGAACTCATAGGTGACCTTGAGCGCGCCGTCCTTCAGATATTGCGGCTGCTCGCCGCCGATCTGCGGCAGCGCCGCGGGCGGCTTGATCTCGAACAGCTTGCCGCCGCTGAAGCGCGGATCGGGCCAGAAACCGTAGACCTTCTTGCCCGCCGGCTTGCCATCGGCGCCTTTTTCGTCCTGTGCCGGCGGAACGTTGAAGCTGGTGAAACTCTCGGCTTCGATCATGACGAAGCCGTCGGGCGGCACTTTGCGCTGCGGGCGTTCCGATCTCAGCGTCGGCACTTTGTCGAGCAACGTCACGGCCACGATAATCGGGACGCCCTGGCTGCCCGTGGACTTTAGTTCGATGCTCTCGATGGCCACGTCCGCACGCGGATTCACCCAGGCCCATGCGTGCACACAAACCGTACGCGAGGCGAGATTGGAGGATTGCACGGCGATCTTGACCTGGTCCGTCTCTTGCGCACCCCACCAGCCGAGAATCTCCTTCCCCTGGCGGATGGGGATAGTCTCGCTCTTGCCGTCGGCGTAGTTGATGACGTAGTTCGCGACCGGCTTCTCATCGCCCCAACCGAGCGCGTGCAGAAAGACGACAGCCGCCGTCTTACGTCCCGCTGCGATCCTGGCCGATTCGGGAAACGTCTTCGCATCGTGACCGCGCAGGACGAGGCAGCTCTTGCCTCCGTTCCTGGCCGGATCAACGATGCGGAACGGCACACCGCACAGCGTCTGCTCGCCCACGGGCATGTTGCGAAAGTCGTTGCCGCCCTGGTCGGTCCAGCCGCCGACGCCATCGCCCGCGGTCTCGTCGCGAAAACCCATGTTGGCGGCGCCGGAGAGATCAAGAAAGAAGGCCTCGTCCTGAGCGCCGTGCGTACAGCACGAGAGGGCGAGACTCGGCAGAAGAACGGCCGCGATATGAATGCGCACGTGGACCTCCGAACGCCGGATGGGTCATCGGACTCAAGCAACTCTTATTACACCACCTGCCTACGCCGATAGTCGTCTCCGGGGTCGGATGGCCGAACGCCATTGCGGCGCAACGCGGGTAATCGCGCTACGGGCCGTTCGTCAGCACGTACCGCGGCCACTCCGCAGCGCCCATGTGGAACCATCCGCCCTTGAAGGTTGGGCTCGAATGGTGGTAGCGGTCCTTCGAGTCGCCGTCCTGAACAACAGCCAGGATCGGCAGGACCAGTCCCTCCATCTTCCACGGGCCAGGCGCGCGCTTCTTGGTGTTCTGGTTGACCGGCTGGCCCGTGTCGGCGTCCAGCCACGTCTGCCGGTCGCGCGGCACGCCCAGTGCGGCCCAGGGGATGCGTATCTCCGCCGTGTACCCGGTGTCCACGTCGCTGTCGTCGTTAACGGTCGAGGGCTTGCCATCGGCCTTGGGCTTGAGCTGCACAGCCATGGCCAGCGTGTACGCACCCTCGTCCTGGAGGTACTCCTGGTGTGCGAAATGGATGCCCCAAGTGCTCATCGTCGAGCTGTACACCGGATGGTCCCGCGGCAGGATGGTGCACCAGATGTCGTTCAACTGGTTGGCCGCGTTGTGGTGAATCTCCCAGAAGAACGATTCGTCTCCCAGCGAGATGAAGAACTCCACCACATCAACTTTCTTGCCCTCGACCGAGATTTCGCAGCCCTCGCGCCGGTTGCCGGGCGGTCCCTGCTTCTCGCCCGTCCCGATTGCAACCAGGTTCCGGTCGAACGTCTCGTATCCGATATACAGATAGTGCTCGTCCCACGCGTACTTCGCAACCGCCCGGGGTTCGGCACTCAATTCGCCAATCTTGCCAAAGATGTAATCCACGCGCACCTGCTGCGCCTGCTTCCAGCAGGGCTTGTCGAGCTTGCCGTCAATGGTGATGGCTCCGGTCAGCCTGAAGACAGGCGCGGGCTTCGAGGGCTCGGGCTTCGCCGGCTCGCCTGCACGTGCCGCGGCCAGGAAGAGGCCGGCGAGCGCCGCCAGGACGCATATCGTCCGTCGCATGCTCTTGCCCGCCTCCTCATTCGTCCGCGTACAGCACCGGTTCGCACCAGTCGGCCGCGTCGTAACGGTTGCCATCGCCGCCATCGGTGACGATCAGACGCAGGCGCCTGATGCCGGCCACAGGCACGTCAACTTTCCTTGGCGCGTCGAGGCCCGACATGAGCGGCGAGCTCCATAGCTTCTTGCCGTCACCGTGGACCTCGAAGACCACCGATCCGCGGCCCTCAGCCGCCGCATCCACGCCCACGGTCGCGGTGAACCGCTTGAACCGGCCGTGCCGGTCTCCGGAGGGGCGGTCGAGCGGGTACTCGAGCAGGCTTTGCGCGAAACACCCGATGCCAAGGGCGTACGACTCCTCGCCGATCTTCAGCTTCGCCCCGACGATGTTCCGCGCGGCCCGGGGAGCGCCGACGTTCTGGTCGGCGTGGATCGGTTCGAGCGCCGTCAGCGGGAAGACCCCGCCAGGATATTCGAGGACCCTCCAGCGCGTCGTGTTGCCGCCCTGTGGATATCTGACCTCGATGACCGCGTTCTCGCCGGCGAGCAACGCCTTGGGAATCACGAAGACCGCCTCGCGCATGCCGCCCGCGAGCTCCTTCTCTGAGCGGCGCAGGTCCCATGTGCCGGCCGGCTTGCCGTTCACGCTGACCTCGGCCACGTGCCCCGTCTCATCAAGGAAGTAGCCCTTGCGAAGAACCAGGCCCGAGCCTTGCGGCACGGCGACCTCGAAGGTCTCTATCCCGGCAGCGGCGAAGCGCAAGCCCGCGCACTGCCGGTCCTCGCCGTCCGGCGCGCGCCCCGCGAAATCAGCGGGCGTGCCGCCGGATTGGCGGTAACCCACGCGCGGCGCAGCGCCCGACGGGAAGGCGGCGAGGACGCGCTGCGGCCACGTGCTTTCCTTCCCGTCGCGGACCCAGAGGCGTGTGAGTGCCTCGGTAGCCGGTTCCCCCTTCTCCTTGAGCACGAACATGACCGGGACCTTGCCGGCCACGTACCAGCCGTCCGCGGCAGCCACGGGCGATCCGAGCAGGTCCTCGGCGCTTGCGACGTCCAGCCCCGTCCGTGCGAAGGAGACGGCGCCCGGATCGTCGTTCCGCCAGACTGCAGCCACCAGCGCGCCCTTACTCTGGAAGAGGCAGCACCGCGTTCGGCCAGGAACAACGTCCGAGATTTCGGTCTCGGCGACAAACTTCGCCT
>JAPLOD010000998.1 GCA_026692735.1 Planctomycetota bacterium | reverse complement strand
TCATCCTTCATCCTTCCGTTGCCCCTGACCCAAACTCAAACGCGCTGGTTGGGTCGCCGCAGTAATCGCGCGTGTCGCGCAGCTTCTTGACGCCCAGATCGCGGCTGCCGGCGCCCGGCTTCAGCACGACTACCGCCGCCGTGCGGAAATCCGGCAGGTCCACGGCGAGCAGGCGCTCCTCCGTGCGGTAGAAATCGGCCTGGCGCGGCGACGCCTCGCCGGCGTAGTGGATCGTCACGTCGCCCAGACGCGCGGCGTCCTTCAGGCGGAACGCAACGCAGGGCGCGACCACCCTACGCCCGCCCTGGTCGAAGACGCTCGTCCAGTCGGTCATGACGCCGGCGACATACGCGCCGTCGGGCCGGGTGTAGAGCTGCCCGTAGAGGCCGTCACTGAACTGGATCGGGTCCGCCTCGAAACACACGACGCGGCGCCGAAAGTGCTCGTAGAGCGGCAGGTATGCGCCGCACAGTTTCTTCTGAAAGTCGAACTCGCGGTCGTCCTCTCGCCAGTTGCCGGACGGCAGTTTCGGCCACCCGCCGAGGACCACGGCGCGCTTAAGGTATTCCTCTTCCGGCTTCGTCAGAGCGCCCCACATGTAGAAGATGGGCTTGGCCAGGCACAGCCAGAACCACTTGGCCTCTTCCGCGTCGCCCTGGCCTTCCAGCAGCACGCCGTCCACAAAGCGCATGGTCTGCGCGGTCCGCGGCTTGTTCGCGAAGCAGTCCAGGTTCCGCTTGACCAGGAGCTTGGACAGCGCTTCCTGCAGCTTGCCCAGGCCCCAGGAGACGTTGTAGGCAGGCCGGTTGTTGGCCAGCGTGATGCCGTCATCGGCGCCGAAGTCGAACTCAAAGTGGCGGAAGCAATCGAGGAAGAACCCGTCAAGCTGGGGATAGCGCGCGATGGCGTCAGCGGCGTTCTTCAGCAGGTGGCGGCCGAACACTCCCTTCGGGCCGGGGTTCATCAGGTGACAGAAGTGCCAGCCCGACGCCGCGGGCTTGCCGTCCTCCTGCCGCGCAATCGCGCCCGGCCAGCGCTTCTCGACCTCGTCGCGGTACCCATCGGAGAAGTTGATGTAGTAGTGTGGCGAGACGCCGTGGTGCTGGAAGGCCCGGAGTGCCTTCTCGATCCGCTCCTGCGAGAGCTTGGGCACGTTCTGCACGTTCGGGTCGGCGGCGCGATTCAGGCGGCGGTTCTCCAGCGCGCCTACGGACTCCCATTCCGGCGCCTCCTGGTAAAAGTACTCGCCGTACCACGGGAAGTGCCCGTGCACCTCCAGGTACTTCATGCCCAGCGCCCGGGAGCGTTCCAGTTCGTCCGCCGTCTGGACTCCCCCGCAGTGGAAGACGCCCGCGCGCTCCCATATCGCCTCGACCCGTGGGTAGAAGAACTCCCGGTGCCGCTCAACGACCCTGCCCAGGCCGGGGCGCCAGTCGCCGTCGTGAAGGAACACCTGGATGCCGGTGCGGCAGGGAGCCTTCCCGCGCATCCCGATGTACGCGTGGACCACTTCCAGGTACGGGTAGTCCTCCCAGTTCGGCACGGAGAAGTACTGCGACCAGTTGAAGTGCGTGCGCCCGTTGGCGAACTGGAACTTGGACGCGGGGATGTTGCGGTCCATGTAGTCGCACACGGTGTAGCCTGCGTTGAGCCGCGCGTTGTAGTGGCTCAGCACCGGGACCATGATCTCCCTCTCGCCGTAGTATGGCCCCTGGTTGTACATGAACTCAAAACTGGACATGCCGTCAAACGTGAATGGCATGTGCACCGCCGGCGCCCAGACGTCCCAGCCGGCGATCAACGGCAGAAAGAACACCACCTTGACCTGCCGGTTCCCCTTCTGACGGGGGGTTTGACGGAGTTCCACGTCCCAGGCGAGCACACCGTCACGCAGGGAATACTCGACGCGGACGACGAACGGCGCCCCGCGGAAACGCTTCTCGAAGGCGAGTGTCTTCTTCTTCCCGTCTTTCCGAAGCCAGCGAAGCTGGAACGAGCCGTCGAAGTCGTCGTACCATCGGCGCGTGACCTCGTCGAACACGCGTATCCCGCCAAGGTAGCCCTCGATCGGCCGGCGCACCTGCGCGAACAAGTCGGTGCCTGCCGGCTTCCAGACGAACGAGCGTATCCAGCCGGTGGCCTGGTCGAGTCCCAGGCGGAAGGTGGCGTCCTCGATGCTCAGCAGCCGCGTCTCGGACAGGGATTTCGCCTTCATGGTGCCTTGTTCTCCTCCAGGCCGGTGGCACTGCAAGCTAGCTCGCAGTGGCACAAGCGGGCGGCAGTGCGGTGACGTTTCCCAGGTTTTACCTCGAAGTCGGCGGGGGGGCAAGGCATGAGCACCGTTGCGCCGGGCCGCGCTGGTAAATCCGCGTGGATACTATTTGACAGCGACGGTTCCATGCAGTAATTAGGCGGACTGGTCAGTCATTTATGATAGGGAAAGGAAATGCGCCGACCGAAGGACCATCGCCCAGCCATCCTGAATGCCGCTGCCCAGCTCTTCGGCCAGAAGCGTTTCCATGAGGTCCTGATGGATGACGTGGCCGACGCCGCGGGCGTGGCCAAGGGCTCGGTGTACCGGTTCTACCGCAACAAAGAAGAACTCCTCCTCGCCGTCTGCCTCTTCTCGCTGGACGAGCTGGCGCGAGAACTGGAACAGGTGGCGGCGCGGCCGGAGAACGCGCGCGTGCGCCTGTCCAGGATGGTCGAGTCCGCCCACCGGTACTTCCGGCAGCGCAGCGATTTCTTCGAGGTGATGCAGCGCGAATGGGGCCACGCCTGTCTGGACAAGATGTCTCCCTTCACGGCTCGCCGCGCCAAGGCACGCGGGATCTACGCCAGGGTCATCCGCGATGGACAGACGACAGGCGAATTCCGGGGCGTGGATGCCGAGACTGCGGCCGGCATCCTGATGGGAATGAACCGTGCCATGCTTCATTCCGGCGACTCCCGCCACAAACCGGAAAAGACGGCACGCCTGGTCCTGGACGTGTTTCTGAGTGGGATTGCGGTCCCCAAAGGTGCAAGGTCATGAGAAAGAACGGCGTGTCCCTGCTGGCGGCGCTTGCCGCACTAGTGTTGCTGTCGGGCTGCCCTGACAAGCCCAAGGCGGACACGCCGGCGAAGAAGGATGAGAAGGCGCAGTCACGGCGCTTCCTTGTACGGACGGCTCCCGTGCAGGTGCGCCCGCTCCAGTACGAGATAGAGACGACCGGTTCGCTGCAGGCCGACGACATCTACCGCATTGATGCGCAGGTGGCCGGCGCTGTCGAGGGCGTCAACTTCAAGGAGGGTGACAAGGTCACCCCTCAGATGGTCCTCTGCCGCGTCGCGACCCGCACCTACGAACTCGCCGCGCAGCGCGCCAAAGCCGCCTGGCAAAAGGCCAAGGACGCGGCGCTGAATGCGCAGGCGAACCTCACCGACACCGAGCGGAAGACGCGCAACGACATCGCGCGCGCCAAGGTGAAGTTGTCGCAGGCGCAGCGCGACGTGGAACGGGTCAAACCTGCGTTCGCCTCCGGCGCCGTCAGCCAGGACGAACTGCTCATCGTCCAGGACAAGGCCGAGCTGGCGGCGATCGAGTTGAGGGACATGGAGGAGGCGGCCAAGACGCTCGTGGACGTCATGTGCACTGCCGCACAGCAGAAGGATGCCGAGGCCAAACAGGCCGAAGTCGAATGGCTGCAGGCGGAGGACGACCTGCGCAAGAGCGCCGTGGTGTCGCCCGTGGCCGGTACGATTGACCAGCGTTACATCGCCAACGGGACCCAGGTCGCGCCGCTCACGCCCACGCCCGTGGCGCAGGTCATCGGTACCGGGCTCAAGCTGAAGTTCACACTGCCGGAAATGGAATCCGCGCATGTGCGTGAGCAGACACGCGTGGTTTTCCGCGTGTTGGCATACCCCAACCGGGACTTCAACGCCTCGATTTACTACATCAGCACCTTGGCCGACCCCAAGGCGCGCCTGGTGACGTGCTGGGCCACTGTGGACAAGGCCGCTGATGCCGTCCTGAAGTCCGGCTTCTTCACCACGGTCAAGATCGTCACCGAGACACGCGGCAGCGCCATCGTCGTGCCTTTGACGGCGGTCCAGCCCACCGAACAGGGCTTCGTCGCCTTCGTCGTCGCGGACGGCAAGGCTCGGCGGCGGCCCGTCGAATTGGGGCTGCAGGTGGCGGACCAGGGAATCGAGGTGCTCAAAGGCCTCTCGCCGGGCGAGATACTCGTCGTTGAAGGCGGCAGCGCCCTCCAGGACGGCGTGCTGGTGCGGGAGGGTGAGGCGGCCGCGACGGGCGAGGCCAGGCCGGAGAAGGCGCCAGAGGAACGCAAGTGAGCCTCGCGTCGGTTTCAATCCGCAATCCCGTCTTCGCCTGGATGCTCATGGCCGGCACCATCCTGGTGGGCGCCGTCAGCCTGGGTCGTCTCGGCGTGGGCCTGATGCCCGACGCGGACCTGCCCACGGTCACGGTCTCCGCGACCCTCGAGGGCGCCGACCCGGAGATCATGGAATCCGAGGTGGTGGACGTGCTGGAGGACGCCGTCATGGCGGTCTCCGGAGTGAAAGAGGTCACCAGTTCGGCGCGGCAGGGGGATTGCAGGGTCACGGTGGAGTTCGTGCCGGAGAAGAACATTGACGTCGCCTTCCAGGAAGTCCAGGCGCGCGTCTCCGCCAACATACGTCTGCTGCCCAAGGACATTGATCCACCGACCCTCAACAAGACCAACCCTGAAGACTTCCCCATCCTGTGGATCGCCCTTACTGGCACGCGGTCCCAGCAGGACCTGAGCGACTACGCCAAGAACGTCCTGCGCGATCGCTTCCTCACCGTGCCCGACACCGGCGATGTGATGATGGGCGGCTACCAGGAGCGCAACATGCGCATCTGGCTGGATCCCACCAAGCTGCAGTCGCGCGGCCTCACCGTGGACGATGTGATAAAGGCCATCCAGCGCGAGCACATTGAGCTGCCGGCCGGCCGCATGGAAGGCGCCTTGAAGGAATCCAACGTCAAGGTCGAGGGCGAGGCGCTGAATACCGAGCAGTGGCGGCGGCTGCGCCTGGCCGAGTACGACGGCTCCGCCGTGAATCTTGGCGACGTGGCCGTGGTCGAGGACGGCTTCGCGGACATTCGGCGTATGTCGCGCGTCAACGGCGTCCCGGCGCAGGGGCTGGGCGTCGTCAAACAGCGCGGCTCCAACGCCGTGCAGGTGGCCGATGACTGCAAAGCCCGGATCATGCAACTGAACAAGACGATGCCCCATGGCATGCAGTTGCAGGTGCGCTTCGATTCCACCCGCTTCATCCAGGAAGCGTATGAGGAGACGCGCTTCACGCTGATCATGGCCGTGCTCCTCACCGCCCTGGTCTGCTGGCTCTTCCTCGGCTCCCTGTCCTCGACCTTCAACGTCGTGCTCGCCATCCCCGTCTCTGTCTTCGGCACCTTCGCGGTCATCTACTTCTGCGGCTTCACCCTCAACCTGTTCACGCTGCTGGCGCTCTCGCTCTCCATCGGCCTCGTGGTGGACGACGCCATCATGGTGCTGTAGAACATCTACCGCCACGCCGAGATGGGACAAGACAAGGTCACGGCCTCGCGGGTGGGTGCGGAACAGATTCAGTTTGCGGCGCTCTGTGCCACGCTGGCCATCGTCGCGATCTTCATGCCCGTGCTCTTTATGCCGGGCGTGATGGGCAAGTTCTTCTTCCAGTTCGGCGTGGTCCTCTCCGCCTCCGTGATGATCTCCCTGCTGGAAGCCCTGACGCTGGCCCCCATGCGCTGCTCGCAGTTCCTCAATGTGGGCCTGCGGCGGAACATCATTGAGCGCTGGGTGGGCTGGTGCTTCGACAGGCTGGCGGTGCTGTACCGCTGGTCCCTGGGCGTGATGCTCGGCTGGCGGCCGTGGCGCTATCTCGTGCTGGGCGCCGCGGTCGCGGTCTTCGCTTGGTCGCTGACACTGGTGGCGAGAATCCCCAAGGAGGAGGTCCCGGCTCAGGACCAGGGCATGTACATGGTCAAGCTGGAGGCGCCCATCGGGTCGTCCATGGACTACACCAATGCGTTCAGCCGCAAGGCCGAGGAGATCATTGCCAGCCGTCCCGAGATTGACGCCGGATTCGCCACGGTCGGCGGCTGGGGCGGCGAGGCCAACGAAGTGAATGTCTTCATCACTATGAAGGCACGGGAACTGCGGCCGAAGACGGACAAGGGAACGCCTGTCACACAACAGGAGAGCATGATCCAGACGTGCAGGGCCCTGAGCGTCTTCCCTGGCGTGAATGTGATTATCCGCGATCCCTCCAAATCGTCACTCAGCGGCGGCGGGCGCGGCGGCGGCCTGCCCGTCTCGTTCTCCATCCGCGGTCCCGAATGGCAGAAGCTGGGCGAGCTGAGCTGGCAGTTCACGGAAGAGATGCTGGCCAGCGGCAAGATGGTGGACACGAGCACCGACTTCAAGATCGGCATGCCGGAAGTGCAGGTCGTGCCCAACCGCGATAAGACGCTGGCCCACAAAGTGGATATCCAGACGCTGGGTGAAAGCATCCGCGCCCTCGTCGGCGGCTACAAGATCGCCAAGTTCACGCGCGAAGGCCGCCGCTACGACGTGCGCGTGCGCCTGCTGCGCGGCGAACGCCTGCGCCCGGAGGCCATCGGCAGCATGTATGTCCGCAACACGGAAGGCGAGCCGATCAGGATCTCCGAGCTGGTTGACATCCGCACGCGGCCGTCCCTCCAGGCTATCTACCGCGTCAACCGGGCACGCGCCGTCACGATTGGCGCCAATCCCGCGCCGGGCGTGGCGCAGGATGAGGCGCTGGCCGAGGTCATGAAGATCAAGCAGCGGCTGCTGCCGGAGAACTACGAACTGGTCCTGACGGGCTCGTCCCGGTCCGCCGAGGAGTCGCAGCGCGCGCTCATCTTCGCCTTCATCGGCGGCCTGATCGCCGCCTACATGGTGCTGGCCAGCCAGTTCAACAGCTTCCTGCACCCGTTCACGATCCTGCTGGCGCTGCCCTTCAGCATGACCGGCGCGCTGCTGGGTCTGTTCCTCTTCGGCCAGACGCTCAATATCTTCAGTATCATGGCACTGATCCTCCTGGCCGGCATTGTGAAGAAAAACTCGATCCTGCTGGTGGACTTCACCAACCAGGTCCGCGCCGAAGGCAGGGGCGTGGATGACGCCCTCCGCGAGGCCTGTCCCATCCGCCTCCGCCCCATCCTCATGACCTCCGTCGCCACCATTGCCGGCGCTGTGCCCGGCGCGTTGGCGATGGGTCCGGGCGGCGAACTGCGCATACCCATGTCCATCGCGGTGGTCGGCGGCGTGCTTGTCTCCACGATCCTGACGCTCTTCGTCGTCCCGTGCTTCTACAGCATTGCTGAAGAGTGGCGGGCGCTGCTGTTGCGAGCCTGGCCCGCCTCCGTCAAAGCCGCCAGGCCGGTCGCGGGCACGACGCTGCAAGGGGCAGAGGCAACGCTGCCCTCAAAGTGAGCGCCGCCAGTTGCGTTCCCGCGGGGATACGTATACTTGCGGCTGCTGTTGCTGCGCAGCGCAGCACAATGGGGCCGTTCTCCGGGGCATGGTGGCATGGCAGGAACGTGGTGGGGTGATCTGATGCGACGAGTCGTGTGCCTCGGGCAGCCCCGCGGTTGCGGCACGGCCGCCTGGTGGCTGCCCGTGCGGCGCGCTGCCCTCTGGACGCCTGGCGGCGTGTTGTGCGTTCTCCTTCTTGTGGCCGCTGGGTGCGGCAAGAAGGAACCGCCCGAGCCGCCTCCGCCTCCCGCCGTGACCGTGGCCGTACCCGTCCGCAAGACGGTGGCCGTGTACGGCGAATATGTGGGGCTGGTGGATTCGCCGCGGACGATTGAGCTGGTTGTGCGCGTGGAGGGCGTCCTGAAAGAGATCAATTTCCAGGAAGGCAGCGAAGTCGAGAAGGGCACCCTCATGTTCGTCATTGACCCGGCCCCCTACGAGGTGGCCCTGCAGAAAGCCAAGGCGCAGTTGCTGAACGCCCAAGCGGCGCTGGAGAGCGCGAAGGTTGCCCTGACCCAGGCGAAGAACGTCAAGGACATCGAGGTGGACAAGGCCAATGTGGCCAGGGACGAAGCCGCGCTGGTGAACGCCGAGCAGGTGGCCAAGGACGCGCGGGTCGCGGTGGGGGCCAGCGCGATGGCCCGTTCCCAGTTGGACAGCGCCGAAGCCGGCCTGAAACAGGCCGCGGCCACGCTGGAGGCGAGCCGCGCCAAGCTGGCGCAATCCCAGGCGGATTATCAGACGCGCGTGGCGCAGGCCGACGCGAACGTGGCGCAGGCCGACGCCAGCGAGGCCACCGCAAAGGCCACCGTGGCCGACGCGGAACTCAACCTGAGCTACACCAGAATATACACGCCCGTGGGAGGGCGGGTCGGCCGCGCCAATGTCAAGATCGGCCGGCTGGTCGGCCACAATGAGCCTACGCCCATAGTACTGGCCGCGGTGTCCCAGGTGGACCCCATCTACGTGGACTTCACCATCAGCGAGCGGGAGATGTTCGAACTGCGGAGGCTCGGCGACCAAAAGAACCTGGGGCGGACCGTGGTGGGCAAACTTTCGGTGAATATGATCTTGGAAGACGGTTCGCTTTACCCACACGAAGGCAAGATCAACTTCGCCGACCGGATGCTGGATCCCAGCACCGGTACCTTGAAAGTACGCGCCGAATTCCCCAATCCCAGCGGTTTCCTGCGGCCCGGCAACTATGCGAAGATCAGAATGGTCCTGACCGAGTTGCGGGACGCGCTGGTCATTACCGAGCGCGCCTTGGGCACGGACCAGAGCGGTATGTTCGTGCTGGTTGTGGACCAAAAGAACATGGTGGAATACCGTCCCGTGAAGGTCGGACCCAAAGCGGACGGCGGAATGGTTGTCGTCGAGGCCGGCTTGAAGCCGGATGACCACGTGGTCGTCAAGGGCTTGCAGCGGGCGAGACCAGGCCGGGAGGTGAGCCCGACACTTGACGGCGCGGCGCCTGTTGCGGCCGTTGCGCCGCCGGCCGCCGAGGCCACCGCAGCTCCGAAACCCGCCAAAGAGTAGAACCGACCAGCATGTTTGCGCGCTTCTTCATCAACCACCCGATTTTCGCCAACGTTATTGCGATCCTGACGATGGTGGTCGGGTTCCTGTGCATCTTCCGGCTGCCCGTCGAGCTGTTTCCACAGATCACACCGCCGACGATTCAGGTCTCGACCACGTACCCCGGCGCGGACTCCCAGGTGGTGGCGGACACGGTGGCCGCGCCCATTGAGCAGCAGGTAAACGGCGTCGAGGGCATGATGTTCATGTCCTCGAACAGCGCGAATGACGGCTCGTACAGCTTGACGGTCACCTTCGAGGTCGGCACGGACCTGAACATGGCGCAGGTGCTGGTCCAGAACCGTGTTGCCATCGCCATGCCGCAGTTGCCCCCGGATGTGCAGCGGCAAGGCGTCACCACGAAGAAGCAGTCCACGGCCATCACCATGTTCATCACCTTCTTCGCCAAGGACGCGGAATACGAGAAGATCTACGATAAGACGTACCTTGCCAACTTCGCGGGGATCCGCATCCGTGACGAGCTGAACCGCCTGCCGGGCGTGGGCGACATGTTTGTCATTCCCTCCAGAGATTACAGCATGCGCGTGTGGCTGGACGCGGAGAAACTCCAGGCCCGCGGGCTGACGACCCAGGACGTGCTGAGCGCAATTCAGGAGCAGAACATACAGGTCCCCGCCGGACAGGTAGGACAACCGCCCTCTGAAGCGGGACGGAACTTCCAGTTCACCGTGCGGGTGAAGGGCCGCCTGGACGACGCTCGCGATTTCGAAAACATCGTCATTAAGAACACGCCGGGGGGCGGCAGCGAGCTGACGCGGCTCAAAGACGTCGCAAGGGTGGAGCTGGGCGGGAAGAATTACGACCAGTATTTCCTGCTGAGTGGACGGCTGAGGAATCTGGATGTCGCGGAAAAGAGCGGCGAGAGCCAGGATACGGATATCAAGTTGGATGCCAAGCCCGTGGCCGGCATCGCGGTCTTCATGCTCCCCGGTGCCAATGCTCTGGACGTGGCCAAGCTGGTGAAGGACAAGATGAAGGAATTGAAGAAGACCTTCCCTCCCGGCCTCGAGTACAACATCCCGCTCGACATCACAAGCTACGTAGAAGTTTCGATTGACGAAGTCTACAAGACCATCTTTGAGGCCGGTTTCCTGGTGTTGCTGGTCATCCTGGTCTTCTTGCAGGACTTCCGCGCGGTGCTGGTGCCGGCCACCGCCGTGCCCGTCACCATCATCGGCGCCTTCGCGGCCATGGCCGCGCTGGGTTTTTCCATCAACATGCTGACCATGTTCGGGCTGGTGCTGGCCATCGGCATCGTGGTGGACGATGCCATTGTCATCGTGGAGGGCGCCACGCACGGCGTGGAGCGCGGCATGGCGCCCAGGGACGCCACGATCAAAGCCATGGACGAGCTGACCGGCCCAATCATCGGCATCACCCTGGTGCTGATGTCCGTCTTCCTGCCCACCATATTCCTCGGCGGCATCACGGGCCAGATTTACCAGCAGTTCGCACTCACCATTGCCGCCACGGCCGTGATCAGTGCCACCAACGCCATGACCCTCAACCCCGTCCAGTGCTGCCAGTGGCTGCGCAAGCATCCGGAGCATCCTGGCGTGTCCTCTCGTCTGCTCAACGCCGTGTTTTGTAGTCCGTTCAACTTCGTCTACGGCAAGTGCGAGGAGCTTTATTACCAGACGATCAAGCGGGTCATCCGTTACAGTCCCCTGGCGATGCTGGCGTTCGCCGGCCTGATCGCTCTCACGGTCTGGCTCTACCTTTCCCTGCCGACCGGATTCCTGCCTCTTGAGGACCAAGGCTACGTGTTCGTGGGCGTGCAACTGCCGGATGGCGCGTCGCAGGAGCGCACGCGGGAAGTGATTGACAGGATCCGCAAAATCGCACTCAGCGTACCGGGAGTTGAGAACACCAGCCAGGTCGGCGGGCAGGCGTCTGACGGCACGATTGCCTCCAACGTGGGCCGCTGCTTCATACGCTTCAAGCACTGGGACGAGCGCAAGGATCCGAGCCTGACCATGGAGGCCATCCTGGCCGAACTGCGCAAACAATTCGGTGAGATACAGGAAGCCGACGTGTATGTGCTGGTGCCGCCAGCCATCCGCGGCTTGGGCATGACTGGCGGATTCCAGATGCAGGTTCTGGATCGTGGCGGGGTCGGCGGACGCGAACTCCAGGAGGTTACGGACGACCTTGTAGCCACGGCCAAGGGCGAGCCGGACCTGAACGGCAAAACGGTCAGGACAAGCTACCGCGCCGAGGTGCCCCAGGTTTTCGTGGACGTGGACCGTACCAAGGCGAAGACCATGGATATGCCCTTGGGCACCGTCTTTAGCACCTTGCAGGCGTACACGGGCACGGCCTATGTAAACGACTTCAATAAGTTCGGCCGCACCTTCCAGGTGCGTGTACAGGCGGACAGCCGTTTCCGCATGGACGCCGAGCAGATCAAGCACTTGGAAGCGCGCAACAAAAGCGGCGGGATGGTGCCGCTGGGGGCCCTGGTCAACGTAAAGCAGACGACGGGGCCAGGGGTCATTGCCCGATACAATTTGTACCCGGCCGCCGCCATCATCGGCGAACCAGCCGCCGGCCATAGCTCGGGCGAGGCGCTGGCCACGATGGAACAGCTTGCCGATCGCCTGCCGTCCTCGATCGGCTACGAATGGACTGGTATGGCCTATCAGGAGCGCAGGGTCAGCGGGCAGGCGCTGTTTGTGTTTGGCATGGCCGTGCTGCTGGTCTACCTCGTGCTGGCGGCGCAGTATGAAAGCTGGACGCTCCCCGCCGCGGTGATCTTCGTCGTCCCACTCGGTATTCTGGGTTCGGCTGTGGCCGTGGCTTGGCGCGGCATGGATAACAACATGTACGTCCAGGTCGGCATGGTGCTCATCATCGCGCTGGCGTGCAAGAACGCCATCCTGATCGTCGAGTATGCGCGGCAGCTTCATGCCACGGGCGTGAGCATCGCCGACGCCGCCGCCCAGGCCTCGCGCCGCCGCTTCCGCCCGATCCTGATGACTTCCTTCGCCTTTATCCTGGGCGTCTATCCGCTGGTCAATGCTCATGGCGCGGGGGCCGTGAGCCGCAGGGCGCTCGGCACGGCCGTCTTCGGCGGCATGATCGCCTCCACTGTCCTGGCCGTCGGCTTCGTGCCGGTCTTCTACGTGCTGTGGCAGGGCCTCAGCGAGTTCATCGCACGGCGCAAGGGCGCCCCCGCCACCCCGCCCGAGGCCCCCGCGCCCCCTGATGAGCATACCGCGGCCGTTCCGTAACGCTGAGCCGGTGCTGGAACAACTCGCATCCGCGGCGGCGCGTGCCTTGTGCCCGCCGCGCTCGTTTCGAGCGTGCGCCTCGCCTTGACTTGCGCTCACCGCAACATGAAGCTGGGGTGGTCAGCAGCATACGGCCTTCAGACCGGTTCGGGGGTGGTGAGATGAGCATCATCAGTATTGGTGCGGTGCTGTGGGACATCTTCGATAACGCCCGGCACATCGGCGGCGCGCCGTTCAACTTCTCCGCGCACGCCACGCGCCTGGGCCACCGCGTCTGGTTCGTCAGCGCCGTCGGCCGGGACGAACTCGCCAAGGTCACGCTCCGGCACATCCGCGAACTCGGCCTGGACACGCGCTACATCCGCACCGTCGGCGACGCCCCGACGGGCACGGTGCGCGTCTTCCTGCAGGATGGGCAGCCCAGCTTCACCATCAACCGCCCCGCCGCCTACGATTTCCTGGCGCTCTCCGACCAGGAGCTTGAAACGCTCTCTGCGGCCAAGCCGCGCTGGATCTACTTCGGCACGCTGGAGCAGACCAGTCGGCAGGTGCGCGGACAGACGCGGCGGATTATCGCCGCCAATCCACAAGCCCAGACGCTCTACGACATCAACCTCCGGAAGGACTGCTACACGCCAGCCCTGGTCAAGGAGCTGCTCGGCGAAACGTCAGTCCTGAAGATCAACGACGAGGAAGTCAGAGCTGTGCTCGAAATGCTTGGCGAGAAGCCGCTGCCGCTGGCGGACTTCTGCGCGGTGTTCGCGCGCCGCTTCGGCTGGCGCGTGGTATGCGTGACGCGCGGTGCGGACGGCTGCGCCCTGTGGTCCGAAGGCAGATACGTCGAGTCGCCCGGCTTCCGTGTCAAGGTGGCCGACACTGTCGGCTCGGGCGACGCCTTCGCCGCCGCGCTGCTCCACGGCCTGGAGCAGGGCTGGCCTCTTGAGAAAACCGCCGATTTCGCCAACCGTCTCGGCGCGCTGGTCGCCTCGCGCAGCGGCGCGATCCCGCCGTGGACCATGGACGAGCTGCCGCGGATCGGGAGCAACGCGACGTGAACGAACAGCACACTTGGCCCATAGCGGTGTAAGCGTTATACGGACCGGGGACGCCGGCGTCCTCGCCGGCGCAAGGATCCCTTCACGCGGACGCCGCGAGTACGAGGAGACACACCGTGCGACATACGAGATTCCCTGCCATTGCCGTCAGCGTTCTGTGCGTGCTGCACTGCGCGGTGCTTCGCGCCGCCGATTGGCCCCAGTACCGCGGGCCGAACCAGGACGGCTGTTCACCGGAGAACGTGACCCCGGGCTGGCCCGCCGGCGGGCCTAAAGTCGTCTGGAAGGTCCCGACCCCGAACGGCTTCGGCTCGTTTGCGGTCGCCGCCGGCAAAGCGTTCATCCAGGTCAGCCGTGACGTTGACGGCGCGCCGAAGGAGGTCTGCCTGGCGCTGGATGCCGCGACGGGCAAGGAACTGTGGTTCGCCGACGTCGGCGTCGGCAAGTACGACGGCAGCGGCAACGCTGGCGCGCGCGGCAACGATGGCGGCGACGGCCCACGATCCACGCCCACGGTCAGTGACGGGATGGTGTATGTCTTCACGCCGGACCTGGTGCTCTACTGCCTCAATATCGAGACGGGCAAGCCGGCCTGGACCAAGAACCTGATCAAGGAACACGCCGGCCGCAATATCGGCTGGAAGAACGCGGCCTCGCCGGTCGTGGATGGCGACCTCGTCTTCGTTGGCGGCGGCGGCCCCGGCCAATCCCTGCTGGCCTTCAACAAGAAGACCGGAGACGTCGTGTGGAAAGCCCACACTGAGACCATCACACATGCGACGCCTGTGGCCGCGGCGATCCTCGGCGAACGCCAGGTGATCTTCTTCGTGCAGAGCGGCCTGCTTGCGGTGTCCGCGAAGGACGGCAAGGCCCTGTGGCGGTTCCCGTACAAGTTCAACGTCTCCACCGCGATTTTCCCCGTCGTCTCGGGCGACATTGTGTATTGTTCCGCGGGCTACAGCGTTGGCGGCGGCGCCTGCAGGATCACCAAGGAAGGCGACGGCTTCAAGGCCACCGAGCTCTATAAGAACAACCAGGCGGCGACCAACCACTGGAGCACGCCGGTATGCAAGGATGGCCACCTCTACGGCATGTTCAGCTTCAAACAGTGGGCCACCGGTCCGCTGAAGTGCGTGGAACTCGCCACGGGCAAGGTCAAGTGGGAGCAGGCCGGCTTCGGCGCTGGCCAGGCCATCCTTGTCAAGGACACGGTCGTGGCCCTCGCCGACGATGGCCAAGTGGTGCTCGTGGAAGCCAAGCCGGACGCCTACAAGGAAGTCGCGCGGTTCAAGGCAGTGACGGGGAAATGCTGGTCCACCCCCGCCTTCGCCGATGGACGCCTTTACGTGCGCAGCACGAAGGAAGGCGCGTGCCTTGACGCAAGCGGCAAGTAGCCGGCGCCACTTACGCCTTTAGTTCTACCCACGCCGACGTTTCGGCCGACCGCCGCGCCGCCTCCAGCACATGCTGCAGGTAGATGCCGTCGGCCAGCGAAGGCGTCGCCGGCGTGCCGTCAACGACGCACTTCAGGAACGAGAACAGGCAATGCACGTGCCCCTGGATCCATCCCACGCTGGCGCGTGCGTCCGGAAACTTGCCGCCGGGGCTCGGGTATCTGTGGAGCGTGGCCAGTTGCTGCCAGCCGCGGTTGCCGCCCAAATGGCCGGCGGGCAGTCGGCCGTCGTAGATTTCCAGGAAGCCCGGCTGCTTCAGGTTGAAGCGCATTGCGCCATAGCGGCCGTGGATCTCAAAGCGCAGTTCGTCCTCGATCCCGGTGGCGATCTTGCTCGCCTCCACCGTGCCGAACGCTCCATCCTTCAGCCGCAGCAGCAGCACCGCGGCGTCCTCGACATCAATGACCACTTCCGTGCCCGGCTTCTCCGCGCTGGGCCGGCGAGCCGCCCAGATGCGGCTGACGCAGTTCACGGCGCTGAACGGCCCGACCAGCCAGTACAGCATGTCCAGCGGATGCACGGCCAGGTCGCGGATCACGCCGCCCCCGGCCGCGGCGGTGGCTTTCCAGTTCGCCGGCCGAGCCGGGTCTACGTTGCCGCTGTGCAGGTGCGCGCCGCGGAAATGCGTGATGGGTCCGAGAAAGCCCTGCGCGACGAGCTCCCTGGCCCGCAGCGTCGCGGGGAAAAAGCGGTTCTGGCAGACCACCTGCGCCACGCCTTTGTACGCAGGCAACAGCGCCGCCAGGTCCTCGGCCTCCTTCAGAGTGGCCGTGACCGGCTTGTCCACGTAGATGTGCTTGCCCGCGCGCATGGCCGCGGCAAGGGCGGGGAAATGCGCGACGTTCGGCGTGCAGACGTGCACCACGTCCACGTCGGGCGCGTTGACCACCTCGCGGTAGTCCGTCGTGCACCGCTCGTAGCCGCCGTGAGCCATCGCGGCTTGCGCCGTCGCTGCAGACGACGTGCAGACAACTCTCAGGCGGCAGCTTGCCGGAGGAGGGCTGTAGTAGAACGGGATCGCCTTGTGAGCGAACGTATGCACTTTGCCCATGAAACCGTAGCCCAGCATCCCGATTCCCAGCGTTCTCATCGTAGCCCCTCCGCGCTCACTCCGCCTTGTGTTTCACCTCCGCCTTGCCACCGGCCGCCTGCGTGATGTGGATGATCTTGCCCGACGATTCCGTGCCCGCAACCGCGATCTTCTCCCCCGATGGATTCGCCACCACCACATGCGCTCCGCCCGCCATCGTGACGCGCACCGCCGTCGCGCTTGCCGGCGTGACCGCTTCCGCGGCCACCTGAATCTTCTCCGCCGGTTTGCCCAGTGCCACCGCCCACAGATACGTGGCCTCGTTCCCTTTGCGCCGCGCGATCACCATCGGCACGCGGTCTTCCGTGTGCGCTCCCACGCCCGTGCCCACAATGAGCGCGTCCGCGCAGCCCGGCGCCATCGCGAAGCGCGCCTGCGTGCCGCCGTCCATCTCGAACACCAGCCCCTCCGGCAGAGCCACCACGCTCTTCGCGTCGCGGACATACGAATAGCCCGGCTTCTTCGGCAACTCGAAGGCTTGTGCGTCAGCGGGCGCCGCGGTTCTGCCGAGGTTGTGGTACGCGAGGTCGAACGTGTGCTCCTTGCCGCCGCGCACCTGGTCAATGAACACCAGCAGGTTGCCGCCCACC
>JAPLOD010000997.1 GCA_026692735.1 Planctomycetota bacterium | reverse complement strand
GATTCCGTCGAAGGGCCGCGCGCAGACTCTCCAGGAGAAAGCCTTGCGTCTGTTCCCAGACGCGCTGGTGTGCGTGGGTGACGATGAGACGGACACCTACCGCAAGGTCAGCGCGAATCTGCTTGTGCATCCGGCCAGCGTCGTCGGCATCGGTCCCCTGCGGCAATGGGTGCTCGACAACGTGAGCGACCCGTGCGTGGTCATGGTGGATGACGACGTGACGCACGTGTATAGCCAGGTCGGCTTCCACAAGCGCCGCATCGAAGACGCGGACACGGCGCGTGCGATTGTCGAGCGCCTGGCGATCCTGGCGCAGGACGCCGGCGCGCGCGTGTTCGGCTTCCAGCAAGCCGCGCGACCGCTGACCTACGCGAACTTCCGCCCGTTCTCGCTGAACACGTGGGTTGGCGGCGTCGTGGGGATCATCGGCCGCGAACTGCGCTACGACACGTCGCTGCTGCTCCGCGCCGATATTGACTTCTGCCTCCAATCGCTGATGCGCGACCGGTTCGTGCTGGTGGACGGGCGGTATTCGTTCATCCACACAAGATTCGCCGGGAGCGGCGGCAACGCGAAGCAGCGTTCAGCCGAACGCCACGCGCGGGAGATCGCCTACCTCAAGCGGAAATGGGGACCGTACCTGGAGGAAGTCCAGGCCAAGGGAACTACCCGCTTGGTCGTGAAGGTCCAACGCTGACACAAAGGGTCATGGCTGACACGGAGGGTCACCACTTTGGGTCACTTCACGTCGGGCACGCGAAGCGCATCAAGAACGGCCCCGCTCCAAAGGCCCAGAGGATCAAGTCTTAGGTTGGTAGCACGATTACTGTTGTTCGTGCCACTTCTAGCAGCGGATTTGCACCTCTCTTTAGCGGAGTTCGGGAGGGAACAGACATGACAGAGAACCAGTTGAGAGGCCTGCGGCGGGTGGCCGAGAGAGTGGTGGAGCCAGGCACGTGGGCGGTGTTGGACCACAGGGGCGGAGTGTACGCCTTCGATCTAACCGAACCCCGCGCCAAAGAGTGGGCGGAGCTTCTCGGCGGAACTGCCGTGCAGCATGGCACTGCTGCCAACCTACTGCGCGCAGCCGAAGAAGCTGCCAAGCGGGGGGTGTGAGATGAGCGGCGCAACCTCCAACGAACGCCAGCAGTTGAAGGTGTTTGAACTGCTCGCCGAGCAGTTGCAGGAACACCTGCGCTCGACCGTGGACGAAGAGACCGTCCACAAGATCGTGGACGAACGGATTGCGCAGGCCCGCCTGCCCCGGCCCATCGAAATCCGCCAGGGCGAGACGGTCGTGGGGCGACTCGACGAGCGGCCCCACGCACAATTCGAGCAGTTGCTTGAACTGGTCAACGAGGGCCACCGGAACATCCTGATGGTCGGACCGGCCGGCTGCGGCAAGACCACGCTGGCCAAGTCTCTCGCCCAGGCCCTCTCTCTGGACTTCGGATTTCTGTCACTGTCGGCGGGCATCAGCGAGACACACCTGTTCGGCAGAACGCTGCCGCAGGCGGACGGTTCCTGGCAGTACAAGCCCAGCCGCTTCGTGGAAGTCTACGTGAAAGGTGGCGTGTTCCTGCTGGACGAGTTTGATGCCGCGGACGCCAACGTGATGGTGGCGATCAACGCGGCCCTGGCCAACGGCGTCCTCGCCAACCCCAACGGACAGATTCACGAGCGCCACGCCAAGTGCTACGTCCTGGCCGCCGCCAACACCTGGGGACGTGGCGGCGATCACCAGTACGTCGGGCGCAACCAGCTCGACGCCGCGACGCTCGACCGCTTCGTCCTGTCTACCATGCACATCGAGTACGACACGGACCTCGAACGCGACTTGGTTGCCGCCGCAAACCTGGACGGCAAGGGCGACGAGTTGCTCGAATGGGTAAGCGGCGTTCGGGAACGAATCACCCGGAGCCGCCTGCGCCGCATCGCCAGTACGCGCCTGGTCGTCAACGCCGCGGCTGCCATGAAAGCCGGGCGCGATCTCTCCCAGGTCAAGGCCCGCTACTTCCTGGACTGGTCCGCCGACGAGAAAGCGAAGGTGGGCGAATGAGAAGCCGACGCATCGCCGCCTTCTACAACGGACATTGCCGCGTCTGCGGCAAGGCCGTGCCCAAGGGCGAAGACTGCTACTTTGCCAAGCACTACGGGATTCGGTGCCTGTGTTGCGGGCCGCATACCGCACTGGACGAGCGGTTGCCGTCCAAGCGCCATGCGATGGCAGCCCGGAAGTCGGAGCCGGCCTCGACACCTTCCATGCCGGCGAAGCCGCGCCTGACGGAAGCGCCCGACCCACGGTTCACACCGCTGGACGAGTCGCCGGACTTCAACCCGCAGGACCACGCGGCGGTGCGCTGTGAAGACGGCGTGCATCGCATCGAGTTCGGGTCCATCCGCGAGATCGTCGAGGACGCGCTGAGCGACTACGCCCAGAACGACCCCAACCGGGAGCGGATTCGGGACGCGCGCGACATGCTGCTGTCTGGGTCGGAACGGCAGGGCAACTACTTCACGCGCCGGAAGCTCCTGGACGAGGTCTTCAACCCGCCGGCTGAGTTGCTCTCCGCCGTGGACCGGATGCGGGAGAAGATCATCGGGGAACTGGACCTGCCGACACGACAGCGCCGGAAGCTGCGCCGCAATCTCGACTGGGGCGATGAAATGGACGTGGACCGCTGGGCGGCCCGCGACCTCAGCATGTGGGAACGTGTTGAGCGCGCGCCGGAGCCACGGCGCACCGTGACCATCGGCTGCAACATTTCCGTGAACCACCACCAAGCCCCCGAAGAGTTGCTGTATCGCGGCGCGGCTGCCCTGGCCCTGGCCGACATCCTGACGGAGCGGGGTTGCAACGTGCAGGTGATTCTGTTCGAGACCAATGGCAGTCCCTCCAGCGCGGTTGAAACGGGCTTGGCCAAGTGCGTCGTCAAGGCGGCGGACATGCCCCTGGACCTGGGCGCAATTGCCTTCGCCATGTGCGAGATCGCGTTCAACCGCTGCGCGGTCATCATGGCCAGCGCGCGGCACTGGCCGGGAACGCTGCGTTCCGGGTTCGGGCACTCCCGCGAAGCGCCAGCTCAGGACCGCGCCAACGCCGACTTCTTCATCGAAAACGACGTGCGCAGTGAGGCCGCCGCCGTCGAGTGGCTGCGCGCGCGCGTCGGGGAGGGCTGCCATGTGTGAGCGCCGCCCTTCCCTTGGCGTTGACCACCGAGACGGACCTTCTGACAGGGAACGGGTTATCGCCCGCGTCATGGCGACCGTTCGTGCTGACGGAAAGGGTCACAGGCGCACCGCTCCAAACGCTCACGGAATCAAGTCTTCAGTGGGCAGAGTTCAGGCTGACAATCCTTGTCTCCCAAAAGGGTCACTCGGCATGAGACCGGAGAAGGGCACGGGAACACGCCCCGCTCCAAAGGCCGACCAGATCAAGTCTTGGGCTGGTAGCACACAAATCGGTCTCCGTGCCACTCCTGGCAGTCTACTTGCCTTAACCCTTTCATGGGAAACGGAAACGGGACAAGGGAGGTCGAGACCATGAACGAACAGGAAATGGAGTCTGTGCTGAACGAGACCGCCGCCGCGTTGATCCTCGCGGCTGACATGAACGAGGTGCCGGATTGCTGTCCGAGCGAGTGGGCGAACGTGGAGATGGTTCGGACCTTTGACGAAGCCGGTTTGCTCACCGGCAACAAGGGGATCGTCCTCACCATGAAGGACGGCACCGAGTTCCAGATTTCGGTCGTGCAGAGCCGCTGAGTCTTCGCGGACAGAAACGGGAGAACCCACCCATGTTTGAAGACGCCGATGTGATTCACCGCTACACGCGCGCCCAGGCGATTGCCGACGGCGTGCTTGTGGACCTGATGCAGACGGAGACCAAGCCGCTGGTCAGGGAAGCCGGGTTCAAGGTTCCCATCGCCATGACCGCCACGGCCTTCTCGGAAACGGTCGCGCCGATAGACGGGGAACTCCCACCCGGCCAGGACCTCAAAGGCCGGCTGTGGGATGTCCTGATGGTCTTCAAGGCGGAGATTCGTAGAGCGCCCGCCGGCGAAGACTGCGTGCACTTCACGGTCAACGTGTTCAACGGTCAAAAGGCAGTCCCGGTCCAGCTCTGGGCGCTCTGTGGCCCCGGAGACGATCTGGAACCGGTCATCACCATCATGCTCGAAGGGGAGGACTAAGCAATGGAACTGTTCACGATGAAGCACGCCCATCGCAAGCACCGGATGAATCTCGTGTCGCTTCACCCGGCCAAGGCGAACGGCAAGCCGGCAGCAGGAATGTACTTCGTCTCCTGCGGCGCCTACCGGAAGGGCGAGAAGACCGGACGCATGGAGTACCAGGGCCTCGCGCTCGAAGGCGGCGTCCCGGTCAAGGAGTTGGTCCGCTGGGCCAAGCGCAAGGGTTTTTTGAAGTGGCATCGCAACGGGCAAGTCCAGTCCACCAACGCCAATCGGAATGGCCACACCACGAAGACGACCGGAACTCACAAGGGAGGCACGACGCAGCATGAACGACATACTGACGGCGGAAACACTCCGGCTCTTTCGGGAACGGCGAACGGCGGGAACCAGCGTTAAGTCGCTGGCTGACGAGCTGGGCATCCCGTGGCAACGCCTGGACAAGACGCTCCGCCACGGGTTGCCTGGGGAGCGCGTCACAGTGAACCTGACGCCTCCCCCGCTGCCGGAACCGCCGCTCGGACCCGTGGAACCGGAGCGGGCCGTTCTAGGAAAACCTCTCACAGACGGGGCCGGGCTGCTGATCGAGAAGTACCGCCCGGCCAGACTCGCCCATCTGTTCGGACAGCCCCAGGTCGTGCGGCAGTTGCAGGGCTTCGTGAGTGCGCCCTACCCCGTGGCCTTCCTGTTCTCCGGCGAGACCGGGACCGGGAAGACTTCGGCGGCCCTGGCGCTGGCGGCCGAACTCGGCTGCGACCTGGACCAGCGGGAATTCGGCGGAGTGCATGTCATCGCGTCGGGGGAACAGAGCGCCGACGCGGTGCGCGAGTGCTTCCAACGGATGTGCCTGCAACCGGCCTTTGGGAGCGGCTGGAAGGTGTTCATCGTCAACGAGGCCGAACGGATGCACGTCCAGGCCGAGACGATCTGGCTGGACCGTCTGGAGAACATCCCCCGGCACACGGTGATTGTCTTCACCACGAACCACCCGCAGAAGATGAGCCAGCGGTTCCTGGACCGCTGCCTGCGGCTCGCCTTCGAGTCCGACGCGCGCCGGCTCCACGAATCCGTGCGAGTGCTGCTCACCCGGATATGGCGCGCGGAAAGCAGGAAGCCTGCCGAAGGGAAGACCATCGAGCAGACCATTGCCGCCTAGACGGTGGCGGGGCGGCTCAGCTTCCGGCGTGCAATCCAACTCCTGCAACCTCACCTGAACGGAAAGGACAGAACCCATGACAATGGCCATCAGGACCGTCCGCGGGTACGTGCTGCTCGAAGTCGCCTCGGCGCTGCAAAAGGCCATTCGCCGCGGCGACGCGAAGAAGGCCGGGTACTGGGCCGTTGAACTCTTTGAGTCCGGCTACCAGCAGTACCTCTGGCGGCGACTCCTGACGATCTCTGCCGAAGACTGCTGGGGCGTCATCACGCAGGAGGTAGAGGCGCTGTACCGCTCCTGGGCAGTCATCCACAAGCAAAAGCCCGGAGCCGGGCGCGTATTCGCGGCCAAGGCGACGATTCTGCTGTGCCATGCGCGCAAGTGCCGCGACGCCGACCACCTGACCAATCTCGTCTACGACCCCAAGACCATTTCCGACACACAGCTTGAGGCCGATCTGGACGAGGCCCGGACGCACCCGGAGACAATCCCCGACTATGCCTTCGACTGCCACACCCAGAAGGGACGCAAGGCGGGGAAGACGAAACACCAGTTCTTCCACGACGAGTTCCGCGCGCTCAAGCCGCGTGAGAAAGGGCTGTTCGACGACCTGGTGGAGTGACGGCCATGAAGATCAAAATGGTGCGCAACCTCTTTGGCGAGTTGGTTATCTCCGACGAGTCCCTGACCGAGTTGGAGAAGCAGCATGAGCAGGGCGTGCTCTTCGAGACTGCTCTGACCCCGGAAGAGAAGCGCGCCCGGACGTTGGCGGAGCAGCACCGCGCCGAAGGCGGGAAGGAACTGTTCGAGGACAAGCCCGGATAGCCAATCCGGACGCCGTTACAGGCACGGGGTTGGGGACTGGACTCTCCGACCCCAGTTTCACGACCCGTTGCCGTGGAGAGGCAGGAAACAGGAGCCGGACGATCAATGGACCTTCCCCACCCCCGACTGGCGAACGTGGTTCCAGAGGCCCAGGAAAGGCGGAGAGACGCATGACTCCACAAGTCCTCAAAGACCGCGTGGTTCTCCTGCTCATCAGCGGCATGAGTGCCGAGGCTGCCGAAGGGTTCTGCGTCCAGCAGGGGCAGGCCGTCGAGGCAGCACGCCAGATCGTCTCCGACGCCCGCAAGCGCATCACGGTGGCCGCCGACTACACCCGTGACGAGCAACTCGGTAAGGCCGTCATGCGCCTCGACGACCTGTACGCCAAGAGCATGGCCGGCCAGGACATTCGCACGGCGCTCCAGGCCCAGCGCGAACTTAACCGGCTGCTCTCGCTCTATGCCGACGCGCGCCGGGACGAAACGCCGGCGGACGAGGTGGACGCCTCCAGTATGCGGCGGCAGTTGGACCTGATCGTATCGGCGACGGCAAGACCATCGACCTGCTGAGATACACGGCGTGGCTGGCGCGCGAGCGCCACTTCCCCAAGCCGAAGAAGGAGCCCGCCGATTACGAGGACATGAAGGCGGCGGCCGGCGCTCGCAACCGCGCTCTCTCAGCCGAGGGCCGCGATATTGGCGAGCTGCCCGCCGTCGTGAATCCGGAACGGAAGGCAACTGCGGCTGCGAACTTCCGGTTCTTCTGCGAGACCTACTTCGCCAAGCTGTTCACGCTGGCCTGGAGTGACGATCACCTGCGCGTGATCCGCAAGATCGAGCGTGTCGTGATGCACAGCGAGACGTTCGCCATCGCCATGCCGCGCGCCTCGGGGAAAACGACCTTGTGCCAGGTGGCCGTGGTCTGGGCCATTCTGACGGGCCGGCACCCGTTTGTCTTCCTGATCGCCAGCACGCAGGAGTATGCGCTCGGTATGCTGGACAACATCAAGAGCCACCTGTCGGCAAACGACCTGTTGCTGGCCGACTACCCGGAAGCCGTCTATCCGATTCGGTGTCTCGAAGGCGAGAGCCGCCGCTGCTCCGGGCAGCGGTACTACGGTCGCCTGACGCACATCGGCTGGACCGCCGACGAAATCGTCATGCCCTCGATCCCCGGCAGCCGCTGCTCGGGGGCCGTGGTCCGCGTGGCGGGCATCACCGGCAACATCCGCGGCGCCATGTTCATCCGTCCGGACGGCACTTCGATCCGCCCGACGCTGGCGATCATTGACGATCCTCAAACTGACCAGTCGGCGCGGTCGCTGTCGCAGACGCAGGAGCGCCTCAGTATCGTCAACGGCGCGATTGCCGGTCTTGCCGGCCCCGGCAAGCGCACGGCGATGATTATGCCGTGCACGGTCATCCGCGCCGGCGACCTGGCTGACCAGGTGCTGGACCGCGGGAAGAACCCCCTCTGGCAAGGTGAACGCACCAAGCTGATCTACAAGTTCCCCCAGAACGTGAAGCTCTGGGATGAGTACGCGCGCATCCGCGCCGAGAGTCTGCGTAGCGATGGGGACGGCCACGAAGCCACCGAGTTCTACGCCGCGAACCGCGCCGGGATGGACGAGGGGGCCGAAGTCGCCTGGGCCGCGCGCCACAACCCCGACGAACTCTCCGCCGTGCAGCACGCGATGAACCTCAAGCTCCGCAACGAACCAGCGTTCTGGGCGGAGTACCAGAACGAGCCGTTGCCGGAAAAGAACGAGCATGAAGACGAAGGTTTGCTCACCGCCGACCAACTCGCCGGCAAAGTGAACGGCATGAAGCGCGGCGCGGTTCCCATCGGCTGCAATCATCTGACCCTGTTTGTGGACGTGCATGGCAAGCTGCTCTACTGGAACGTCTGCGGCTGGGAAGACGACTTCACCGGCTACGTCCTGGACTACGGCGCATATCCCGACCAGAAGCGCACGTACTTCACGCTCCGCGAAGCGCAGCGCACCATAATGTCGGCAACGAAGGGCGCGGGGCTGGAAGGTGCGCTCTACGCCGCGCTGGAAACCGTGGTGAATGAGCACATCAGCCGCGAATACCACCGCGACGACGGGGCCGCCATGCGCATCGGCCTGTGCTTGGTTGACGCGAACTGGGGCACGTCCACCGATGTCGTGTATCAGTTCTGCCGCCAGAGCCAGCATTCGGCGCTGCTGCTGCCCAGCCACGGCCGTTTTGTCGGTGCCGCCAGCAAGCCGTTCTCGGAGTACATTCGCCGGCCGGGTGACCGCGTGGGCCTCAACTGGCGCATCCCGAACGTGCAAGGTAAACGCGCCGTGCGGCACGTGCTCTTCGACTCCAATTACTGGAAGTCGTGTGTGCATTCGCGCCTGGCTGTGGCAATGGGCGACCGGGGTTGTCTCTCACTGTTTGGCCGCGAGCCGGAGGCACACCGGCTCTTCGCAGACCACCTGACCGCCGAGTACCGCGTCAAGACCGAGGGCCGTGGCCGCGTGGTGGACGAATGGAAGCTTCGCCCCACGGCGCAGGACAACCACTGGTTGGACGGCCTTGTCGGCTGCGCCGTCGCCGCCTCAGTCCTTGGCGTCATGTTGCCCGGCACGGGCGAACGGGCCGCGCAAGGCCGGCCGCGCGTGAAACTGTCGGCGATTCAAAGGAGGCGCACGTGATGCCTGACACCGCAAAGCGAGACCCGCCGCAGGAGAAGCGCGGACTTGAGTGCCCGAAGTGTGGATGCAGGCACTTTCTTGTTGTCCGCACGCGCCCCATAAGTCGAGACCGGATCATGCGCAGGAAGGAGTGCCGACATTGCGGGAGGACAGTGCTTGCGCATGAGGACATTACCGGCCATGTGCAGTGAGTTGACAGGTTGGATCGGTGTGTAATAATGTATCCAGATGAACATAAGAGGATACAGAATCACACATGGCTCGCAAGGCAGACAGTAGAGACACCGTCCTGAGACTGGCAAAGCAGCTTGGCGTGGTCAGGCCCAGGGATGCGCTTCAGCGCGGCATCCACCCAGAGTACCTGCGTCGCCTCGCGGTCGAGGGCAGTCTTATTCGCACTGGCCGGGGGCTGTATATTCTGGCGAATGCGCCACTGAGTGTTCATCACAGCCTTGCCGAAGCCTGCAAGCGTGTTCCGCGCGGCGTTGTCTGTCTGCTTTCAGCCCTGCGGTTTCACGAAATAGGAACACAGAATCCAGCCCAAGTCTGGCTGGCGATTCCGAGGCAAGACCGGGTGCCGAGGGTAGGCTATCCGCCGCTGCATGTTTCGCGCTTCTCGGGGCCGGCCATGACTGAGGGAATCGTGGAGCACCATGTTGATGGCGTCACGGTAAGGGTCTTCAGCCCCGCAAAGACGGTCGTTGACTGCTTCAGATACCGCAACAGGATCGGACTTGATGCGGCGCTGGAGGCGCTGCGCGACTGTCGCAGGCTGCGCAAGGCGACGAGCGACGATCTCTGGCGCTATGCCGCGGCTTGCCGCATGACGCGCGTGATGAAACCGTATCTTGAGGCCACGGTATGAACAAGAGAACGCTCCGGAACCTGCCGGCCTCCGTTCGCGCCCGCCTGCTCAAGTTGAGTGTCGAGCGCCAGCAAGACTTTCAGTTGGTGCTGCTTCAATACGCAGTTGAGCGGTTGCTGTACCGTCTGGCCAGTTCGCCTCATGCCAACAAGTTCGTGCTGAAAGGGGCTATGCTCTTTGCCGTCTGGTCGAAGCGCACCGTGCGGGCCACGCGCGACTTGGACCTTCTCGGCTATGGTGAAGCAACGGCAGAGCACTTGCTGCGAGTCTTTCGGGATGTCTGCCGGGCAACTGTTGAACCGGACGGGCTGGATTTCGACGCCAACAGCATAAACGTGGTGCAGATTCGAGAGGACCAGGAGTATGGTGGGCTGCGCGTCACTTTCGTGGCGCGCCTGGAGCGGGCACTGATCCCAGTGCAGGTGGATGTCGGATTTGGCGATGCCGTCACTCCCGCTCCACAGGAGACCGAATTCCCCTGTTTGCTGGAGTTCCCTGCCGCGAGGATTCGTGCGTACACGAAGGAGACTGTTGTTGCCGAGAAACTCGACGCGCTGGTGAAACTCGGCATGGACAACAGTCGGATGAAAGACTTCTATGACTTGTGGATTCTGTCGAGGGAATCGAGCTTTAGCGGAAAACAGTTGGCCGCCGCTGTCCGGGCCACGTTTGAGCGCAGGAAGACCGGCATCCCCACGGCATCGCCTCTGGCCCTGACGAGCGCCTTCGCGACAAATCCAGACAAAGTCCGGCAGTGGACCGCGTTCTTACGCCGCACTGGCCTGAGCGAAGGCGAAGTGAATCTGGCAAAGGTGATCGGCGAAATCGCCAGCTTCCTTGTCCCTGTCCTGAACGCCGTGGCATCACGTCGTCTCATGCTCGGGAAATGGCAACCGGGTGGTCCGTGGGGTACAGGCACGCGCTGAGTCCCGCGCGGCCATTCCCTGGGACAGCAGCAAACCAGAGTCAGGAGTTTATAGACCACCCGGCAAGGCGCTGGTCGGTATTGCGGCTACTCGTGTTGTGTCGTGCAGGCCACGCGATCGGATGAAATCCGCACGGAATCCTGTCCCCCGCCGCCCGGCGAAAGCGCCTCTTCCTTTATAGAGGGGTCCGGTGCTCGGCACCGAAGGAATTGTTCAACGGTGCCAGCTATCGCGTCCCCGTTTGCCGTCCGCCCCGGCCTTTTGTCGGGTGGAAAGGGAGTGCGATGGGCGACGACCTGGAACAGACGATCCGCCAGAACGCGCAAGCGCCGGCCAAGGCGTCGGGCGATTCCGGCAGCGTCGAGTAGCAGCCGCTGCCTCACCTGCTGGAGGTAGACCGCTACGAAAACTCCAAGAAAGCCGCCAAGGCAAAGGGCCTCGGCTTGCGCATGACGAAGATGGCACCGCCGGGGACAGCGTAGCATGTTCAGCCGCCTGAAATCGTTTCTTGCTGGCAGACCCGCTGTGCGCGCCGGGCGTCGGCTGCTTCGGTTCCTGCGCGCGCGGTACGACGCCGCGCTCACGAGCGACAACAACCGCCGCCACTGGGCCAACGCCGACGGCCTTTCCGCCAATGCTGCCAACTCGCCCGGAGTGCGGCGTGTGCTGCGCAACCGCAGCCGGTACGAAGTCGCCAACAACTCCTACGCGCGCGGCATTGTGCTGACACTCGCCAACGACTGCGTCGGGACAGGGCCGCGCCTCCAGATGCTCTCTCCCGACCGGGTGGCCAACAGCCTGGTCGAAAGAGAGTTCTGGCGCTGGGCCGTGTCCGTGAGCCTGGCTGAGAAGCTGCGAACAATGCGCATGGCGAAGACTGAGGACGGCGAAGCCTTCGCGCTGCTCACCAGCAACCCCGCCCTGGCGTCTCCGGTCAGCCTTGACCTCAAACTGGTTGAAGCCGATCAGGTCACAACGCCGGACCTCAGTTTCAGGACGCGCCGCGCTGTGGACGGAATTATCCTGGATGACTTCGGCAACCCAGTCGAGTACCACGTGCTGAAGGAACACCCCGGCGAGTCCAGCCTGCGCTTCGCGCTGGCCTACGACCGCATCCCCGCCAAGGACATTTTGCACTACTTCCGCGTGGACCGCCCCGGCCAGAACCGGGGCGTCCCGGAACTGACACCTGCGCTGCCGCTCTTTGCCATGCTGCGCGACTACACGCTGGCGACGCTGGACGCGGCCAAGGCCGCCGCGTATTTCGCCGGCGTTCTCTACACCGACGCGCCGCCCAACGGCGAGGCTGACAGCATCGAGCCGATGGACACCATCGAGCTTGAGCGCAACATGCTGCTCACCATGCCCGGCGGCTGGAAGATGGGCCAGGTCCACGCCGAGCAACCCGCCAGCACGTATGCCGAGTTCAAGCACGAGATTCTCAACGAGATCGCCCGCTGCCTGAACATGCCCTTCAACGTCGCCGCGGGCAACTCCAGCGGCTACAACTACGCCTCTGGCCGCCTGGATCACCAGGTCTACTTCAAGGCAATCCGCGTCGAGCAGTCCTACATCGGCTCTTGTCTGCTGGATCGCATCTTCGCCGCGTGGGTTGCCGAGGCCGTGCTGGTCGAGGACTTCCTACCGCAATCTCTGCGTTTGTCGTCCGCCGACTGGTCGCACCAGTGGTTCTGGGACGGCCAAGAGCATGTGGACCCGCTGAAAGAGGCGTCCGCCCAGGCCACGCGCCTCCAGAACCACACCACCACGCTGGCCGATGAGTACGCCCGGCGCGGGCGAGACTGGGAAGCCGAGCTTCGCCAACGCGCCAAGGAAGCCGCGCTGATGCAGGAACTGGGCCTGCAACCCGCCGCCGCGCTGCCCGCACCTGTCCCTGTCGAGGAGACTGAGAATGCCCCACCCCAAGACGACTGAGACCCTCGCGCCGCTGCACCTGACCTGCACCATGCAGATCGAGGCGGCGGATGGTCCCGACGCCAAGGCCGCGCTGCCGCGCTTCCGCATGATCGCCTACACGGGCGGTCCGATGCGCGTCGCCGGCTGGCGGTATCCAGTGATCGTGGACCTGTCTGGCCTGACGATCCCCTCGCAGAACCGCCCCATCCGTCTGGGCCATGACGCCGCGCAGGGCATCGGTCACACCGACAGCATCCGCGTGGACGGCGGGCAACTCCTGGCTGGCGGCGTTGTTTCGCGGGACACGTCCGCAGCGAAGGAAGTCGTGGCTTCCTCGCGCAATGGCTTCCCCTGGCAAGCGTCCATCGGCGCGTCCGTCGAGGAAGCCGAGTTCGTCAAGGAAAACCAGAAGGCCGTTGTCAACGGCCAGGAAGTGACCGGGCCGGTCAACGTCATCCGCAAGGCCAGCCTGGGCGAGATCAGTTTCGTGGACCTGGGGGCCGACGGCCGGACGAGCGCCAGCGTCGCGGCAACCGCCAAAGAGGAGCACCGCACTGTGGAGAACAATGCAAAGGCCGGAGGTGAGGTCACTGCGGCGCAGGAGCCGCAGCCCCAGCCGACTCAAAGCGCGCCGGAGACGCCGGCGGCAACGATCCGCGCGGAAGCTGCCGCCGAGAGCGCGCGCATCGCGGCGATCCGCAAGCTGTGCGGCGGCAAGTTCGCCGAGTTGGAAACGCAAGCGATCCGCGACGGCTGGGATGCCACGCGCTGTGAACTGGAACTGTTGCGTGCCAGCCGCCCGAAGGCCCCTGCCGTGCTGTCCGGCTCCGATAACGGCCTCACCTCCGCGCTCTT
>JAPLOD010000996.1 GCA_026692735.1 Planctomycetota bacterium | reverse complement strand
TTCGCCGCTTTGGCGTTCATCTGCCCTATGAACAAGGGCGAGAATTGAAAAGCCCTGCCCCAATACGACCACCCACCCCTTTTGCAGGTGAAGGCAGGAGGGCGCGGCATATGATGTCGGGGGATTCCGTGGTTTGGGCCGCGATCCGGCGGACCGCGTTAGAGGGGCTGGGGCGATGGATGCCGAACTGATCGGACGGGCGCTCGGCGATTTCCAGATCGAATCCTTCCTCGGCCGGGGCAGTATGGCTCGCGTGTACCAGGCCCGCCAGATATCGCTGCGCCGCAACGTCGCGCTGAAGGTCCTGGAAGAGGGCCTCTTCACGCCGGGCGAGAACGTCAAGCGGTTCCTGCGCGAAGCCGAAGCGATGGCCCGGCTGGAACACCCGAATATCGTGCCCGTCTACGCCGCGGGCGAGGAAACGCCGTACTACTACTTCGCCATGCGCCTGGTACGGGGCGGCACGCTGGAAGACCGCCTGCGCGACGGCATCACGCGCGCCACGGCGCTGGGGTGGGCCAACGATGTCTGCCGGGCGCTGGCCTTTGCGCATGAGGCGGGCGTGGTTCATCGCGACCTGAAGCCCACCAACGTGATGATTCACGATGACGTGGCGCTGCTCAGCGACTTCGGTCTGGCGCGGCTGCGCGATATGTCCACCATCACGCAGATGGGCTTCGTGCTCGGCACCCCGCTGTACATGGCGCCCGAACAGACCCTCGGCGAAAGCGCGGGCCCGCCGGCCGACTGCTTCGCCCTGGGAGTGATCCTGTACCAGATGTTCACGGGGCATCATCCTTTCGTGCGGCCCGAACGGCGAGGCCTGTCCCGCGCCGAAGTGCGCACGCGCCTGTTCAAACGGATTCAGGAGGCCACGTGTCCGCCGCCATCCACCTACGAGCGGAACATGCCGCCGCTGCTCGAGAAGGTGATCATGCGCGCGCTTGCGCGGCGGCCCGAGGACCGCTTTCCGGACGGGCACGCCATGCTGCACGCGCTCGAAGAAGCCAGCCTGCAAGGGCCCGGCGCCGAGCCGGAGCGGATCATCCGCTGGCAGGGGCCCGCGGGCGCGGAGGCCCCGGGCGGCCAGGTTGCCGACGCAGTGGCCGCGGATGCCGTGGCGAGCACCACGCCGTTGCCAGCCGAGTCGTCACCTGCGCGCGGCGAGGCGCGCCGCGAGGGCGGCGGAGCCAACGCCGTGCCGGCGGGATTCCCGGGGACGGGGCGCGCCGCGGGACACACGAAGACGGGGAAGGGCGCGCGGCAGACGCTGGGGCGGTACCGGATAGTGAAGGAGATCGGTCACGGCGGTCAGGGCGTCGTCTATCAGGCGCACGACCCGGTGCTGGACCGCACCGTGGCGCTCAAGGTCCTGCGCGCCGACGCCGTAGCGGACACGGAGCTGGTGGAAGCGTTCCGGCGCGAAGCGCGCGTGGCGGCGCGGCTGGCGCATCCACACATCATCACGATTTACGATTTCGGGGTCGAGCAGCACAGCCCGTACATCACCATGCAGCTCGTGGAAGGCCCGTCGCTGGACCGGGTGCTGGAGCCGCAGCAGCCGTTGCCGGTGGGCTTCGTGCTGCAGGTGCTGGCGCAGGTTGCCGAAGCCCTTGGTTTCGCGCACAAGGCGAACGTCGTCCATCTCGACGTCAAGCCGGGTAACGTGCTGCTGCACGCGTCGCTGCCGGGCGAAGGCAAGCGCGACGTCCTGAGCGGCAAGCCGCACGCGCTGTTGACCGATTTCACCATGGCGAAGTGGGGCAAAGCCAAGGCGCACCAGGTACGCGCGAGCGCCTCGGGCCCAAAGCTGGCCGGCACGTTCTGCTATGCGTCGCCCGAGCAACTGTCCGACAACTGGGATGCGCTGCAGCCCGGCAGCGACGTGTTCTCGCTCGGCGTGGTCCTGCATGAGATGCTGACGGGAAGGCGCCTGTTCACGGGCGACGATCCGGCCATCGTGCGCGAGCTTGTCCTGACCTCGGACATCATCCCGCCGTCCGTGCTGACCCCAGGCCTGCCGCAGGCCGTGGACGAACTGTGTATGCGCATGCTGGTCCGGCCCGTGGCACAACGGCTCGGTTCGGCCACGGAGGTGGCCGCGCAAGCTCAGGCAATCCTGCGCACCCTCGAGGGCTGATTACCCCGTGAGCCAGTCTGCCCGATCGCGCCTCCCGGCCGGAAGGGCAAGGTCGGGCTGGGACGCTCCGTAACGGGGAAACGGAAGTAGGCGTGGTCCTTCGCTGTGGCATGGGCATCCTGCCCATGATTCACGGGCTGGAAGGCCATGCTACGAGCCGATCACCGAATAGACGATGTCGGTCAGGATGCCTTTTTCCACAAACCGGGCAAGGATGGGGTCCAGCTCGCTGGGCGAGCCAGCGAGGAAGTAGGTGTAGACGCCGCGCTCCTGGCGCATGAGTTCGCACAGGAGGAACGATTCGCGGCCGGCCACGTCCATGGGGACGAGGCGGCGCGCGACGCGCACCAGGGCGCTCTTGCGCAGGTTCTCGGATTCGTAGGGATGCTCTTCGAGTGAGACCACCTTGGAGAGGCGGCGGACCACGCGGACGATCTCGTCCTTCTCCTTCTCGGAACACCAGAAGGTAACCACGACGGCGCCGCCGGGCGCGCCAGGGAAGGCCGTGCCGTGGCCGACCACGGTCTCGATGGAAGTGCCGCGGTTGGAGAACGCGGACGCGATGCTGGTCAGCGCGCCGGCGCGGTCCGCCACGCCGACGCGGAAGACCCAGTGCTTCTTGTCGCTGTTATTGCCTGCCATAGGCTCTGACTTCCTCCGCTGTGGTTCCATGTGCCCTAAGCTACTTCACGGCGGACACGGACAGGATGTGGGCCAGACGCTTCCTGAGGCCCCGCACGATCTGCTCGGATCGGCTCAGCTCCCCCGTCAGCAGAACGCTCTGCACGTCCGGACCGGCGGCCACACACATGGCGCCGATGGCCTTGGCGAGCCGGCCAAGCTCGGCCTCCGGGGCCGTGTCCGCGGTGAGCGCACCGGGCGCGAGTGTCTCGCTGTCCACGACACAACCGCCGCAGATCGCCGCCACAAGGATCTCGCTGTCCAGATTGGCGACGACGTAGTTCATGTGTTTGGCCGGCAGGCCCATCTTGTCGGCGGTGGCATTCGCCGCGGCCTGAACGGCGGCAAGACCACCGGGCTTCTGCGGTGCAGCGGCGGCCGACGGCGGCTGGCGCGGCGCGCGGCGTTTGGCCATGTCAAGCCGTTCACGGGCGATGCTGCTGAGGGCGATGGACTGGAGCTTGGTCTCGACGTTGTCGCCGCGGGAGAGGATGACGTAGGGCACGGAGATGCCGAGGGTGACGCCCGCGAACGTGCCCAAGCCGTATTTGACCATCTCGCCGATGACCTTGTAGAGGACATTGGCGGAGTCAATGCAGGGGCAGACAAGGATGTCGGCCCTGGCGGTGACCTCGGCGGCGGCGGCGCTCTTCGGCACGCCCTTCAAGCGGGCGGATTCCTCGCTGACGGCGAGGTCGAAGGAGAGGGGGCCGTAGACGACGGCGTTCTCCCATTCGTACTCGGAGAGCTGCTTGCCCATGCGGGTGGACGGCAGGGAGTCAATAACTTTCTCATTGGCCGAGAGGATCGCGACGCGCGGGCGCTTGAGGCCCATGATGGAATGGGCGACGTCCACGGCATTCTCGACCAAGCCGACCATCCTCCCGAAGCTGCAGACCGTGGTCATGCCGGGGTCGGTCATGAGCATGGGGCGACCGCCGCGGATGGGCGAGGCGTCGAACATCGTCACCAGGCTCATCGTGTCGCGGACGGCGATGCGGATCATGGCGCGGTTGAGGATCGGGGTGGAGATGTTGCCTTTGAGGATGACATCCACCTTGCCCTGCACGACATGCTCGACGGTGCGCTGAGCGGTTTCCTCCTGGCTGGCGGTTCCGACGACATCCTCGCCGGCGACCGTGATGCCG
>JAPLOD010000995.1 GCA_026692735.1 Planctomycetota bacterium | reverse complement strand
GTCCCGGCCGATGGTCTGCAGGTAGCTCGCCAGCGCGCGCTGGGCCACGCCATGCGCCTGGGGTTTGGCCGTGGCGCCGGAAGCCGTTGACGCCGGCGTGATGCGCCAGTGGTAGAGCACCTCGGGGATGTGGCGGATGCGCTGCGTGCGGGCGGTCAGGCGCAGCACCAGATCGTAGTCCTGCGCGAGATCGAACTCGCTGCGGAAGCCCTGGATCTCACGGACCAGCGACGTCCGGTAGACGCCGAGGTGGCAGGTGTACATGCACGCCAGGAAGTACTCCGGCGACCAGTCCGGCTTGAAGAACGGCCAGACGTGCCGGTCGGCCATGTCGAGCTTGTCCTCGTCGCTGTACAGCATATCAACGCCGCGGTCGGCGACGATGGCCTCCGCCATGCGGAAGAGCGCCTGTTCGGCCAGCTCGTCGTCGTGGTCCAGGAGCGCCACGTACTCGCCGGTGGCCAGCTCCAGCGCGGAGTTCGACGCGGCCGAGATATTGCCGTTCTGGGGGCGGAACACGACCTTGATGCGCTTGTCGCGCGCCGCGTACTCATCCAGCACGGCGCGAACATGGCTCGCCGTCGAGCAGTCGTCCGCGATGCACAACTCCCAGTGAGGGTATATCTGCTTGAGCACGGATTCGATGGCGAGGCGGAGGTACTGCTCGGGCGTGTTGTAGACGGGCAGCAGCACCGAGAGCAGCGGCGGGTCGGGCAGCGAGGCAGCGGCGGCGCGCATGCGCTCGCGGTCGGTGTCTGTCAGGACGGGGAAGTCCCAGGCGGGTAGGAGGTCCGCGCCGGGCTTGTTGCTCAACAGCTTTCTCTTGAACTCGCCAAGCTGGCCGCGCAGGAGGAGTCCTGTGCCGATGCGCAGGGCGCGTGTGATGCGGCCGGGCGCGCTGAGCTCCGTGACCTTGGCCCGGAGCGACCGCAGCACCGCGAGATACGGCGGGACCGTCTCGATGCTGAAATGCTCGATACGGAAGCGGCCCCGCGCGGCCAGCGGGTCGAAGCGTATCGCGCGCACCGGCGCATCGAGGCGCAGGTGCCGGTCAACGTCCACGCGGCCGCGGTTGTAGGCCAGTTCGACGCGTTGCAGCGGATTGAAGCCGCCGCCCCGGTCGAAGCACAGCTCCACAAAGCCGCGCGCCTCGCTGTTCATCGCGAGGCGCACGCGGATCCAGCCGGGTGCCAACTGGCAGGGGATCGTGAACTGTGGATCGTCGCTCGTGGCCTGCCACGTCCCTGGTTCGGCGCCTGGGACGGGCTGCAGATCGGGCGAAGGCAGCGCCGCGTCGAGACCGTATCGCTGCCGCCACACCAGGCGGCGTACGGTTCGCAGCGGCCCGGTTCCAGTGCTCGACACCCTCTGCACTCCTTGACGAGGCTCAAGCCTCACGCCGCCCCTGCCACGCGGGATTTGTAGCACAAGCGGGCTGCGTCCGCCACTGGGCCGGGCTTGTGGTGCGGGGAGCGTTGGGGTAAGCTCTGGATGGCCGGTTGCAGCGCAGCGGCCGCGAGAGGGAGCATCTGTTACCCTTGGCGAATGTGGACGACGCACAGTATTACAGCCACGCCAAGCGCATCCCATTCGCTTCCCGCGTCAGCATGAGAGTGCGGAGGCGGATGTTTGCGTTCTTCATGCAGACCATGAACCCCGGCCCGGCCGCGACGGTGGTGGACGTGGGTGTGACGTCCGACCAGGGCCAGCGCGAGTCCAACTTTTTCGAGGCCCTCTACCCGCACAAGGACCGTATCACCGCTGTCGGCGTTGATGACGCCAGCCACCTGGAGAGGTTGTACCCCGGCCTGCGCTTCGTCCGCGTCAGCCCAGCCCAGCGGCTGCCGTTCAGCGACGGGCAGTTCGACATCGCCTTCAGCAACGCGGTTGTCGAACACGCCGGCAACGGCGCGGCGCAGCGGTTCTTTGTCGGCGAGTTGGTGCGGGTAGCCCGCCGTTTCTTCATCACCACGCCCAACCGCTGGTTCCCCGTGGAGACCCACACGGGTGTGCCCCTGCTGCACTTCCTGCCGCCGCGCGCCTATCGCGCGATACTGTGCCGCACCGGCTATGGCTTCTTCGCCGAGGAAGCCAACCTGAACCTGCTGGACGCGAGGTCGCTGGCCGCGCTGTTCGCGGAGTGCCCGGTGCCCGTGACCATCAAGCGTATACGGCTTGCGGGCTTCTGCTCGAACCTGGTGGCCTATGGGGGGAGGGGGGATTTTTGATTTTTGATTTTCGATTGAACGGATAACGGACGAGTTGTGCACAATGGCGCATTGTTGAACGGGGGGAGGAGAGGGGGATGAGGACTTGGGCAAAGGCCCCCACAGATGGCGGCGCTACAGCCGGCGGGACGCCGGCGCTACAACCGGCCCCCTCGCAGTCCGGCGTGAGCAGTCCCTGCCCGATCTGCGGCGAGGAGCGGCGGGCGTATCTGTTCGTGGTGCACGGCCTGCAGATCTGCCGGTGCCCGGGCTGCGGCCTCGTGACGCTCCATGCTCAGCCCGCTGCAGCGAACGCGGCAGACGCCAGCGCTGCGGCTCCTGCGAACGCCGGCCCGGCCATGGTCTGCGCCGACAGCGGCACCGAACTCGAGGCCGCGCAGCGGTATGTGCGCAGCCTCAAGCTCAGGGGGCTGGAGCGCGGGCGGCTGCTCCTGGTTGCGGCCCCGGGACACCCGGTGGCCGCGGAAGCGAAGAGCAGCGGCTACGATGTGGCTCTGCACATTTCCATCGCCGAACTGGAGGGCGACACGGACCTGAAGGGTCCGTATGACGGCGTCGTCGTGTGCCACCAGTTGGAGAAGGCCACGGACGCCGCGGCGGCGGCCAGGCGCCTCCAAAACGCTCTGCGGCCGGGCGGCGTGCTGCTGCTGACGGCGCCGTCCATCGAATCCTGGCCGCGGAGCTTTTTCGGCCAGCAATGGACGGAATGGCGGCCCGAGAATCGGTACTACTTCGGTCCGGCGACGGCTCAGTCGTTGCTGCTCAAGCACGGCTTCGAGCATATCTGGGTGACGCCGGACCGGCGCCGCTACACGCTGCGCCACGTGTACCGGCGCGCGGTGACGTTTCCCCGCACGACGCTCACGCGGCTGATCCGGCTGCTGTTCCATATCACACCGCCGCCGTTCCGGGACATGAGCCTGCGCTTTGCGTGCTCAGGGATGATCGTCACGGCCACGCGCGCCACGCTGCGCGAGCGCCCGCTGTGCTCGATCGTCGTGCCGGCGTATAACGAGCACGCGACGTTTCCCGCTCTGATGAAAGGCCTGCTGGCCAAGGAGATCCCCGGGGCCGACAAGGAGATCATCATTGTTGAAAGCAACTCGACGGACGGCACGCGCGATCTGGTGACCGCGTGCGGGCAGCATCCCGGCGTCACGGTGGTGCTGCAGGACCGGCCGCGCGGCAAAGGCAACGCCGTGCGGGCGGGCTTGCAGCAGGCGCGCGGCGACATCGTGCTGATCCAGGACGCGGACCTCGAGTACGACCTGAACGACTACGACGCGCTGGTCGAGCCGCTCCTGAAGTACCGCGCCGCGTTCGTCCTGGGGTCGCGCCACGGCGGGAACTGGAAGATGCGGCAGTTCACCGACAGCGCCGGCCTGGCCGCATACCTGAACGTCGGGCACATCTTCTTCACGTTCCTGGTGAACACGCTGTACCGCCAGCGCATGAAGGACCCGTTCACGATGTACAAGGTCTTCCGGCGCGACTGTCTGTATGGCCTGGAGTTCGAGTGCAACCGCTTCGATTTCGACTTTGAGCTGGTCATCAAGCTGGTGCGCAAGGGCTACACGCCGCTGGAACTGCCCGTCAACTACCGCTCGCGTTCGTTCAAGGAAGGCAAGAAAGTGCGGATGGTCCGCGACCCGCTGACGTGGATCCGGGCCGCCATCAAGTACCGCTTCGTCCGGATCTCGCGGCTGCCGCGGTGATCATGCCGGCCGCGCCTTCCGCTTCCGCCAGAGCACCCACCCGGCCAGCCCCAGCAAGGTGCAGACGCTGATCGCGGCGCCCAGCTTGAACCGCCAGGGCATGTAGTACAGCAGCACCTCGTGAGCGCCCGGCTCCAGGTACACGCCGCGCAAGGCGACGTCCACAGGCCACACCGGCGCCGCGGCGCCGTCCACCGATGCCTGCCAGCCGGGGAAGTAACTGTCGGAGACGACCAGCACGCCCGGCCTGTCGAGCGTGGCCTTGATCTTCATGCTGTTCGCCCGGCGCTCGACGACCTGCGCGGGCGTCGGCGGGGAGCGCAAAGTCTTGCCCAGCAGCGCGCTGTTCCACCCCTGCGGCGTCGCGCCATCAACAATGGCAGTCCTGGCGGGGTCGAAGCCCGGGCGCGACAGGAGTGCCAGCGCTTCATCTACGTTTCGGGCCAGTTCCACATTGTGGACCACGAACGCGCGCGGGTACGCGCGGTTGTTGCGGTAGACGACCACCTCGCCCGTGTACACCACGTCGTAGTCGGCCGGCTGGGGGGCTGGAGGTCCCGTGCGCTGAGCGCTCAGCTCGATATTCGCCCAATGCGCCCAGTCGGCCCGGACGTCGCCGGCGGGCCCGCCGTCCACCGCGAAGAACAGCGTGATCTGCTGGCCGCGCCACCTGCTGAGGTCAACCGTCTCATCGGCCCAGCGGCGATCGGACTCATTATGCTTGGGATCCATGTAGCGCGCGTAGACCTGCGTGTCGCCCGCCGCGTCGCGGACCGTCACGGTGAAGTTCGTGCCGTCGCCAACACCGAGAGACCACGCCTGCGGATCAACCTGAACCGCGAAACGCAGGAAGGTCTCGTTCGGGGACAGCTTCACGGCCAGCCGCGCGCGGTTGCCCGGTTCCATGAAGATCGTCCCCCGCGTCTGCCCGTCCACTGCCACGCCGGCCGGCATGAAGGAAGGGAACAGCTTGAGCATGTTCTGCTCGATGATCTCGCGATTCAGCGGCCGCGTGCCGGCCGGCGCGGCGGCCGGCGGTTCGCCGCGATCCGTCACGATGGTCGGCGCGGCCCAGCAGGCCCAGGCGGCTGCTGCGGCCCCCTCCGAGCCGCCGTCGGTCTCGAACGTCAGCGTGACCTGCTGGCCGTTCCACGACGACAGATCGGCGCTGACAAGAGACCACCCGCGCTCAACGGCCTTGGGCTGAGGATCAAGCCGGCGGCGGAGGAGCTCACGCTTCCTGCTCTTGTCCGT
>JAPLOD010000994.1 GCA_026692735.1 Planctomycetota bacterium | reverse complement strand
GGAGACATGCTCTCCGCGTCGCCGGTGCTGGGCGCTGCGGTAGCGGCGGGCGTGCTCGGCGGCAGTTTCGCGGTCCCCGGCGCGCTGGCTGTGCGTCCGGGGAACGACGGGCCAGCCACAGCGCGGCCGTGCTACGCCGTTGCCGCGGGCTACGAGGCCGGCGGCTCCGCGGGTGAGGTGCTGCTGAAAAGCGCGCGGAACGGCTGAAGGGGAGGGGCTTCGCGCGCCGACAACAGAAGTGGGGGATGAAGGAGAAGGAATGTCTGAGCACACCGGCAACACGGCCAGCCCCTCAGAGAGCGGCCACGGCGACAGCATCAAGACATTTGTGCTCGACACCAACGTGCTGCTGCACAGCCCCGGCTCGCTGTCTGCGTTCAAGGACAACCGCGTGGTGCTGGCGCTGGCGGTGATCGAGGAGCTTGATCGCTTCAAGCGCAACAACGATGAACTGGGCCGGAATGCCCGCGAGACGATCCGCGCCATTGACAGGCACCGCGAAAGCGGTTCCCTGCGCGAAGGCGTCCCGATGAGCAACGGCGGGATCCTGCAGATCGTGCTGCAGCAGGATGTGCGCGAGGACCTCGCCACGACGGGACTGAGCCCCGACGTGGCCGATAACCAGATCATCTCCGTGGCTCTGGCCTTGCAGCGTAAAGGGCGGCGCGTGATCTTCGTCTCCAAGGACATCAATGCCCGGGTGAAGGCCGACGCGCTGGGCCTGCGCGTCATGGACTTTGAGCAGCAGAAAGTTGATTACGACAGCCTGTACCAGGGCTGGCGCGACGTGGTCGTGGCCGCGGACACGGTCAACAGGTTCTACGGCGACAAGCGCGTGGCGCTCCCTGAGTGCAGCGACAACCCTTTCGCGCCGAACGAATTCGTCATACTGAAGGACGAGACCAATCCCAAGCACACCGCGCTGGCCCGCGTGGACCTCGTCGGCAAGGAACTGGTGCCGTTGACGCCGGAATACGACCGCGCCTGGAACATCGCGCCGCGCAGCGCCACGCAGCGCATGGCGTTCGAGCTGGTGCTGGACGATAACGTCGAACTGGTGACGCTGGTCGGGCGCGCCGGCACGGGAAAGACGCTGATGGCGCTCGCCGCGGGGCTGCAGCGCGCCATCAAGGAGAAGCACTACGAGAAAATGCTCGTCTCGCGGCCCATCATGCCGCTGGGACGCGACATCGGCTACCTGCCCGGGGACAAGGCCGAGAAGCTGACCGCGTGGATGGGCCCGATCTTCGACAACCTGAAGTACCTGCTGCGCGGGCGGTACGCGCCTACCTCGTTGACGACCGAACAGCTCTTCGACCAGGACCTGCTGGAGCTGGAGGCGCTCACCTACATCCGCGGGCGCAGCATCGCCAACATGTTCGTGGTCGTGGACGAAGCCCAGAACCTGACGCCCCATGAGGTGAAGACGATCATCAGCCGGGCCGGCGAAGGGACGAAGGTGATCCTGACAGGCGACCCGCAGCAGATTGACAACCCGTACCTCGATGCGAGCTCGAACGGCCTGACCTATTGCGTCGAACGGCTCAAGAGCTCAGCGTTGTTCGGGCACGTCGCCCTGAATAAGTCCGAGCGCAGCGCTCTGGCGGACCTGGCGGCCGAACGGCTGTGAACAGCTCCGCGCCAAGGCAAGTGTATTTTCCTGACGCTGCCGAAAACACTTGCCGCCGCGGCAAGCTCGGCATAAACCCAAGGCTATGAACGCACGATCAAGCCGCTCCCACGCGCCTGGTCCTGACCTGCTGGCCCGTTATCTGAACGCCTATCTCCACGCGAGGCAGATGAGCGATCTTGAACGGCCGTGGGGCATCGGGGGCGAGGGCTCCGAGGCCTTGTGGTTCCATCTGACCGAAGTGCTGGCCGGCGAGCCGCGGCGGCTGAACACGATCGTGGCCGAGGAGCTGAGCGCCACCGAGCGGCTCCGCGTGGTTGAGACGCTGGTCCCCTTGATCTTCGCGCTGCCGCTGCGTTCGTACCCCGCCGAACTGCGTGCCATCAGGGCCGGCGCCCGGTTGAACCTGAGCATGCGGCACCTCGAACCCCGTGGCGCGGCCCGCCCGGGCGCCCACGTAGGGGCGCCCCTACGTGGGCGCCCGGCGGCGGACTATGTCGGCTACCTGCCCGCCGCCTTGACGGGAGCTCTGACGGAGTATCTGCGCCACGTGCTGTGCTGGCCAGAGGGACGGAAGACCGTTGTGGTCGTGGTCTCCTCAGGCGGTCGGCGGCGCCGGGTTCGAGTGTCACTGCTGGCGCATGACCGCGGCGTCGTCGTCCGGTTTCTGGAGAGGCTTCCGTCGCCCCTGGATTGACGGCCGCGGCGTTTCCGTCCCTCGTGCGACGGAGCGCAACCCGGCCTCAGCGCGCGGCCTCGGCTTCCATAATCAGAATCTCGAACGGCTGCAACGTGATGGGCAGTGCGGTTCCCGCTTCCGCGGCGAGGGCCGGTTTCTGGGCGTCCTCGGCCCACGGGCTGTGCAGGCGGTAACGCTCCGGCGCGCCAGCGGGCAGCTCGAAAGCCTGGCGTACATCCAGCGCGAAGGCACGCGGCTTGTCATCCGGGTTGCGCAGGGCCAGGATGCCTTTGCGCAGTGTCCAGGAGGCCCAGCCATAGGGCGCCGCTTCCGCCGGGTCTCCCCCGATCCAGTGCGTGTCCACCAGCACGTCGGCATTGGCGCGCGCCCACTTGGCGCTCTCGGCCAGCACCTTCCAGTCTTCGGGCTTCAGCTTTCCCGGCATGATGTACAGTTCCTGCAGGCCCGTGCCGCTCCCGAAAAAGGCGCGGATATCCTCCTTCAGGCCGGCGGAGTTGAAGCCCGGGTGCGCTGCGTTGCCGTACCGTGAGTACATGACGCCCTGCGTCATCAGCGAATTCAGCGGGTACAGCGGTCCTCTCCCGACGATGTTCTTGAACGTCTCCTTGTCGCGATAGGTCAGCCACTGTTGCTGTGGAGTGCCTTTGCCGGCAAAGGCGCTGTCCTCTCCCTGCCGCCACACCGAGTCGGCATAGAAGAGCCAGAACGGCGAGGGCCACGAGCCGGTCGTCAGGTTGATGTAGAGGTTCGGGTCCTCCTGCCGCAGCTCAAGCATCAGACGGCGCATGGCTTCCGTGTCGAGGACATAGTCGCCGCCCGCCCCGCTCGCGTACATGCCGGACGCGATGCCATCGAACTTGAAATGGTTGACGCCGTACTTGCGGATCATGTTGAGGCATTCGCTCTTGAAGCGCGCGTAGTACTGCGGCCCCGCCAGCGAGAAGCCGGAGGCGTTGATCTCGTACCCCTGCGTCCGGCCGTAGCGCAGGCGTTCCTCCTTGGGTGCGCCGTATCCGCCGAACGGCGAGAGCCAGGTGCCGGCCCGTGTGCCATACTCCTTGCACAGATCGGCCAGCGACGCGAAGCCATTGGGGAAGCCCTTGTTGAACTGCCACAGCGTCTTCGGGTCGTCCCAGCCGTCATCAATGACCATCGAATCCATCACCACGCCGTGCGGCTTGATCAGGTTCTCGCCGAAGCTGCGGACGGCCTCGAGACACAGTTGGTCGTTCAACGGCGCGCCGGTCCAGCAGATGTCGTACCACGCGTTGTAGTGCAGGAACGGCCGGTAGGGATGGGCGCGCTCATGCTCGACATAATACAGAAACGCGCGGCGCATCTGGCCGGCGGGCGCAACGCCAATGACCAGGCTTTGCGCCAGGCGATCCTCTTTGTGCAGCGCTGCGTTGCGCGCCAGGCGACAGGCGGTCGGGACAGGAGCTCGGCCGTGCAGCAACAGCACCGCGCCATACGAGTCAACGCGCTTGTCGGGCGGAACCTTGAACTCCGGGTCCGTTCCTAGCTCCGCCGCCAGGGCGTACTCCGCCGCGGGGTTGAGCTTCGGCAGGTTAAGCACATAGGTGTTGTTCACATGCCGCGTGCCGGTGTGTCCATGGTGCGCATCGGCGGCGACTTCGCGGCCGTTCTCCAGCAGTGCCACGCGGTGAATATCCAGGCGGTGATCGCCCCGCTCATAGCGGAACAGGACCTGGTTCGGTGCTTCCGCCAGGCCGTGCGGCGGCAGGGCCCAGGTTTTCCTACGGACCTCACCGGCGACGAGGTCGGCCGGCGACCATTCGCCCACCTTCTCGCCCGAGACTGAGGCGGTGTTCGCCGCCATCGGGTCCTCGAAGCCGAGGAAAAAACTCCCCGCCACGATGGGAGAGCCGTCTACCGCTCCCGCCGTTCGCGCGCCGGCGACGGGTTGATCAAAGAGCGTCACAGTCTTGATCCGCAGGTCGGCGTTCACTGCTTCCAGAACGACCTCGAGGCGCAGGTAGTTGGCGTCATCGCGAAGCGTGGCCGACCAGGTCGCCTTCAACCGTCCGTCATCAGAGAGCAGCGGCACCTCGAGACGTTGTCCTCCCGCACGGTCGGCGAGACGCGACGCAGCAGGCCGGGGGGCCAGAGCAGTCGCACGCGGCGTTCCCATTGCCTTGAGGCCCGACGCGCTATAGCGCGTGCCATCAGCCAGTTCAACCTGGAACAGTTCTCCGGAGCATTTCATCGCACTGCCCGCCTGGAGATCAGTGACGGCGACGGGCCGCAGGCCGGGCGCGCCCAACGCCCATTCCGCGGCGATGACCGCGTTGCCGAGCGTCAGCTTGGAGTCCTGGACCTTCGCTTCGGCGGGACCTGGTCGCGGCCCCGGATAGGGGAATTCCGCGGCGCACACAGCGATTGGAGAGGCGAGCATCGCACAGACCAGCAGCATTCCGATCGTCGTCATTGAACACGCTCCTGAGCCGTAACAGCCACGTGATCCATGGGCACGCAGGCGGGCGAGGGCGCCCGCCGCGCCCCGCGCGCTTATGTCCTGCCATACCTGAATGGCGCGCATTCGCGCTCCACGATCCGCCGATACTCGGCGATAAGGCGCATGGTGATGGGCCCTGGTCTGCCGTTGCCGATCGGCGCATCTCCGACGCGCACCAGCGGCGTGACCTCACGCATCGAGCCGGACAGAAATGCCTCGTCCGCCTGAGTGAGATCCCAGGGGCTCAGCACCGTCAGCGCGACGGGGAGACCGAGGTTCCGCGCCGCCTGGATCGCGGTCAACTGCGCGATGCCCTGCAGGGCTCCCGCGCGCGCCGGGTCCGGGATGGCCAGCGCGCCACGGCGGATCAGGGAGATGTTTGACGCGGAGCCTTCGCAGAGCAGGCCGGCGCTATTGAGCAGGATCGCCTCATCCGCGCGCGCCAGGTCCGCTTCGTGCCGGGCTATAACCTGCTCCATGTAATTCAGCGTCTTCAAGCGCGCCGTCACAGCCGACTCCTGCCGGCGGAAACTTGCCAGCACGGCCCTGACGCCCGCGTTCGTGCGCCCATCGGACCGTGCGAAGCGTGTCGCCATTATGGCGACGGTGGGCCGGAATCCGGACGTAGCGCGATGCGCCGGATCGCGCGACGCCGCGGCGGGGCGCCCACGCGGGGGCGCCCCTACCACGGAGGGTCCGCGCGGGCCGCTGCCCCTGCTGACGGTGAGCCGGACGTTGGCCTCCGGGAAGCCGGCCGTCGCCACGGCCTCCGCCAGCCAACGCGCAAGCACTGCGGGCGAGGGCGCGGGAGCGAAGAAGAGCCGCTGCATGGCGTGAGCGAGGCGCGCGAGGTGTTCGCGCAGGCGGAAGAGCTTGGGGCCATAGGCATGGATGGTCTCGAAGGCGCCGTCCCCATACAGAAAGCCGCGGTCGGTAGCGGGGACCACGGCTTCCTCGGGGGGGACAATCCGGCCGTTGATGCTGAAGATCGTGTCATCCATTCCAGGGCGAGCCCCCAGGCCGCCAGGCGATGCGGAGAAATCGCCCTGCGGTCGCGCTACAGCGTCGCGTTGGCGGCCCGGAAGAAGGCGGCCGCCTTGTGCAGCGTTTCCTCGTACTCGCGCCGCGGGTCCGAATCCGCGACGATGCCGCTGCCGGCGTAGTAATGCGCCACGCGACGCGGGCCATCACACAATGCCGTGCGGATGGCAATGCTCAGTTCCATGTCTCCGTCAAGCCCCAGCCAGCCAATGGCGCCACAGTACGGCCCGCGTGGCAACGGTTCAAGTTCCCGGATGATCTGCATGGCGCGGAGCTTCGGGGCGCCGGTGACGGAACCTCCCGGGAAAGCCGCCTGCAACAGACTGGCGCGCCCGCGCCGCGGGTGCAGTCTGCCCGACACGGTAGCCACGCGATGCAGCAGTGTCGGCAGTTCCTCAATCTCGCCGGCGGAGATGACGCGCACCGATCCGTAGTCGCACACGCGGCCAAGATCGTTGCGCTCCAGGTCCACAATCATAGTCAGTTCGGCGCGCTCCTTCGGGCTCGTCTCCAGCTCGCGCCTGGCAGCGGCGTCCTCAACGGAGTTCGCTCCACGCGGGCGCGTTCCTTTGATTGGCCGCGTCACCACCTCGTCACCGCGCAGTCTCAGGAACAGTTCCGGGGAGATGCTGCACAACGCCTGCCCGTTGCCGACGAGGCCGCTGCCCAGAAAGGCGCCATACTCGGCGGGGCTCTGCTGGCGCAGACGCCAGTACAAAGTTTCGGGCGACAGTTTCCAAGGGACAGTGAAACGCTGTGCGAGGTTGATCTGGTATATATCCCCGGCTGCGATGTACTCCAAGGCGCGTTCGACCGCCGCACAATAGGAGCTCGGCGTGAGATTCTGCACAGCGCAGGTGCGTGGTGGCTCGCGACACAGCTCGCCCGGGGCGTGCACCGGCGCAATTTGCTCTAGCAGTTTTCGCACGTTGTGGCGCGCTTTCCTTCCACGTTCCGCGGGAGATGTTGCAGAAAGCATTGAGGCCGCAGCCCACCAGGTCCGATCAGCATGGCAGAAGGCCACTATGGTAGGGAAGAAACTGAAGCTGACGGCGGGGAACGACAGGTCATGCGCGGGACGTTGCGGCCCCACATTGTGGGCACACTCATAGCCAAGATAGCCCACCCATCCTCCCCGGAACGGCGGCCCTTTTTTGATCTCTGGCCGCCGCGCATGATGCCCGCCAATGAGATTGAGGAAGACGCGCAGGGGATTGCGTGCTGGCTTGTCTGTACAAGTGTTATGGCGCCACATAACTGCGTGGTCGTCATAAACTTCAATGCGCTGCGCCGGATTGGCGCCAATGTAGCTCCAGCATGTCCCTTCCGCATCGGTCACGGCGCTGTCCAGCCAGAACAGGCGCGTGGCGTCCCGCTGCGCAGCAAAGAGCTGTGCGGGCGTGATGCCGGACAGGCACGTGTCCTGCAAAGGGAGCACGACTGCGCTGGCACAACTGGAGCAGGGCGTTGTCACGATCATCCGATGCTGGCAAAGTCCTCGTCGAAAAACCGACGCGTTTCAGGAATCTGGCAAGCGAGATGCTTGTACAAGCTGGTAATGGTACTGCGCCACGGTTGGCGCGACACTGGGGAAACGCAACAATGTGTGAACAGAGCCCACTTTCACTTAGTATGGGCTGAACGGGTTTCAGGCGGCGGCGTTGAAATGAGCCACGGATTCAAAGGCGAAGCGGTGGCTGGCATTGATGTGGCGTGAACAGTTGTGGGCAAGAGCCTTGGCCCAGCGGCGGGCGTGGTAGTGACGAACTGC
>JAPLOD010000993.1 GCA_026692735.1 Planctomycetota bacterium | reverse complement strand
GCCGGCGACGGCGCCTACGTCTGGATCGTGCCGGACGGCTACATGGCGGCGCTCTCGGCGCATGAGAAACGCTGGGAGCGCGAGGGCGGCGGCTACTTCTCGCACGAGTCAATGTGTGTGCAGAACACCGGCGCGCGTCCGACGCGCTGCGAGCTGACGGTGTACTTCGAAGCGCCGAAACGGGGCGTTCTCCGCCATGCGTTCGAGGTGCCTGCGCAGCGCTCCATCCACCTGCGCCTGGACAAAATCCCCGGCATGCGCGGCGAACCGTTCATCCCCAAGAGCACGCCAGTGGGCTACAAGATCGTCAGCCGCGATGCGCCGGTGGTCGTCCAGGGCTCGCGCATCCTGACCTCGGGGTGCGACAGCGAGTTCGCGAGCTTCGGCACAGCGATGGCCTGGACGCCCCAATAGCCGAGCCGCGCCCGTCAGAAAGCCGTCCGCTTGCTGACGCGCGCAACTCAGGACATGAGAGCGAAGTGCAATGGCTCAGCGCGCACTGTTTCTGGTCGTGGACTCGCCGGCTCCACACGCCGGCGAGTGGTTTGCCGGTCTGCTGCCGCGCGCGCGCCACGGCAGGCTGACGAGCACGACACTGTCGGACGCCACAGCGCATCTCCGGAACCGCTGCTTCCTCGATGCCGTACGCTCGGAACGCATCCTGTGCGTTGTGGGCGATGAGTGGAGTCGCCACCTGCCGCGGGTCTTTCGCGGCGTATTCGTGAGTCCTAGACGGCGCGGATGGAAAGTGTTTCCGGCGAAGTGCCGCGATAGAATCGAGCGGCTGCTGCAGAACACGCCTGCGACGGATCGCACGCCACCCGCCACGCGTCGCCTGGATGCTGCGGCGCAACTCATGCTCAACGAGCCCTGGGACTTCTTCTCGCTGTGGCTGTCGCTGTCCGATGCCGGCCTTGCGCCAGCCGGCGAGCAGGTAAAGGAACTCGTCAACCGGCTCACGCCGGACATCGCCGTTTGCGCTGTGCTGCTCAGCGAGTCTTCCGGTTGCCGTTGGCTCCTGCGGACGCAGTCGGGCGGCGGCGAAGTACTCCCGCCGCGGCCCATCGAAGATGTCCTGCCCACGCTGCTCGGCGTAGTGGGCGTCACTGTGCCGTCCGCGCTGCCCGGAAAGCCGCTGGACCTGAACGCGGCGGGCAAGCCGTCGGGCTATACGGCCGAGGAAGAGCGCGAGATACAGAAGCGGCTCGAGGACCTCGGCTACCTCTGAGGGCCGGCGGGCTACTCCTCGTGCCCGTCAATAGTGCCCACCTTGATGTCAATCTCCTCGCGATGCTGGATCCGCGACACGGTCCCGTCCGTGATCCAGATAACGCGGTCGCTGACGTCGAGCATCTTCATATCGTGCGTGGCGGTGATGATGGTCACCCCGCGCTCCTGCTTCAACTGCATCAGGAGGCTGATGATCTCGCGCCCGGTCCTCAGGTCCAGGTTGCCGGTGGGTTCGTCGGCGAGGATGATCGCCGGATCGTTGGCCAGGGCCCGGGCGATCGCGACGCGCTGCTGCTGGCCGCCGGACATCTGGGGCGGGCGGTGGTGCAGGCGGTCGCCCAGGCCGACCAGTTTGAGGAGCTCGGCGCCCTTGTCGCGCGCGGAGTCCGCATCCACGCCGGCGAAGACCATGGGCAGCGTGATGTTTTCGAGGGCTGTCATGACGGGGATGAGGTTGAACGTCTGGAAGATGTAGCCGATTTTGCGGCAGCGCAGCCACGCCAGTTCGTAGGGTTCGAGCTGCGCGATGTCCACGTCGTCAATGTAGACCTCGCCGGCCGTCGGCTTGTCCAACCCGCCGACCATGTTGAAGAGCGTGCTCTTGCCCGAGCCGGACGGGCCCATGATGCTGATGTACTCGCCGCTGTAGATGATCAGGTTGATCCCGCGGAGAGCATGGACCTGTTCGCTGCCCATGATGTACATCTTGCGCACGTCCTGCGTGCGCACGATCTCGCGTCGCTCGACCATTACACCTCCACTCGCATCGCTTCGACCGGCTTCATCCGCGCCGCCACAAACGTGGGGTAGATGGCCGCCAGCGCCGTCAGCAGCGTGCCCAGCCCGACAGCGACCGGCAGGCTCACCGCCAGGCAGCGGGAGCACGCGCCGGCGCTGAGGAGCGAGAACTCCAGCGCGGCCCCCACCTGCAGCAGGCCCAGCATGTACCCCACCAGTCCGCCCGCGGCGCTGGCAAGCACGCCGATGAAGATGCTCTCCACGAGAAACAGCCGCACTACAAAGCTGTCGAGGGCGCCAAGACACTTGAGCGTGCCGATCTCCCGGACCCGCTCCCGCACGGACATGAGCATCACGGCCAG
>JAPLOD010000992.1 GCA_026692735.1 Planctomycetota bacterium | reverse complement strand
ACACGGAATCCTATCCCCAAGCTTCCATCATCCGCTACCATTTCCCAGGGAACGGATCAAGGCCGCAGGTCGCGCTGACCTGGTACGACGGCGGGCTGATGCCCGAAAGGCCCGAGGAGCTCGAAGAGGGACGCGCCATGGGTGGCGCATTGGGAGGGTTGCTGTTCATCGGCGACAAGGGGAAAATCATGTGCGGGTCGCACGGGGCGGACGGCGTGCGGCTGATTCCCGAATCCAGAATGAAGGATTACGCCAAGCCGCCGAAGACGCTGGCGCGGTCCATAGGCCATCACCGCGAATGGATCGAGGCGTGCAAGGGCGACAAGAAAACGCTCTGCAATTTCGATTACTCCGGCGCCCTCATCGAGCACAACCTGCTCGCGCTGGTCTCCTACCGCCTCGGCAAACCGGGCAAACGGACCGAAAAGTCCGCGGACAAGAACGCCCCGCCGAAGGAGGAGGATGTGACGCTCGGCATGAAGCTGGAATGGGACGCCCCGAGTCTGAAGGCCACCAACTGCCCCGACGCCGACCAGTACATCACCAAGAAGTACCGCGACGGCTGGGTCCTGAACGGCTGACGGCGGCTTCGGCCGGCATCTGCAGGGCACGCTCTCTAGCGTGCCCATCGTCGAAAGGAGTGGAAAGGAGCCCGTACTATGAACAAGCGTCTCAGCGCCAGCGCCATGGCAGGCGCGATCCTCATTGCGTTTCTGATCTCGGGGTGCGGTGGCGGCGACACGGGCACCTCCTCGTCCTCGAAGGCGCCTGATGCTGCGTCCAGCGAACCCGTGGTAAGCGCCGATGACGTCAAATGGGCGTACCGCGAGGCCGTCGCGTTGGGCAAGGAGATGAAAGCCCGTTACGACGCGGCGCGCGAAGGCCAGCCCAAGGTGGCCTTGTGGCGCGGCTTTGGCCCCGAGGTCAGCGGCGGCATGAGCAACGAGGATGTCAAGGACATCACCGAAGGCATGGCGCAGTACTACCCCGACAACCTGGCGCGGCTGGCAGCCCTCTACGAGAAGGGCGAGCCGAACGGCCCGCATGCCGAAGACTTCAAGAAGCTGCTCGCCGACCCCGAGTTCCCCCGCCTGCGCGAGATCAAGGAGAAGATCCGCAAGACCAAGGAGGAGCAGAAACTTCTGGTTCCCAACCCTAAAGAGATCGCGGCCCGAATGCAGTATGACGCCGCCATGGCGCTGCTGATCCACGAGCTGCTGCCGATGATCGAAGACGAGAAGGCTGCCCCCCGCACGCTATCCGCCGATCAGCGCAAGGAAGCTCTGGATCTCTACCAGCGGATTCAGCGGCTGGACCGCGCCGCGATAGACGTGGAGAGGATGAGCCAGATTCAGTTTCTGCCGCCGGGGTTTGAACGCCAGGCCCGCTCCAAGGCGATGGACCACACCATCGAGGTCCTCAAGCCCGAGCTGGGCCTGCCGAAAACCAAGCGATAGCTACCCGTTCAGCGCGCGGTTGATCCGTTCAATCGCCTCGTCAACTTCCGCGGGCGACTTGAGGCCGATAGTCACGGCGTCCACGTGCGGGCACTTCATCACGGCCTGAATGGATCTCTCACGCTCTTCGGGGTCTTTGAAGTCGCCGTTGCCGATGAGCTTCATGCCGAGCACGCCTTTGCCCGCCGCGTGGATCTTCTTGACCTGTTCCATCACCGGCTCAACCATGCCCGGCTCGGCCCACTTGCCCGTAGGGCCGTCCATGTGATGGCCTTTGTGGTTCACCCGGCACAGGTGTACGTCCACCCACGGGCAGGCCGCCACTTCCCGCAGCGCGGGGAGTCCGTGGCTGGACGTCCCGATAGCGCGCACGATGCCCTTCTCCTTGGCCGCGAGCAGCCCGTCGCCCAGCTTCTTCATCTTCTCCGGCCAGCCCGCCTCGCTCATGCAGTGGAGCAACACGATGTCGAAGTAGTCGGTGCCGAGTTCCTTGCGGAAGCGGTCCAGCTCCTTGTTGATATCCGGGCCGTCCTCCCACTCGATCTTCGTGAGCAGCACCATCTCTTCGCGGGGCAGCCCCTTTATCGCGGTCCCGACGAGAGGGTGAATGTGGTAGTGGTCGGCGGTGTCAATGTAGCGGATGCCGCGGTCCCACGCGTGACGGATGACTTTTGCCAGGCCCTCCTCGCCCAACGCGCGTTGCACCTGCCCGCCATTGCTTCCCGTCCCGAAGCCGAGGCGTGTGGGCCGCACTTTGGTCTTGCCCAGCGTCACCCGCTCGATCGCGGATCGCTTGCCCTTCTCTTCCCCCAAGGCCGCGAGGCACGGCAACGCACCCAGGCCGGCCGCCGTGGCCATGAGGAAATCGCGCCTGCTGACCTTGCCGCGTCCGCACCCCTTGTCGGATGCCATCTCTTCCTCCGGCTTCAGGCCCTCACGCCGAACCCAGACTCCTGGTTCCTTGGTCCCTACTCACCCTTGAAGATCAGGTCGAGATCCTTGGCGGAGCCCGGACCTTCGACCGTCAGCCAGCCGTTGTAGCCGATGTCCTCCAGCGTCTTGCGCACGACGGGCCAGTTGACGCTCCCCTTGCGCAGGCTCACAAAGTCGCCGCCGTGCCCGTCGGGCTTGAGCTTGAAGTCCTTCGCATGGCACTTGGCCAGGAGCGGCCCCAGCGCCTTCAGCCACTCCTCCGGCGGCGCGTATTTCACGTGGTTCCCGATGTCGAAGTAGGCCTTCACCCACGGACTCTCGAATGACGCGACCAGCCACTTGAAGATGTCGGGCTTGACCCAAAGACTGTTCCACACGTTCTCCAGAGCGATGACAACCTTGGTCTCCTGCGCGACGGGGATCAGCTTCTTCACCGCCTCGCGCGAGGAATCCGTGGCCCAGTCGTGCGCCTCGATGTACGCCTTGTACTTCTCGTTGTCGCCGGCTACCACGCTCTTGAGGTGCCCGTTCTTCTCATCGAACTCTATCTTGAAATCCCACGCCTCCGGCATCGGCCCGCCGATCCTGCACGGGACGACGAGGATCGCGTCGGCGCCGTAGCCCTGAGCCGCGCGCAGAGCCTGCTCGACCGCCGCGATGGACTTCGCCACGGCATCCGGGGTCTTCGAGTTGAACTCCATCCAGCCGCGCAGGACTGAATGGATCTTCATGCCCAGCTTCTCCGCGGCCTCGCGGCATTTGACGGCTTCCTCGGGCGGGACCGCACAGTCGGTGCTCTCAACGCCGTCGTAACCGGCGTCCTTGGCCCCCTTGAGTGCGGCCTCGTTCGGCCGCGCGACGATGCAGGCCTTCTTCAGCGTCGTTTTGAACTTCGCTTCCTCGGCGCTTCCGCCGCCGGCGACGGCCAGCCCAATACCGACAGCGGCGGAACGACCAAGGAACTCCCGGCGGGTGACTTCATGTGTCATGAGGAATCTCCTTCTTTCGAGTGCGGCGGCTCGTCGCCGCCTGCGTGGTCCATTCTTCGGCGGATGAAACGTATGCTACCGTCTCCCCGTCCGCCAGTCCACTTGGTTCCGGAAACCGCCACCGCGGTCGCCATCCTGCCCGCAAGCCGGCCTACGGCGCAAAGACCTTGTCCAGCTTAAGGGCGAAGCCGGGCAGGAGACGGGACGTGAGCGTGTCCTTGGCGCGGTGGACAGCCGAGGCGCGGTGCGGGTCGTCGCGCAGGCGGAAGACACGAAGGCTGTGGGCGTCGGGGTCAACCAGCCAGAGCTCGGGCAGGCCGTAGCGCGCGTACATGAGCCGCTTCGTCTTCACGTCGAGGCTGCGGTTCGAGGGCGAGAGTATCTCCACGCACAGGTCGGGCACGCCGCGTAGTCCTTCCGTGGCGATGATCCTCTTGCGCGCGGCCGAGATGAAAACGATGTCGGGCTGAAAGACGTCTTCGTCGGACAGGATGACGTCCAGCGGCGCGCACAGCACCTTGCCCAGGTTCTCGCGCTCGACGAAGACGCGAAGCTCACACAGTAGGCGCACCAGCACTTCCTGATGCCAGAACGTCGGCGCGGGACTCATGATGAGGTCTCCGTCAACCAGTTGGTAACGCGGGCCGGTTTCGGGCAGCGCGCAGTATGCTTCGTAGTCGAACCTGATGTCGGTGCGCATGGCTGGCCTCCAAGGGGGAATATACCTCACGTGTCACAGATAGCAACTCTGCCCATAACGTCATCCTGGCATGGAAGAAGAGACCGAAGCGGCGACAGATAGCCGCAGGCCAGGAGACGGCAATCCGGGAGGATTGCGGCACACTCCGCGTCAGGTTTCCTGTGATCGCCAACAAGAGCGGGCGGCCAAGCCCACGTGTCTTGGCCGCCCGTGCTCTGGAGCCCCGATCGAAATGCGCGCGCTTACTTTGCCGCGGGCTCCTCCTCAATCTGATACAGCGTGTCTTTGACCACGACGAGAATGCTGCCGCCGAGCGCCAGCACGGGGCCGATAGTCGGATCGGACTTCAGTAACTCGTAGTATTCCTTGCTGAACTCCTTCACCACGACAGGCTTGGCATCGAGCTTGGCCGTGGAATCAACCCACACGCCGCCGCGGTTGTAGAACGTCCGCGCGCCAACCTGCCTGATCGCGTTGGCCTGGGCTTCCTCGACTGCATT
>JAPLOD010000991.1 GCA_026692735.1 Planctomycetota bacterium | reverse complement strand
CGTCCACGCCGGCGACCGTCTTGATGCGGAAGCGGCGGTACTGCTCGCGGGTAGGCAGCCCGTCCATGAAGCTGACCAGCGCGCCGACGGTCTCAGTGCCCTGCAGATGCGCGATGTCAATGCCCTCGATATGCCGCGGCGGTTGCGCCAGGCCCAGAACGGTCTGCAACTGCGCGACGCCTTCCTTCGGGTCAATGTGCAGGACGCCCGGCTCCATTTCGTCGCGCAGCGAGCCGCGCTCGGCCAGGCTGCGCAGGGCGGTGAGCGTGTCGCGGAGACTGGCGGCATCCTCGTAGCGGTGCTCCTTCGCGGCCTGCTTCATGTCGCGCTCCAGTTCCTTCACGGTCTCCGTCGTATGGCCCTGAAGGAACATCGCCAGGCGGCGGATGCTCGCCTTGTAGTCGGCGCTGGTCTGCAGGCCGGCGCAGGAGCCCTTGCAGCGCCCGATGTAGTATTCGAGGCAGGGCCGGCAAAAGCGGTTCCTGGGATCGCCCTCCTTGATGTTCAGACTGCAGGTGCGGTACTTGAAGACGCGCTGCAGGACCTGCAGGGCGATGCGCAGCCAACTGCCGCTGATGAACGGGCCGTAGTACTTGCTGTGAGCATTGGTGCGGTCGCGGGTGATCAGCACGCGAGGGTAATCCTCGTCGGTGATCTCCACCAGCGGGAAGTTGATGTCGCTCTTGCCGCGGATGTTGAAGACCGGCTGCAGGTCCTTGATCAGCCGGTTCTCAAGCAGGAACGCCTCGACTTCCGACTGGCACTCGATGAAGTCAATGCTGTGGATGGACTCCACGAGTTTTGCCGTCTTGTAGTCCTGCGGCCGGCGCTCGTCGAAGTATTGCCGCACGCGCTTGCGCAGCGATAACGCCTTGCCTACGTAGATTTCGCGATCCTGCTTGTCCTTATAGATGTAGACGCCGGGGGCGTCCGGCAGTGCGTCAAAACTCGCCTTCAGATGATCCGGGATAGGCATAGCCTGCTGTTCTCATCCATACCCCTCGCCCCCATCACGGCGCGGAACCCTTGTGCGGCAGCACGCCGGCCGGCCCCGCCGGCACGCTCGGGGCGCAAGGCGGCCGCACGGAGGCCTGGTCCACCGCAGCATCCGGACCCAGAACGCTGTCAAGATACGCGACCAGCTCCCCAGCAGTCTGGTAGCGCTGCGCGGGGTCCTTTGCCATCAGTCTCATCAGCATGGCGGCCGTGCCTGCGCTGATCCCGGGCCACGCTATACGCGGGTCCGGGACCGGCTCGAACACGTGCCGCCGCATGATCTCCGCGCCGTCGTCGCCTTCGTAGGGCAGGCGTCCGGTGATCGCCTGGAAGAACGTCGCGCCCAGGGCGTAGAGATCGGCGCGGTGATCGGTGGTCGGCAGAGCGCGGGCCTGTTCGGGCGCGATGTAGTGCGGCGTGCCGACGGCGATGCCTTCGGCGGTGATCTGCTGGTGGTCGGCGAGGAGTTTCGCCAGGCCGAAGTCGGTCAGCTTCACGGCGCCCGACGCGGCCAGCATGATGTTGTCCGGCTTCACATCACGGTGAAACACGTTATGGCTGTGCGCGTGGGCCAGCGCCCGGGCCACGAACCTCGCGATGCGGAGGCCCTCATGCTCAACCAGCCGCCTTTCGCGCCGCAGCCGCTCGGTCAGCGTCTCGCCCTCGATGTACTCCATGGCCATGAAGAACACGCCCTTTTCCACGCCCGCGTCGTACACGCGGACGATGTTGGGATGCGCGAGCACGCCGCCGGTTCGTACCTCGCGTTTGAAGCGTTCGACGAGCGCGGGTTCGAAGGCCAGGTTCTTGGGGAGCACCTTGAGCGCGACGGGGTTGCCGGTCTGCGTGTCCACGCCGCGATAGACGGCGCTCATCACGCCCCCCAGGCGCTTGTCGAGCCGGTAGCGGCTGAACTGATACGTTTCGGCGGGGCCTGTCCCGTCGCTCTCAAAGACGAAATCGCGCGTGACCGGCGCCTGGGCCGGCGCGCTCTTCCGCCGTTCCGTTTGCTCAGCGAGGACTTCGTTGCGCTGCGCCGAGGTCAGCAGCCCCATCTCGACCGCGACCTCGCCAATCCGCATGGGGATACCCATTTCCTTGTACCGCAACTGGCGCCGGAGCACATCGCGGACCTTCGCCCATGTGAGGAAGCCCTTGGCGACGGCGATGTCGCCAAACAGATCACGGCGCGGAGTGGAAAACGGAACTGCCATAGCGAAGACGCCTCACCTCCCAGCAGATAATCTACGGCGCAACATGCCCGATCACAAGGCGCAGTTCACCAGATAGAGCGCGAACAGGACCAGTAGCAGAAGCGCGGCAGCGCAACCAGGTCCCCGGCCGCCCGCTGCCGTGGCAGGGGCGTCTCGGCCATGCGCGGCTGCGGGATGGCTCTCCGGCGGGAGGGCGCGCAACGCGGCGTTGATGTCCTGAACCAGCTCGCCTGCCGTGTCGTATCGGTCGGCAGCCCTCTTGGCCATAAGCCTCAGGATTACCGCCGCGGTCCTGGCGCTGATATCCGGAGCAAGCCGCCGCGGATCCCGGACCTTCTCGTTTAGGTGCTTGAGCATGACTTCGTTGTTGTTCGGCCCGTCGAAGGGCACCTGGCCCGTGACCATCTGGAACAGGACCGCCCCGAGGCTGTAGAGGTCGGCGCGATGGTCAATATAGCGGCTCGCCTCGACCTGCTCGGGCGCGATATAATCGGTCGTGCCGATCGCAATGCCGCTCTGCGTCACCCTGCGGTCCTCGCGAATCAGCTTGGCGAGGCCGAAGTCGGTGAGTTTCACGGCGCCATCGGCCGCGATCAACACATTGTCCGGCTTCACGTCGCGATGCACGATGCCGCGCTCATGGGCGTACCCAAGCGCCTGCGCCACGTCCCGCGCGACCTCGAGCGCACGCCGTTCGGGCAACCGGCCGTCGGCCTCAAGCCATTCGCCCAGCGTCCGGCCTGCGACGTATTCCATGGCGAGGTACGGCCGGCCGCCATCGTTGCCCGCGCCGAAACCTCCCACGATGTTGGGATGCGACAGCGCACTGGCAGCTCTGACTTCGCGCTCGAACCGCATGACGAACTCCTCGTCCGCCGTCAGCCGCAGCGCCAGGACTTTCAGGGCCACGATCCGGTCGTGCACCGTGTCCCTGGCCTTGTAGACAAGGCCCATGCCGCCGGAACCCAGGACAGCGATGATCTCGTACGAGCCGATCTGCCGCAGGCGAAACACGCCGGCCAGGCTGTGCCCCTGGCGCCGGCGCTGTTGTTCGAGCAGTATCTTTGGAATGGCGCGGAGTGCCAGCTCGCCCCGCTCCACCAGGATCTCGCCAAGCCGGTCCTGCGCCCTGCCGCCCGCTGCCGCGCGCCGCTGGCTTTGCACCTGCAACGCCTGCGCGACCTGAGCGCCTGTGACGAGTCCCAGGTCCTCACCTATCTCGCCGAAGAGTTGCCGTTCGTTGGGGGGATTGGGGACCGAGGGATCCGGAGCGCCAGTCATCGCCTGTGTATCATACCACAAGCTCTGTGCCGCAAGTAGGGCGGCCAGGCGAACCGCCCTACTTGCTCTGCGCCCGCGCCTGCTCGGCGAGCTTGCGGAAGCCTTCCGTAAGATTGCGATACTTCTCCGCTTTCTTCTTGTCGCCGCCGAGGCCAACGGAGAAGCCGAACGGACCTTTGACGGAGCTGCCCTTTTCCGCCGCCTTCTCGGCCTTGCGCTCGCACACGTCGGCGGCGCCGGAAAGCTCCTTGGCCAGCGCCCCGGCGTCGGACCGGGCGGTGGTCAGGCTTGTTTGCACCGCCTGGTGGTTGTGAGCCAGGAACGCCGGACGGGGCTTGCCCGCGGCCTCGGTGAAACGGTCGCGCAGCTTCTCGATGGTGTCGCGCAGATCGCGCGCGCGTTCGTCCTCGCTGTCAATCTCCCGCAGGTCACGGACCCGGCCCAACGCCGCCTCAACCACCTTCTGCAACTCCCCGTAGATGGCCGTGCACGCCTGCAGGCTTTCGAGGCTGGCCTTGATCTCCTTCAGGTCCTTGCTGCCCGGGGTGGAGCGCAGCGCGGCCGCGATCTCGACCAGCGCCTCGTTGTCCTTCTGCAGACGCA
>JAPLOD010000990.1 GCA_026692735.1 Planctomycetota bacterium | reverse complement strand
CAACGCCGCGCCCCCGAACTCGGCCTGCGCCCATTCCGCACTGCTGAGCAAGGTTGTCTCCATGACTGCCGTGCCTCACCAAGGGTTGCCCCCTGGCTCGGTATCGGCTGTCTGCGCGCGGAAATGTGTATAAAGACAAGGCTGAAGCCGGGGGCTAGTGGAGGAACCGGCTCGGTCGCCATGCACTCCCGCCCTGTTATTGGCCGAATGAACTGCTCGCCTGGGCGGAGGACGCCCACTGCACCTTGCCGTTGTTGTCCACCAGTCCGACCGCGTCAATCTCGTTCCAGCCCTTGATGCCGGGGACGCCGACATAGATCTTCACCCGTTTGGTCTTGAACGCCGTCGCAAACTTCAGCTCTGAGATTCCCACCCCGCTGCCCGGCGGCGTGGGGTCCTTGCCCGACCAGACCGCGACTTCCTTGCCTTCAGCAGTGAAGGCGGTCACCTTGGTCAGCGCGCCTGGATTGTAGGTCTCGTAGACTTTCACGGCGCTCGGAGTGACGGCTTCGGCGTAATCAAGCATCAACCACTCCGGCTCGCCGTTCGTCGTCTTCGGCGCCCATGCCCTGCTGCTGTCACGGCCCCTCGGCGGATACTTGGCGCCACCGCCCCGGGTAGCCGTGTTGCTGACTACCGCGCCCGGCACGTCCGGTTCGCCTGTGGCCTGCTCCGGGGACCAACCGCGTTTGTATTTCGTGGCTGGCCCGGCATCGAGGTACGAACTGCTCGCCTCCGCCGATGCGGCCCACTGCACCTTGCCCTTGTCGTCCATCAGGCCCACCGCATCGAACTCGTTTGAAAGACCCGCGCCGGTGGAGACGACATAGAGCTTCACCCGCTTGGTCTTGAACGTCGTCGTGAACCGCACCTCGGAGACTCCCATCCCGCTGCTCGCGAACGTGGGGTCCTTGCCCGACCAGACCTCGACCTCCTTGCCGTCGGCGGTGAAGACGCTGACCTTGGTGAGTGCGCCGGGGTTGTAGGTCTCGTGAACTCTCACCGCGGTCGGGGCGACGGCATCGGTGTAGTCGAGCTGGAGCCATTCCGGGTCCATGCCTCGTCTCTTCGGGGCCCAGGCCTTGATGTTGTGGCCGGCGTTCGGCACGTCCGGCTCGCCTGTGGCCTGCTCGGCGCTCCAACCGCGCTTATATTTCGCGGCCGGAGTGTAACTGCTGTACGACCCATAGGCACTGCTCGCCTCCGCGGACGCGGCCCACTGGACCTTGCCCTTGTCATCCACCAAGCCGACCGCGTCAATCTCGTTCCACCCCCTGATACCGGGAACGCCAACATAGAGCTTCACCCGCTTGGTCTTGAACGCCGCCGTGAACTTCACCTCGGAGATTCCCATCCCGCTGCCCGGCGGCGTGGGATCCTTGCCTGACCAGACCTCAACCTCCTTGCCGTCGGCAGTGAAGACACTGACCTTGGTCAGCGCGCCTGGATGGTGGGTCTCGTGGACCCTCACAGCGGCGGGAGTAACGGCGTCGGCGTAGTCGAGCACCAGCCATTCGGGCTCACCATTCGTTGTCTTAGGCGCCCACGCGTTGCTGTTGTCACCGGCCCTCTGCACGTCCGGCTCGCCCGTGGCCTGCTCCGGGCTGAAGCTGCGTTTCGGCTTCGTCGCCGCCGTCGTCCGGAAGCGCTCTGCCGTGCCTCCCGTGGCTGGCGGCTGAGCGACAGGCTTCGAGCCCGCTGCGTCCGTGCCCGCAGCGGTGGCCTGCGGCGCCTGTGGGGTGGGCGTAGCCGGCGCGCCCGTCGCCACTTCCTGCCGCAACGAAGTGCACAGGGCCAGAGTGGCAGCGCGGATGTCCTCGTACGCCTTCGTTTCCGGCGCGGTCGCGCCGCCTACCACGACCCCGTACGGCGCAGTCTTCCCCACCACCCCCAGGCAGCTCAGGCTCGTAGCCCTCCCCTTCTCTCTGCTCCCGTAGCTGAGCGTCGCCTTCGGTAGTGTGGAGCCAACTCCACCCAGCGTCACTATGAACAGCTCGCCCTCGGATGAGAAGACCGCCTGCGTGCTCGGGTCCACCCCTCTCTAGTCCTGTCCCGTGCCCACCGCTGCC
>JAPLOD010000989.1 GCA_026692735.1 Planctomycetota bacterium | reverse complement strand
AGGTCGTCGGACGCCGCCGTGAGGACGAACGCGCCGTTGTAGCGGTTCACCACGAAATGCACGACCGGCAGCTCGCCGGCGGTGGAAAGAAAGAGGCCGTTCGCATCGGTGGTGAACGAATATGTCTTCGACCCGAACGAAAGCGAGCCGGTCTTGTCGGTCACGAGCACCGGCAGCACGCCGGGATCCATGTAGCCGCTGACGCGCAGGCTGTCGGTGCCAGGCTTGGCGAAGTTCAGCGTCACGGTGAGGCTGTTCAGGATCACGTCCGTGTTCACGCCGTTGCTGACGGGGCCGAGCGATCCGCCGATCGCCTGCGGCGGCCCCCCTCCCCCGCCCGTCTCGTCCATGTCCACGAACACGCGCACGAAGTCGCGCATCGTGTAGCCCGCTCTGAACAGCGACAGCACGGCGACGTAGATGCCCTTGCTCCCGTACACGTGGTTCGTCGAGCCGTACGTGGACGACGCGCCGTCGCCGAACTCCCAAAGGATCGCATCCGCCTGGCCCGTCGAGCCGCCCGTCCCGAAATACACGGTGAGCGGCGAATTGCCGACCAGCGGAGTGGCGCGCGCCACGGCCTTCAGGAAGGGCGGCACGTCGTCGCCCGGCTGGGTGCCGTCCAGCAGCCAGCCGTACACGTTCAACTGGCGCGAGGGCTGCGAACCGGAGCGGCGTCCGTCCATCCACACCACCAGGTACTGGCTGCCCACGGCCGCGGCCGCGGCGCCGTTCAGCACGCCCTGCGAGGCGGAATCAATGATCCGTGGGTTCTGGTCGCGGTCCGTGCCGTCGTCGGCGACGCGCTTGGTTATCACGTGATAGGCGGTCTCGCTGACTTTCGCGTTCCGCACGAACAGGAACTCATCGCCGCCGTTGTGGAACGTGCGGGGGAAGGAATCCTCGGTCAGCCCCGTCGCGCCCTGCCCGACCTCGGCAAACGGCGCGGACGGCCGGATCACAGTGCCGTCGGCGAGTACGAACTGAGCACCGCGTATTCGCCGCCGGTACCGGCAGTGCCGGTTTCCGCATAGGCCGCGCCCACGGGCGTCCCGAAGCCCGTGACGCTGAAGTCCTCTTTGAACAGCAGCACGCCTTCCGGCGGGCCGACGAACGAGCTGTCCGCCGCGAGGCGCACGGCGCGGGTGACGTGCGGATCGGCGCCGGTGTCGTGCACGATGATCGCCGTCTCGCCGCCCGCGCCCGCGACCAGGAACTCCAGCGACTGGTTCTGGCCGGCGGTGAACGGGAGGCCGCCGACGGGCCCGGCCGCGCCGGCAGTCGTCACGCGCGCGTAGAAGATCCGGGAAGCTGCGCCATCGGATGAGGGCGCGTTGTCCTGCCACGCAACGAGATAGTCCGTGCCGGTGAAGACGGCTTGCGGCGCGAGGTCGTTGGTGCGGCTGACGGGCGCGATCAGAACATCCGCGCCCGCGACGCTGCCTGCCTGCGTGACCAGAGCGCCTCGAATGCCCGCCCCGCCGGTGCGGTTGTCCGCCCAGACAACGAGGAAGCGCGTTCCGTCGAAAGCAACCGTCGCGCGCTGGACGGGGCTTTCAAGCGGCACGCCGGCGGCATCGGAGATCGGGAAGGCCGTGGCGGCGACGCCGGTGGTGGTGACTGTCGCGCCCATGACGCGGGGCGCGGCGGGCTGCGTGACATCGCGCCAGACGACCAGGTAGTTGGACGCGCTCGCGGCGACGGCCAGGCTGTCCACCTGCGCGTCGGGGCCGATGGGAAAATCAGCGGCGGAGACTTCGCCACAGAGCGCACAGAGAACACAAAGAAGGGCAGAACAACGACCACGAAGCGGCATCAGCGCGAGTCCTCAACGTCAGACAGACCGTCTCTGCCGCTGCAACTTCACTTATTCCGCTGCGTTGTCAAGAGTGGTATCGGAGCGGCAGCGACGGAGGCTGAGCGCGCCATCAGCGCGCGCCGTCTCTCTCGGCCTTCTTCTGAGCCGGCTTGGGCGCCGGCGGGATGCCCCGCGGACCGAACGGCTCCACCGGATCAGGATTGGGCGTGGGCATCTGCGCGGCAACCAGTTGCCGCCAGTCGGCGAGCGCTTTCTGCATGTCCTGCACCTGCGGCGCTTGCCCCGCGGCCAGGTCCTGCTGTTCACCGCTGTCCTTGGCCAGATCGTACAGCTCAACATGCATGTCCTCGAAGGACTCCACCAGCTTCGCGGCGCCCCGCCGCATGGCGCCGCCCGGCCGGCCGCCCTGGTTGCTGTAGTGCGGGTAGTGCCAGAAGAGCGTGCGCTCAGCGATGCCGCCCTTCCGCTCCAGCAACGGCGCGATGCTCACGCCGTCCACCTTCTGCTCCGCCGGCACCGGCAGGCCTGCGAGGTCCAGCAGCGTGGGATACAGGTCCGTGCTGATGACCGGCACATCGCAGAGGGCGCCCGCCGGCACGCGGCCCGGCAGCCGGACGATCCACGGCACGCGGATGCCACCCTCGTAGTTCCAGCCCTTGCCGCCGCGCAAGGGGAGGTTCGACGTGGGCGAGCCCTCGGCCGTGGACAAGCCGCCGTTGTCGGACGTGAACACGACCACCGTGTTGTCCGACAGCTTCAGTTCGTCGAGCTTCTTCAACACGCGGGCCGCGGCCTCATCCATCTCCTGCACCATCCCGGCATAGACGGCGTGGTCCTGGACGGCGCGCGCCTTGTGGTCGCCCACGGGGACTTCCCGCGGGCCCTGCAACGCCGGCAACGCCGCGGCTTTGGCCTTGTACTTATCGAGCAAGTCCGGCCGCGTCTTCAGCGGAACGTGCACCGCGTGCAGCGGCAGGTACAGGAAGAACGGCTGCCCGCGGCACTCCTCGACGAACGCCGCCGCCTTCGTGGAAAGCATCGTCGAAAAATGCGGATCGTCCGCAGGCCCGCGTCCAGGACCGCACTCAGCGCCGATCACCACGTCGAAGCCGTGGTCGGACGGCAAGGACCCTTTGCCGCCGAGATGCCACTTGCCGGCGATGGCCGTGCGATAGCCTTGCTTTTGCAGGGCCTCGGCGATGGTTATCTCTTCCAGCGGCAGGTTCTGGCGGTACTCGGGCGGCAGCAGCTTGCCGCGGCGGTTTCCACCGAAGAAGTTCGTGGTGTGCAGGCGCGCGGGGTACTTGCCGGTCATGATGCTGGCGCGCGCTGGAGAACAGACGTTCGCCGCCGAGTACGCCTGCGTGAAGCGCATGCCCTGCGCCGCCAAGCCGTCCAGGGCGGGCTTTTCGTAGAACGTGCTGCCGCAGCAGCCAAGGTCGCGCCAGCCCAGGTCGTCGGCGAGGATCAGGACAAGGTTGAGCTTGCCGGGCGCGGGCTCGGCGGCGGCGCAGTTCAAGACACAAGATGCAAAGAGCAAGATGGCCAACCCGCGGAGCACGCAGCAAGATAGCGCTTTCATCGGTCACACCCAATCGTAGATGGCATCGGCATCGCTGTACCCGGCAAAGAACTGTTCGACTGTTAGCCGCGCCCAAGCGTCGTCGTCTGAAAGGCCGGAGGGGATTCCAGCAAAGCATTCGTTGGCGTCCACGTGTTGCGCTCCCTAAAGGACAAGACACCATTTATGTTATCCTGCGGGTAGCAATCCACAATACCATCCGCGAACGGCATTTGGCAAGCGGCCCGGGCGGTGGTAGCAGGGAGACACTGAATTCCACGAGGGTCAGACCATGCGCGCACTGAACGCACTGCTCACTGTGGCCGCGGCGCTGGCGTTGCCGGTTCTTGTCGCAGGAGAAGGCGCGGCCAGGCGCCCCAACATCCTTTACATCATGTCCGACGACCACGCCGCTCACGCCATCAGCGCTTACGGCAGCGTCATCAACAAGACTCCCAACATTGACCGCCTGGCCACGCAGGGCATGCGCTTCAACCACTGCTACGTGACGAATTCGATCTGCACGCCCAGCCGCGCCGCGATCATCACGGGCAAGTACTCGCACATCAACGGCGTGCCCGTCTTCAACCGCTTCGACGGCAGCCAGCCCACCCTGGCCAAGTACCTGCAGGCCGCCGGCTACCACACGGGCATGATCGGCAAGTGGCATCTCGGCAGCGACCCGACAGGCTTCGACTACTGGAACATCCTGCCGGGCCAGGGCGTCTATCACGACCCGGGTTTCATCGAGATGGGCCAGAGGAACAAGCACACCGGCTACGTCACCGACCTGATCGCCGACTTCTCCATTGAGTTCATCAAGAACCGGCCGAAGGATAAGCCCTTCTTCTTGATGTGCCATAACAAGGCGCCGCACCGTCCGTGGGATCCCGACGACAAGCACGCGAAGATGTACGATGACGTGGAGCTCCCCGAACCGGCGACGTTCAACGACGATTACGCCACGCGCTGCCCCGCCGCGACCGAAGCAACGATGACCATTGACCGGCATCTGACGCGCCGCGATCTCAAGTACTCACCACCCGGCGAAGACAAAGGTCCCGCGCGCAAGGGCGGCGGCATTGTGGACTTGACGATGACCGTCACGGGCAAGGACGGCAAAGAAGTCAAGCTCACCGGCGAGGCGTTGAAGAAATGGAAGTACCAGAAGTACATCAAGGACTACCTGCGCTGCATCGCGTCCGTTGACGACAACGTCGGCCGCCTGCTCGACTACCTCGATAAGGAAGGCCTGGCTGAGAACACCATGGTCATCTACACGTCCGACCAGGGCTTCTTCCTCGGCGACCACACCTGGTTCGACAAGCGCTTCATGTACGAAGAATCGCTCAAGATGCCGTTCCTGGTCCGCTACCCGCCGCTCATCAAGTCCGGCTCAACCAGCGACGGCATGATCCTCAACGTGGACTTCGCGCCGACGCTGCTCGACCTTGCCGGCGAGAAGGTCCCCGCTGACATGCAGGGACGGAGCTTCCTGCCGCTGCTGAAAGGCGAGACGCCGAAGGACTGGCGCACCTCGATGTACTACCGCTATTACCATTACCCGCAGGACCATCGTGTGCAGCCGCACTACGGCGTCCGCACGCTGACGCACAAGCTGATCTACTTCAACAAGCTCGACCAGTGGGAACTGTACGACTTGGAGAAAGACCCGCACGAACTGAAGAACGTCTATGGCGACCCGGCGAACGCGGACTTGGTGAAGCAGCTTAAGGAGGAGATGTACCGCCTCAAGAAGGAACTGAAGGACGAAGATCAGTTCCAGGACAAACAGCCGGCGGCGGGAGTGTAGGAGAACAGGTGGTGGCAAGGGAGCGGGGACTGGCGCCGTGAGCCGGGAGATTGCATCTGTCTATCTGGACTCCAACATCCTCTCGACGCTGCACTATAGGGGCCGGGATGCTGCCGTGTTGCGCCAGCACGCGGCCACCCAGCTATGGTGGGACACGGAACGCCGATGGTTTCGCCTGCTCGCATCGAGGTTCACCGAGGAAGAGTTGGCGGCGGGGAATTATCCGGGACAGAAGCATGCACTGGCGGAGGTGCGGCGCTTGCCGTATCTCCCGTTCAGCGCGGCGGTGAAGACCTGCGCCCGAACGTACCTCGACGAGGGTCTCGTCCCGGCCAGCAAGCCCGGGGACGCATTTCAACTCGCCTTCGCTACGGTCTACGTGGTAGATTATCTGTTGACGTGGAACCAGACGCACCTGGCAAATGGGGAGACGCAGGAGAAGTTGAAGCGGATTAACGCGGAGCACGGCTGGCGCACGCCGTTGCTCATGTCGCCCGTGACTATCTCCAAGGTGGCGCTGGGCCAGTCGGTGAGGAGACGGCATGAAGACTAAAGGGCTCGCGGCTCTGTGGGACGGCGAGGAGGTGGAACGGCTCCGCCAGGTGCGGCGCGCCATCGAGCGCCGCTGCGAGACGTTCGACGGGCTGTGCGCGCATCTGGAGCGCCTGGAGAAGCACGGGCGGCATGCCACGGTCGCCATATCAAGAGCCAAGCGTTCGTGCGGGGCGCGGCCCAGCAAGGCTGTTGCATCGCACCGTTCGGCTACACGTAGGTAGAATCGGCGTTGCGGGAGGGCGGCACTATGACCAGTCTGACAGTCGCGCAGGCTCGCGGCAATCTCGGCAGGCTTATCCGAGACGCCACAGCGACACACGAACCGATTCGCCTTGCAGGGCGGCAGGCCAGCGCGGTGCTGGTCTCCGAGGAGGACTGGCGCGCGATCCAGGAGACGTTGTACCTGCTCTCCATCCCCGGCATGCGCCGCTCCATTCGCAAAGGTCTGGCCACTCCCGTCAGCAAGTGCGCCAAGAAGGTGACGTGGTGAGCTGACGACCTCGCCGGCGCCTACTCACGGCGGATTAACATCCAACACCGGCTCGTGTATCAGGTGCTCAACAGCATAAGGACGGTCAAGGTCATCAGGATGTGGACGCACTACGAGTGATGTACTGGTGCGGACACAGGGCACAGGATGAGAAGGAACTGAAGGGCGAGGACCAGTTCCAGGACAAACAGCCGGCGGCGGGCGTGTGATGCCGCGGAATCGGCGCCGCGCTGTTGGCAGATGGAAGGAGCTATGCGGCATGAACACGTCTGCGCCCGAAACGTCGTCGAAGCCCTCACGACCGGTCGTTCTTGTGCTCTGCCTCGTCTTCGTTCTCCACGCCGCTGCCGGTGATACAGCAGCCAAGCCCACCATCCCCGTCCTCAACTGGGAGCCGCGGTCTGATTGGGTGAATGTGAAGACGCTGGGCGCAGTGGGCGATGGCGTCGCGGACGACACGGAGGCGATCCAGAAGGCGCTGAGCGGCGTCAAGCCGGGGTCAACCGTCTACCTGCCGGCGGGCACATACCGCATCACGCGCACGCTGACGCTGAAGGGGCCGCTGCACGGCACCCTGGTGGTTGGCCACGGCCGCGATACGAAGCTCGTGTGGGATGGCGAAGCCGGTGGGAAGATCTACATGGACGACGGCGTGGCTTATTCGCGCGTCGTGGGGATCGTTTTCGACGGACGCGGCAGGGCCGCCATCGGCTTCTACCACTATTCGGACCTGCGCTTCGAGACCGAATTCCGCCATCAGCACCTCGCGTTCCTCAACTTCACGGAGGCCGGCATCCTCGCCGAACCGAAGGACAAGTTCGCTCTGGCCGAGACGAACTTCGAGAACTGCCTCTTCGACAACTGCCGCCGCGGCGTCGTCTTCACCAGCTTCAACGACTACGACTTCACGTTCGACGGCTGCGAATTCCGCGGCGCCGATGTGGCCATTGAGTGCCGCCACGGCAACTTCTACGTGCGAGACTGCCGCTTCGAAGGCAGCCGCGTTGTGGACGTGCTGGCCATGCCTGAGCACGGCTGTTCGGTGCGGCGCTGCACGTCCGTCGGGTCGAATCGCTTCGTCGAGCTGAACAACTCCGTCACGACGATGACGATCCAGGACTGCCAGGTGGCCGGCTGGAAGGCCGCGGATGGCGCGATCAAGCTCAGCGGCGCGCCGGTGATCCTGTTCGACTGCGTCTTCGCCGGCGGGCCAACGGGCAGCGCGCCGGTACGGATCAGAGACGGCCAGCGGCTGATCGTCTCGGAGAACCAAGCGCCCGACGCGAAAGACGTGATTCAGCCGGGCCACAAAGGCAAGGTGTACGTCATCCCCGCGGGGCAGCGGAAAGGCGCGCTCACCACCGCCGACCGGAGATTCCTGCAGGATAGCGCGC
>JAPLOD010000988.1 GCA_026692735.1 Planctomycetota bacterium | reverse complement strand
GCCGGGGGCGGGGGTTTGCCGCGCCCGGGGGGGCGCGGCCACCACGTATTTCGGCCCGGGAAAGTGGATCGGGTGCCAAGCACGTCCAAGACGTGGTTGCGTCGCCCTAAAGGACTCCGCGAACCATGGCACCCAGACCGCCGGCTACCCGCCTTCGCTAAAGCTACGGCGGGCGGGCCGGCTACTGGCTACCGGCTACCGGCTACCGGCTACCGCCCGGCCTCATACCGCCCGTCTCTGCTTGAGCCTATCGAACAGGACGGCGGCCAGAAGAATTGAACCGCTGGTCACGTACTGCCAGAAAGTGGGCATGTTCAGCAGGGTCATGGCGTTCTCGACGATGCCCATGATCAGCACGCCCATGACGACACCGGTCATGGTCCCCACGCCGCCGGTCAGCGAAACCCCGCCCAGGACGCATGCGCTGATCACTTGAAGCTCCAGCCCCTTGGACACGTCCGGGTCCCCCATATTCATCTGCGATGCCTGGACGACGCCGGCGAAGCCCGCGACCATGCCTTGAAGGCTGAATATGACGATCTTAGTGAGCCTGACGGGGATGCCGGCCAGCATGGCCGCCTCCTTGTTTCCGCCAATGGCCAGCGTGTTGCGGCCGAAGATCGTCTTCTTCAGCAGCAGGCCGAAGATAATGAAGCAAACCAGCACGATCCAGATCGGTGATGAAAGCCCCAGCAGCCAGGCGCCGACGTTTCCCGTGTCGCCAAGCCATCTCAGCCAGGGGATATCGTGCAGGGACGAAGTCCCCAAGACGTAGAACCCGGCGTTTCCCACCCCCACGGGGCCTCCGCCACCCGCCAGCAACCCCAGGCCGCGGGCAATCTGCATCGTCGCCAGCGTGGTGATCAGGGCATTGATGCCAAGGAACGCGATCACGAAGCCGTTGGCCAGGCCCACCAAAGCCCCGGCCAGCATCCCGGACAGTATCCCCAGCACCACGCTGCCGGTGAAATTCGTGACCAGGGCCGCAACCACTCCGCTCAGGGCCACCACCGACCCGACGGAAAGATCGAAATCCCCGCTGGCCAGGCAGAACAGCATTGTGCATGCGATGATTCCGATCGTCGCGATCGCCAGGAACAGGGCGTCCATGTTGCGAAGACTCGGGAATTTGGGCACCCAGATCGAGCACACGACAACCAGGGCCACGAACACCAGCAGCATGCCGGACCGTTCCCAGATCGTCCGCCAGGCGGACAGCCTGCTCATGCCGGCCCGAGCGGACAACGGCTTGTTGCGCGGCCCGTCGGGCTGGGGCATCTGTGGCCGCGTTTTCGTTGTCGAATCGCTCATACCGCCTCCTGGAGATCGGCCTGGGCGGATATCGGCAGGGCCAGGCTCAGGACGTTCTGCTGTGTCGCCTCGGCTCTGGCGATGTCGGCCACGATCGCTCCCTCGCGCATGACGCAGACGCGGTCGCAGATGCCCAGCACTTCGGGCAGTTCGCTGGAGGCCACCACAACCGCTATGCCGGCGGCGGCAAGTTCGTAGATGATGGAATATATCTCGCTCTTTGCGCCCACGTCTATGCCGCGGGTCGGCTCATCGAGCAGTATGACCTTTATCTGCTCGCTGAGCCAGCGAGCCAGCACCACCTTCTGCTGATTGCCGCCGGAGAGGTTCATCACGAGTTGGCCAAGCGACGGCGTCCTGATCGCCAGCCGGTCAACGTGCCTGCGGGCGTTGATTCGCTCCCGGGCCTCGTTGATGATGAACCCCAGCCGCGAAAAGTGCCGCCGCCCGGAAAGATTGACGTTCTCCATCACGCTGCGGATGGGGATGATCCCTTCCTTCTTGCGGTCCTCGGGGCAAAGCACGATGCCGGCACGGATCGCCTGTTGCGGCCCGCCGGCCCGCACCTGCCGCCCCTCGATCAGCACCCGCCCCTGCCGCGCGCGCCGCGCGCCGTAGATGAGCTTCATCAACTCGGTCCGCCCGGCGCCGACGAGGCCGAAGAAGCCGACGATCTCGCCGGCCCGTACGCTGAAGCTGGCCGCCTCCGCCAGGCCGGGCCCCAGGAGATTCTCCACCTTCAGCAGCTCAGGCCCCAGCGGGCGCCGCTGGTAGCCGAATATGTCCTCAATGCTCCGGCCCACCATCTTGCGAACCAGATCGTCTCGCGTCGCGCCCTCCAGCGACGGGTACGTGTGGGCACACTGGCCGTCGCGGAGGACCGTGGCGCTGTCGCAGACCTCGAAGATCTCCTCCAGGCGATGCGAGACGTAAAGGATCACCCGCCGCTGACGCTTGAGCTGGTCGATGACGGCGAAGAGGCGGTCGGTCTCCCTGGCCGAGAGGCTGCTGGTCGGCTCGTCGAAGGCCAGCACCTTGGCGTCGCGGGCAAGGGCCTTTGCTATCTCGACCATCTGCCTCTGAGCGATCGGCAGCGAGCCGACCTTTGCCCGCGGGTCGATGCCTTCGCCGACGACCGTGAGCTGCATCTCCGCGGAGTCCAGGAGCTTCCTGCCATTGACCCATCCAAGGCGGGCGGGCAAGTGGCCGAGGTAGATGTTCTCCGCTACCGACAGCTCCGGAACGAGCTGGAGCTCCTGGTAGATCACCGCGACGCCGGCGCGGATGGCCGCGGCAGTCGAGCGGAATTGCTGCCCCTGCCCGCCGAGAAGCACGCGCCCCGAGTCGGGCCTGTAGAGGCCCGAGAGTATCTTCAGCAGGGTGCTCTTGCCTGCCCCATTCTCGCCGATCAGGGCGTGGACCGACCCCTCGGCGGCGCCGAGGCTCACGCAGTCAAGGGCCCGGACCCCCGGAAAACTCTTGCTGACGGAATCGAACTGGAGATAGGCCGATTCCATCCTGTTAATCCAGCACGCCCTGTTCCCTCATGATTTCCTTGTAGTTGTCGCGCGTGATGAGAATGCCGTCGGTATAAGTCTCCTTGGGCGGCTCGGCGCCGTCGGTAATCCACTTGTACAGGAATTCCGCCGTCTCGTAGCCGTGCCGCCTCGGGCTTATCAGCACCGCCGCAAAGAAACCCGTCGGCTTGTCCTTCTCCCAGTCCGCCATGCCGGTGGTCCCGCCGATCCCCACGCCGATCGTCCGGTCGGCGCCGATGCCCCGGCCTTCCAGAGCCCGGATGCCGCCCAGGACCGATTCGTCGTTCATCCCGAAGACCAGCCAGTTCTTCGCGTCGCCGTGCTGGGTCAGCAGGACGTTGGCGGCGTTGAATGCCGCTTTGATGTCGGCCAGCCCGCGGACCTGGCCGGAGTAGATCCTGTCGTTGGGGAAACCCGCCGCCAGCAGCGACTCGGTCGCTCCCTTGATCCGCTCGCGGGCGGTCTCCAGTTCCTCCAGGCCGATTCCCATCGCGGCGGTTTCCTCGGCCTTCCAGCCGCGCTTGGCCATTTCGTCGGCAAGGGCCTTGCCCACCATCTTGCCTATACTCCTGGCGGAGATTCCCATGTAGTGAATCTCAGTCATAGGCTTGCCGTCGCTGCCTTCGAACCGGTCGTCCACGCTGAAAAGCTTCAGGTTGTTGGCCTTCGCCTTGGCGACAATCGCCGGCCCGAGCTGCACTTTGGGCGTGCAGATGACAAACCCCTTGGCGCCCTGGGCGGCCAGATTGTCGATGGCGGTCAGCACCTTCGCGGCGTCCGGCACGCCGATCTTAATGACATCGAAGCCATACTTCTTGCCAGCCTGGTCCGCGAACTTCCACTCGTTCTGGAACCACCGCTCCTCGGGCTGCTTGACCAGGAACCCGATCTTGATCTTCTGCCCGTCGCCGGACGTCGTCTGCTGGTCGGTCGGCGCCGTCGTCTGCCGGCCGCCGGGCGCTCTCTGATCCTGCTTCTTCTGCTCGCACCCGCCGAGCATCGAGCCGACGGAGATGCTGGCCGCCAACGCCAAGGTAAGTCGCCACATGGTCTGATCCTTTCGCCGTACCGGTCTGCTGAACGATTCGGGCAGCGGGGCAAGACTTAGATTGTACTGTGCAAGAACGGTTCCACAAGGCCCAAGAAAGAAGGCTTCAGGCTACAGACTTCAGGCTTCAGGTAAAGCGGGAGGCAAGCCTGTACCGTCCTGATTGTGCCTTCGATATCTGAATTAGAGTGAAGAAGGAGTTTACTCTCTCGTGGAACGGATTCCGGCGCCTGAAACCTGAAACCTGAAGTCTGAAGCCTGTAGCCTTCTTCCTGAAGTCTGAAGCCTGAAGCCTGTAGCCTTCTTCCTGAAGCCTTCTTCTCCCAAACGCCCCTGATGCGTTATACTACGTATTGCGTCTCAAACATGGATGGACGTGAATGGAAAGCGGCCTGGTTCTCAACATCCAGCGGTACACGATTCACGACGGCCCGGGCATCCGGACCACGGTGTTTCTCAAGGGCTGCCCGCTTGTTTGCTGGTGGTGTCACAACCCCGAGAGCCAGTGCGCCAGTCCGGAGGTAATCGTCGTCGAGACCCGCTGCATCCGCTGCGGCCTGTGCCGCAAGGTCTGCCCGGCCGAGCAGTTG
>JAPLOD010000987.1 GCA_026692735.1 Planctomycetota bacterium | reverse complement strand
GGCTCTACCAGCGCCGGCCAGGAAACCAGGATGGCCGGCCAAGGCGACAGCCCCGGCGCCCGCCGTCGCAACCTTGGACCCCGTGGCCGCTCAATACCTCGTCTCCTCGATTGGCAAGGCCGTGGCTGAGCTACAGAAGCTACGCGAGGTAGTTCGCAGGGACGGGATATGCGCGTGAGGCGCCATCCCGTTGGGGATACGGCCGTCCCGGCTGCCTGGCGCCTGGGCGGGTTAGCTTCGACCAGGGGGCCACGTCCTTGTACGCGCCACGAGTTACTTCGCCAGGAACTCCCCCAGCTTGCTCCACCCGGCCCCGGCAGGTTCCTTGCGGTCCCGGAACGCGGCGCGCAAGGCTTCCATTGGTACGCCCGCGGCCTCTGCCTCGCGCCACCCCGGCGTGCCTTCCAGCAAGCAGAACGACAGAAAACACCACAGCGAGTAGTCGGGACTGTCCAGGCGGACTTTCTGCGTGTCGGCGCGCTTGCGTATCGTTCGCAGGGCTTGCAGCGCGGCCTGCTGCCGCACCGGTGCAGGCGCGGTCCGCAGCCATAGGAACAGCGTGGCGCGGGTCCTCTCGCGGAGAGTCAGGCTGGCGAAGACTTCGGCGGCTTTCGCCCGCGCGCCCTCGTCCAGCGTGACGAAGCCGAGCGAACCAAGGTCGGATGCTGGCTCGTCGCGCCACGACCCGCCGCTGCACCAGCCGCCGAAGTGCGCCCACTCCGCCGGCAGCCAGCGCGCGAAGCAGGCGGCGTCCCAGACTTCGGCATCCAGTCCCAGTCCACGATTGAGCAGCCAGGGCTTCTCGCGCTGGCGCGGCAGTTCGGCGAAAGTCTCCAACTTCCAGGCCGTGTCATCGAGCGGTTCGGCGAGCGGGCGCTGGAACTGATAATACGAATACGTCGCGCCGGTGGCCCAGTGCAGCTTGCCTTTCCACGGGACGATCACGCCGATCCACAGCGGCCGGCCGACCCCCGCGTAGCCACCGTGCTGCTGCTGGTACTCACGCACCAGCCGCACGATCACGCTCATCGGCTCATGCGCGTTGGGCTTGTTGGATTCGTCAAAGGACAGATACTTCAGCGTGCCGCCAAAGCGCTTGAGGAGCTCGATCTCAGCGGCGTCGAAGTCCTGCTCTTCCAGTTCCTTCTCGGCCATGCGCTTCAGCTTCAGGAGCAGTGCCTCAAGCGTCTCGTAGTGCTTGCGCGTGGGGACGATGCCGTCTCTCGGGACGCGGAGTTCTCCCGTGCGATACTCGGGCTTGTCCTTATCCGGCTTCATGCGTCGGAACAGGTCGAGCGCCTCGCAGGAATCAAGCGTCTGCCGAACAAGCGACGCCAGGTCGGCGAAGTACGCGGGCACTGGCTCGACATAACCGTGGAAGCGGTCCTTGCACCCCACCCGGCACATGTACTCGGCGTTGTCTTTGGCATTGAGGAACAGGTCGTGTTCGATCTCGCTCCATGCGCCAAGCTGGCAGTTGGCGGCTTTGAGCTGCCACGCCTCATTGCGCATGAAACCGGGGTAACCGTCCGCCCACGGCCCGTCGAGGTGCGCCAGGACATGCAGCGCCGCGTCATGAAGATCGAGGCCATCGTGGAAGCGCTGGCGGCGCGCCGCGAAGTCCTGTACCGCCGGCGCCAGCAGCGCCTGCTCGTCCGCCGGCACACCCGCCGCGGGGTTGCCCAGCACGTGAAGGACATGCTCGCCGCGCGGAACGAGTGCTTGGGCCGCCACAGCCTGGAAGGCGAGCGCGCGCACCGACACGCCGGGGCAAAGGAACCGGACACCCCGCGTCGGCTCCGCGCCCGGTTTGGTCTGCGGCTGGTCAGCGACGCGCGGTTTGAACGCCTTGTCCAGTTCGGCGCGCCATGCGGCCACTTTTCCGCTGTCGCCCATGTCGGCGAGCCGCAGCGCCGGCCCGAAGAGGCGGCGCGCCGCATCGAGTGCCTCGATCGGCGA
>JAPLOD010000986.1 GCA_026692735.1 Planctomycetota bacterium | reverse complement strand
GTGGGGGCGGAGGGCCAAGGCGCACGGCGTTGTCCCTTGCGCAGACGAGGAGCAGTTGGCGGAGGCGGTCAAGTCCCTGGTCGGAAGGAAGATGTTCGGCGAGACCGTGGAGAAGGTCCTCGTCGAGCGGAAGCTTGATATCGCCCAGGAGGCCTACATCTCGGTGACGTACGTGGGCGCGTCGCCGACGGTGATCGTCTCCGGCCGCGGCGGCGTGGATGTCGAGGACGCCTGTCACACGGCGCGCGAAGACGTCTTTGTCGAACCCGTGGATATCCTGACCGGCCTCGACGCGCAGAAAGCCGGGGACTTGGTCCGCCGCGCGGGTCTCGGCAGTCCCGACGCCGCTGCGACTGACGCCCTCCTGAAGCTCTACCGCATGTTCATTGACTGCGATGCCACGCTCGCCGAGATCAACCCGCTGGTGCGGACGCGCCAGGGCGGGTGGGTCGCCGTGGATGCCAAGGTTGAGATGGATGACGACGCGCTCTTCAGGCAGACGAGCCTCAACCTGCCGGAGAGGTTGAGTTCGGGGCGGACCCCCACCCACCTGGAACGGCTCGCTCTCGAGAATGACAGGATGGACACGCGCGGCAGCGCCGGCCGAATGTTCTACGAGCTTGACGGCAACATTGTCGTGTTGGCGTCGGGCGGCGGCACGAGCGTCGAGGCGCTTGACGACCTGTGCCTCCTGGGCGGTAAGCCCGCCGTGTTCACTGAGTACAGCGGCAATCCCACGCCGGAGAAGGTGAAGGGCCTGACCGAGATAGCCCTCCTGTACCCCGGCAGGATAGACGCCATCTGGGTGATCGGCGGCAGAGCGAACTTCACGGACGTCTATGACACGCTCATCAATGGGATCATGGCCGGCATTCGCGAAACGCCCAACTTCGACAAAACCATCCCCATCCTCATCCGCCGCGCCGGACCGCGCGATGAGGAAGCCTTCGCAACGCTCAATAAGCTCCGCGACAAGCAGGGGTACAACCTCTTTCTCCGCGGCATGGCAACGTCTGTCGCGGACTCGGCGCGCATGGTCATCCATCAGGCCACCAAGCACAGAGAGCGCACATGAGTATCCTGATTGGCCGTACCACACGCGTCCTCGTCCAGGGCATCACAGGCAAGCAGGGCCGCAAGATCTCCGTGGAGATGATTGACTACGGGACGCATGTCGTCGCCGGAGTGACGCCCGGCAAGGGCGGCGACACCGTCCACGGCCTGCCGGTGTACAACACCGTCGCGGAGGCCCTGCAGGCGCACCCTGAGATCAACACCAGCCTGGTGTCGGTCCCGAGGGAAGGCACCAAAGCCGCCGCCATGGAAGCGCTCGCGTGCCCCCAGGTCAGACTCGTGAACATCCTCACTGAGGGCCTGCCCCGCCGGGACGCCGCCGAGATCGTCCAGCACGCCCGGAAACACGGCACCCGCGTGATCGGCCCCGCCTCGATCGGGATCATCAACCCCATTGAGCGCGCCAAGGTGGGCGCCATCGGCGGCAATGACCCGGGCGTGTTCTACCCCGGCCAGATCGCCGTCTTCTCCAAGATCGGCGGCATGTGCCTCTCGATCGCGACCGAAATCTTCAACACGCTCGGCCTCGGCACCAGCATCGTCGTCGGCATCGGCGGCGACCGCGTTACCGGCACCAGCTTCAAAGACCTGTTGGAACTGGTGCGCGACGACAGGGATACGTCGCTCGTCATCCTCAACGGCGAAGTGGGCGGCGATTACGAGGAAGAAGCCGCGCGCTACATCAAGGAGACGAACTACCCCAAGCGCGTGGTCGCGCGCCTCACGGGCATCGGCGCCCAGAACATCTTCCCGCGCGGGTCGCGCATGGGCCATGCCGGAGCCATCATCGGCGAAGGCAGGTTCGGCTCGTACGAGAGCAAGGTGGACGCGTTCGAGAAGGCGGGCGTCAAAGTCGCCAAGACCTCCGAGGAGTTGATCGCGATCGTCGAGCGCGCAGTGCCGCGCCGCGGCCCGGATCTCGAAGTGGCGCTCTCCAAGGAGTTCGAGCTCGTCAGCATCTCCAAGACGAAGCTCGAGAACCTCAAGAGCCAGGTCCGCGCCGTGCCGCTTCGCACGCATCTGACGCACCTCATTGACGGCATGCCCCACTTCCGCGGCCGTCCCCTGACACAGCTCATGCGCACGGCCTCCGTCCCGCGGATGATATACGAGGCCCTCACGAAGGAGGACGCCGACGACGCACACGCGGCTCAGGTGGCGCGCGATCTCGTTCTCTGTGCGCGAACCATTCCGCCTCCAGATGCCGCGCGCGCCGCGGCCGTCGCGTCCTGCCGCGGCGGTTCGCCGCTGAACGCCGCGGTGAGCGCGGGCCTCCTGGCTCTTCCCGCCGCCGGCCATGAACGCCTCCCCGCGTCTCTGCGCGACCGGTATGCCCCCGTACAGGTAGACGCTCTCGTCCTGATCCCGCAGGTTGTGGACCTCGTCGCCTCCATCCTGGGGCACGAGCTGCACTGGAACGACGAGAGCATTGAGTCCGTGATCTTCCAGGCGCTGGCGGGCAGGAAGCCGTCGGCCGCGGAGGCGAACCTGATGCGCGCCGCCTTCGTCTCCTGCGTTGACCATACGCCGGCCACGCCTTCCTCGCTGGCTGCGATCACCTCCTATTCCGGCGGCAACTCTCTGAAGACTGCGCTCGCCGCGGGCATCACCGCGATGGGCGACACGCATGCCGGCGCGGGCGAAGGCACCGCCAGGATTCTCACCGGGTTCCTCGCGAAGATGCGCCAGGCGTGCGCGGCCTCGGGCGCGTACGAGGCGGACGGAGTGCGGATCACGGATGTCAAGGGCCTTGCGGCGTACATCGTGGACAAGGTCACCGGTGCCTACGGCGGCGAGAAGGGCCGGATCCCCGGCTACGGCCACCGCTATTACAGCCTCTACGGGAAGGATCCGCGCGCCGTCACTCTCCTTGAGATGGCTCGCGAGCTTGGCGTCGCCGGCGACTACTGCCTCCTGGCCAGCGAGATCGAAGCCACGCTGAAAGCCAAGAAGGCCCAGGGACTGTGCTTCAACGTTGACGGCGTCATCGGCGCGGTCCTGTGCGATCTGAAGATGCGCCCCGAGACGGGCAAAGCCATCTTCATCATCCCGCGAAC
>JAPLOD010000985.1 GCA_026692735.1 Planctomycetota bacterium | reverse complement strand
ATGCTCCTCAGTTCATGCCCTCATGCATTATACACTAACTGCAACCGTTCAGTCATCCCGTCGTCAGTAACTGTACCGCCGGCGTCTCGCCGCCCGCCTCCGCGCACCACCGCCCCGCGTTGGCATCCGGTATCCGGCATCCGGTATCCGGCATCCGTCATCCGGTATCCGGTATCGAGTACCACTTTCAGTCCCCTCCGCCGGGACCGTCCGGCGCGCCGCCCGGCGGCGGAACAGGGCCGCCGGAGTTGAGCTCGTCGGCAATCTTCTTCGTGATGCGGCCGATCTCGCCTTCCTTCAACGCCGCCCGCCGCAGCCGGTCGCGCTGGTCCTTGTTCAGGTCCTTCTGTTCGGCCTGGGACTTGGTGACCTCGTCGTCAATCTTTTTCGTCTGCGTGTTCACCTGGCGCTGCATGAGCTGCAGCATCTTCAGCTCGGCCAGCGGCGGGACCAGCGGCTGTTTGCCGCCCCCGCCGCCCCCGCCTCCGCCGCCCTGCCGCGGCTTGGTGCGCTCCTTGCGCAGCGCTTGAACGAACTGGAACACCAGCGATTCGGCCAGCTTCTTGACAATGACGGTGGTCGCTTCGCCGAGCTTCAACTGGTCGCCGAAGACCTGCTTGACCATCAGCTTGGCGCGGCGCGGCAACTGCTCGCCCGGGCCGGGCCGCTGCTTCTCGACGTCCGGCGTCTTGCCCAGGATGTCCTTCTGCGCGGCCACCATCTTCTTCAGTTCCTGCTCGATCTGGAAGAGCTGCTCGTTGCGGTTCTGCTGCGCCATCTGCTGCTGGAACTGGTCGAGGTTCTCCAGCGCGTCCTTCAGGTCCTCTTCCGCCTCCTCCTCCGAGCTCTTCGCCCCGCTCTGGTTCCCCTGTCCCATCTGGCTCGACGCCGCCGACTGGTTCTTGGCGGCGGACTGGTTGGAGTTAGCCGCGCGCTCGGCGTTCCTGTTGCCGGTCTTGTCGCGGAACTGGTCCAGCTTCTTCTGCAGCTTGAGCACCTCGTCCCGCAACTGGTTCTGCGGCTGGCGCAGGCGTTCGAGCGCCGCCGCTGTGCGCGGGTCCTGTTCCTTCTTGGCCTGGTTGGCCAGTTCGTCGAGCGCTTTGAGCGCCTTCTCCAACTCGGTCAGCGCACGTTCCTGTTCCTTGGCGGCCTCTTGCGCTTCCGCGGACGCCTGCGCCTTCGAGGTCTTGGAGTCGCCGGCCGTGCCGAGGCTGTTCTGCGCGTTCTGCATGTTGTTGGAGGCGTTCTTGATATTGTCCGCCGCCTTGGGCTGCGTCGGCGGCAGCGGCATCTGCTCTTCGAGGTTCTTCACGTCGGCGGCCAGCTTGCGCGCTTCGTCCTTCAGCTCCTTCTGCTGCCGTTCCAGCCGGCGCGGCGGGGTCTTGAGCTCGTCAATCTTGCGCTCCAGCTCGCCGAGCTTGCTCTTCGCGTCCTCCAAGGCGTCAAGCGCCTTGGATTCGTTCTTCACCGCGTTCGCGGGGCTGGGCTTGTCGAGGTCCTTGGCGGCCTCGCCCATCCGCTGAGCGGCCTCGCCCACTTTCTGCGCCGCGGCGTCGGCGCTCTGAGGTGCAGGCGCGCTGCTTGCCGCCGCGTGGGCCTTCTCGATGTCCGCCGCGAGTTTGTCAAGCTTGTCCTTCAGGTCCTGGGCGCGGCCCTGCACCTGCGCCTGCTGCCGGCCGGTCTTGCCGGCTCGGGCATCGCTTTGCCGGCGCCCTTGGCCGCCGCCGGAAGCGCGGGGTCCTTGGCCACCTCCTCGGGCGTGGCCGCTGCGCGGACCAGGATGGCCAGGCGGTTGGCCACTTCGTCCGCCCTGCCGCGCGTATCGGCCTGGCGGTTGGCGCTGTCCAGCATGGCGTCTTCGAAGCGCTTGCGCTCCAGGCCCAGAGCCTTCAGGACCGCTTCCTCGGCCCGCGCCACTTTCTCGGTGGCATTCAGTTGCGCGGAGATGGCGTCTTTGCCTTGCGCGTCACCAAGCTTGTCGGCCGCCGTCTTCATCTCGTCAGGCGCGTGTTGAGCCAGCAACGCCGCCTGCTGCAATGCTCGAATCGCCGCGGCGACCGCGGGCGCCTCCTTGGAGGCGTCCTTGGACAGTTCCTCTGCCGCGCGCTCCAGTCCCCCGTGGGCGGCGGTGGCGGCAACCCGCGCCTTGGCTTGCGCGTCCTGCAGGGCTTTCATGGCCGCGGCGCCCTTGGCTTTGTCGGCCTCCTTGTCTGCCACCATTGTCTTGCCGCGCACTTCCTCGTGCTGCACGCGCGCTTGCTTGAGCCGTTCGAAATTCTCCCGCAAGGTCCTCTCGGCCTTCCCATCGGCCAGAGCCACGCTCTCCTTGGCCAGGGCGCGCTCGTCCGCTTCCAGTGCCTCCAGCTCGTGGACGATGCGTGCGATCTCGCGTTCGGAGGGGCTCAGGCCCTCGACGGTGCCCTTGAGGACTTCCTTCTCATCCTTGATCAGATTCTCCAGGTCTTTCCGCATCGCGGCGATGCCGGCTTCCAGTTGGGCGGCCTGCGGATCGGGCGTGTTCTGCGTCTTCTGGGTGTTCTCCAGCAGGCGCTGCTGGCGCGCATAGAGGTCCTGAAGCTGCTTCTTCGCGGCGGCGATGCTGCGCTCCAGGTCCTGCTTGTCTTTGACGGAGGCGGTCCGCTTGGTCAGGTCGCGCTGCCTCTCGAGGATCCGTTGCAGCTCCTGCCGCGTGCGCTCGACGTCCCGCATCAGGGCCTCGTCCACGTCGCGGCGGCGCGTCAGCACGGTGATGATGCGCTCCAGGCCGGTTTCGGCGGCGCGCTGCTTTCCGCCGGCGATGCCGAAGCCGTACGGCTCGTTGTCCTTGCCGCTGATGTCGGCCTGCGCGGCCTTCATCTTGTCTTCGATGCTCGGGTAGGGGTCGCCGGTGGTGGCGAGGTCGGGCTTCTCGGGCGTGGCGTCGGTGTTCTGGGCGATCTTGATGGCGTCACCAATGTTCTTCGCCACCCACTTGTCCAGCTCCATCATCTTGGCCAGCGCGGCCGTCATGCGCTCAAAGAGCGCCTTCATGTCGGTGGCACAATCGCGCTGCTCGTGCTCCAGCGCCTTGACCTGGCCCTGTTCCTCCTTGGTGGCCGCGGCGGGCTTCTTCACGCCCATGCGGTCCTTGAACTCCGCCGTCAGCCGCGTCACGTTACGCTGCTTGAGCAGCAGCTCGCGGGTCAGGCGCAGCAGTTCCTCCGTCTCCGCCCATTTCTGCATCTGTTCCAGCAGCGCCTTCAGGTCGGTGATGATCTCCGTCTGCTTGGCGGACGCCGTCTTCAGGTTCACGAGCCGGCCGTCGTCGGTCTTGGCCATGGAGGTGGCGGCGATCTCGCGCGCCGCGTCGGGCATCTTCCGCGCGTGTTCGGTTTCGAGCACGTCGCGGATGTTCTGCAGGCGGTCCTTGTCGTCCGGCGTATCCAGGCCGTTGGCGACATAGCGCCCGATCAGGTTGTCGAACGCGTTCTGGAGCGCCTGGGTCTTGCGCCGGACTTCCTCCTGCAGCATGCCGGCCTCGGACACCTTCGTGCGGTCGGAGTTGTCGAACGGGTTCCCGATCCCCAGGTGGTCCTTGATGGCGTCCACCTGTTTCTGGTCGCTCTCCTGATCGCGGATGATGACCTTCAGGTCTTCGAGCAGCCTCAGGCGCTCGATGTCCAGCTTGCGGCGGATCTCCTCCGGCGAGAAGATGCGCAGCTTGTAAATCTGCGGCTCGAGCGCCTTGCGCGGCGTCGCGCACCAGTCGTACGCTTCGGCCCAGTATTCCACCAGATCGCCGGGCTCCAGGCCGAGTTCGGCGAGCGCCCAGTCCTTCGTCAGGTCCAGACGTTGCGCGCTGCGGTTGAAGGCGCCCGGCTGCGGCTCGGGGAGC
>JAPLOD010000984.1 GCA_026692735.1 Planctomycetota bacterium | reverse complement strand
TCGCTGGGCGCACCCGGCATCGCCCGGTTCTACGACTATCCTTCCGTGGACGGCCTCAACGTTCTCGTCATGCGGATCATCGCGTTCTTCGGTATGAGCTCGGGCGCCACCGTCAACCTCTTCTACTTGGCGGGCTACTCGGCTGTCGGCGTCGCGACCGCCGTTGTCATGCGCCGTCTCCACGTGTCTCGTATCTCGTCCCTTGGCGTCGCCGTTCTCTTCGCGCTTATCCCCTACCACTTCATGCGCGGCGAATTGCACTTGTTTCTGTCCATCTACTGGATCATCCCGCCTCTGCTCCTGGTGCTCGTGTGGCTGGACTCGTCCGATCCGCCTCTCGTCAAACACGGCGCCGGGGGGTGGTTCCCGTTCGCGTTGCGCAATCGTCGATCCATTGTGGCGCTGGTGATCTGTGCCGCGGCCGGGGCATGCGGCGTGTACTACATGTTCTTCGGCTGCTTCTTCATTGCGGTGATCGGCCTGCGCGCTGCGCTGCGGGATCGCAGCTATCGCGTGGCACTCGCAGCCGCGGCACTTGTCCTGGTCTCAGGGCTCGTGTTCGCGGCGCAGATGGTCCCGAGCGTCGTGTACTCGGCGCGCCACGGCAAGAACCCGATGGTCGCCGTGCGCAGTCCCTACGAGGCCGAGGTCTACGGCCTCAGGATCACCCAGATGCTGCTGCCTATCGACAACCACAGGGTGCCGTCCCTGGCGAACAGGCGGGCTGCATACCGCACCGCCAGCCCGTATGGCAACACGGAGACGAACATCGCGGCGCTCGGGATCGTCGGCTCGCTGGGCTTTCTTCTGTCGGTCTCCGCCCTCCTCCTTGGCTGGCCGCGTAGCAGACGACGCCGTGAGAGTCCTCCAGAGACCGATGAGCCGGTTGGCTTGCGCCTGCTCGGGTTCCTGAGTGTGAGCGCCGTCCTCCTCGGCACGGTGAGCGGGTTCGGCGCAGTCTTCGCGGGGGCCATCTCGCCCCAGATACGAGCATACAATCGCATCAGCGTGTTCATCGCCCTGTTCGCACTGGCTACTCTGGGCGTGCTGGCGGACCGCTTCATCAGGCTGCGCAAGGGTGCGGCATGGCGTGTTGCAGGGCCGCTCGTCGTCGCGCTCGTCGTACTGTTCGGTGTGCTCGACCAAACACCGGCGAACTCAGGCGACGGCCTTGGCAACGTGGCCGCCGTGTATGCTGCCGACGCATCATTCGGTCAGCAGGTCCAGGCTGAGCTACCATCCGGGGCCAGCGTCTTCCAGCTTCCCTACCTGCCGTATCCGGAGTCCCCGCCGATGTTCGGGATGATCGACTACGACCCATTCCGCGGCTACATGCATACCTCGGGCTTGCGCTGGAGCTATGGAGCCGTCAAAGGCCGCCCCGACGCGACCTGGCAGCAAGCCACCGCCGCTCTGCCGGCCCCCGCCATGATCGCGCAGCTTCGGCAGAAGGGCTTCGCCGCCCTGTGGGTTCAGCTGAATGGCTACGAGGACGGTGGCGTGGCCATCCGGCGCGAGCTCACCAGCCTGCTTGGCACCCCAGCCGTGGTGAAGGCGGACGGGACTGTGGGTAGCGGACCTTCTCATCCCATCTGCTAAGCTCACGGTATGTGCCGGCGCCTAGGGACATGAACGCCTGAGTCATGCGTGCACACGGCGCGTGCGACATCTTGGCTGGATTCCTCGAACAGGGACTTCGACAGCATGACAGCAGCGGTTGCGCAGTTCTACGGCCGCGTTTCGGCACCCCTCACGGTCCGCTGATGCTGTGAACCCAGCTCAGACACCAGATACCGGCGGTATCCCGGATGCGTTGTACTCTTCCTTCGAGGAGCGGTTCAGGGGCTCGCGAGAAGAGGTGGCTCGAAGGCTGTCCGTCTACCTGCCCGTCTTAGACAGGGCCGGTGCGGGAGATCCTGGTTCGTACGTTCTTGACCTCGGCTGCGGACGCGGCGAGTGGCTTGAACTGCTGAGGCAGCATGAGTACGCGGCCAAGGGAGTGGACCTCAACGAGGAGTTCGTACTTCACGGTCGGCGGGGGGGTATGGACCTCGTGCACGCGGAGGCCGTAGAACACCTGCGCTCCCAGCCCGAAGGCTCATGCGCTGCCGTCACGTCGTTTCATGTGGTAGAGCACTTGCCAGCTGGGCAGCTGGTCGAGCTTCTCGCCCAAGCTCACCGAGTCCTTCGCCCCGGAGGTGTCTTGATCCTCGAGACGCCCAACCCCGAGAACCACATGGTCGGCGCCTGCACCTTCCACCTGGACCCCACGCATGTGGCTCCTCTTCCGCCGGCACTTCTGCAGTTCCTGACCGAGCAAGCGGGCTTCGCA
>JAPLOD010000983.1 GCA_026692735.1 Planctomycetota bacterium | reverse complement strand
CAGCCGTCCGCGGCAGCCACGGGCGATCCGAGCAGGTCCTCGGCGCTTGCGACGTCCAGCCCCGTCCGTGCGAAGGAGACGGCGCCCGGATCGTCGTTCCGCCAGACTGCAGCCACCGACGCGCCTTTACTCTGGAAGAGGCAGCACCGCGTTCGGCCAGGAACAACGTCCGAGATTTCGACCTCGGCGACGAACTGCGCCTCCCGCAGCCAGCGGCGCGCGGTTACCATGCCCCACCAACCGGGCTTGAAGAGATACGTGCCCGGCTTTTCGACGAGCGGCGGACAGGACCGCGCGCGGCGCCAGGTCAAGCCCAGGCCCAGACGCTCCGTGTCCTCGTTCGCGATGCTCAGCGCCTGTTTCAGGCCCTGGCCCGCCAGCAGGAACGCCGCACGGATGAGGTAGGCCGCCTGGTCGAACCCGCTCAACCCCGTGGGGTCCTTTTCCACCGCCCAGTCCAGGTCCGTGTAGTAAACGGACTTGGGGTTCTGCGGTGTCCCCTTAAGCGCCGCCTGCAAACGCCGCGTGTAGCGGATGATCTGCGCGTCCTCCGGCGACAGCCGTCCGACATCGAGGCGCACGTTGACGCCCGTGAAGCGTTCGAGCGCCCCGGCAGACGCAAGCCGCTCGATGTACGGCACGGCTGTGTCGCGGTTCATGCCGCCGATCAGCAAGGGCGTCTTGGGACAGTAAACCCGCCGCCAGCGGTCGGCCGCTTCGAGCAGCGGCGCGAAACGCTCCGCTTTCATCCCCAGCGGACCGGCACCATCGGGATTGTCCCACACGATCCAGCCGGCGACCTCGCTACCGGCGGTGCCGGTTTCCGAAGAGGCGCCGCGCATCATCTCGCAGACGTAGTTGTCCCAGTCCTCGACCCGCTCCGGGACCAGGAAGACGTCCACCGCGTGGCCCTCGTCCCGCGGACGGCGCGAGAAAGCGTTGGCCTTGCGCTGCTCGTAACCGGGGCCGGCGGCCCAATAGGCGCTGTAGCCGAGCAGCGACAGCGGCTCACCACCGCACTTGCGGACCGCCCGCGCGCGCTGGAGGAGCGAGTCGGTCTGGGCATTGCCCGGATATTGCTCGATCCAGTCCCAGTCTTCATCAATGAATGCAGCCAGGTCGTCAATCGGCACGCGAAGCTTCCAGGGGTCTACGAGCGCCGCCTTCCAGTCATCCCCAAGCAACGGCTTGAGGTCCGCAACGAGCAAATCCTGGTCAACTGATGCGCTGACCACGTCGCCTTCGAGTGCCTCGGCGCCAAGCGAGTAGACGCCCGCGGGCAGCGCATGAGCGAGGACCACACGGACACTGCCACCGGGCTCGACCTTGATTTCGCTGTCAGGCTGGAAAGCCTGACCTACGCGCGCGCCGCGCCAGTCAAAGGCCCCGCCGCGGACCCGCACCGCCTTCGCCGCTGCACGGTCGTAGTTGGAGATCCAGGCCACCGCGTCGGCGCCGGGCGCCAGCACGTTGGAATCGCCAGCGTCCTCGAGCGCCAGGTCGAGGCGGCGGTCCTTCGGCAGATGGGTCTCGACCGTGATGTCGTCAATGAAGATCGTCCCCGCGCTGCCACTTGCCTGGCCGGCAAGGACGGCGATATGCACGCCCAGCGGGTAGCTCGGCACAAAGCTCAGCACCGGCAACTCGTCCTTCCATGTCGGCGGAATCACCGGCAGCAGGAACGACAGTTCGCGCCAGCCGGTCCAGTCCACGCGCACCGCGTCCTGCAGGCCGCCCGCGGTTGCCCGCGGCAGGAAATAGTCCCACTGGCCCTGCGGGGCGCCTTTGTTCACGCCGCGGCGGTCGCCGATCAGCGGGTACAGGAGGACGCCCGAACCATCGCCATGGACCCACATCGTCATGCTCACGGGCACGCCGGGGATGGGCGGATCAATAGCGACGAAGCGCTCGGCGTTCTTCTCCTTGTCCCACGGGATCGCCAGCGAGCGGGCGCCCCCGTGCGCTTTTTCCACCGTCGTATGCGCCGCGGCGGTTCCTGTCGGCGGAGCGTTGACGATGCCGTAGCCCTTGGTGCCGAGGTAGACGCGGTCTGTCTCGAACGTCGCCAGCGTCACGTGGCTGTCGGGCTTGGAGAGCACTATGCGCTTTTCGGCCGTCACCGACGCATCCTTGGCATCTACGGCGGTCACTGCGAGCGTGAGCGGACCATCGGCCTTGGCGATGGCCGCCGCGTGCGGGTCAAGCTTGATCCGGAAGAAACGCGCTTCGGTCGGAGGCAGCACAAGCGTCTGCTGGCCCCTGGCGACGGCCTCCTGCTTGCGGTCGAGGAGTGCCCAGTCGGCCTTCACGGTCCTCTCGCCTCCGGGCCAGGCGTTCTGGATGGTAACGTTCGCGCCGGCCGTGCCGGTTTCCGCGGTGGCCGCCGGCGAGTAGAGGTGGTTTGGGTCGTCGTAGCCGATGGCGACCGAGAGCGTTTCGGCGAGGCGCTGTTGCGTAAAGATGTGGATCGGGCCGAGGTAGAATGTGCCGTGGCGCGGTGTCTTGCTGCCCTGGGCCGGCCGCGCGTCAATGCGGAACGCAGCGATCTCAAGCGGGAAGTCAATCCCGTCGCTCGAACCGCGCCGGGTGTTATTGCCGACGCCGCCGCCCGGCAGGTCAAGCTCGATGTAACGCCACGTATCGAAGTCAAGGACGCACAGGGTCTTCTCGTCCTCCACGCGCTTCCAGCCGCCCGGCCAGAAGTCGGCCATGTCGCTGAAGTCGTGCGTGATGACGCTCAGGGCCGCGCCGCTCTTGTCGCCTTTCACCCAGAACCCAGCGCGGAAAGGGTTGCCCGGCAGGTAGCGGTCATGCTCGTGGCGGCCGTTGAAGACGGCGCCGTCGCCGTCGAAGTCCACGCGCAGGGCGTACAATCCGGGCGGCCGCGGGCCGGCATCGTCCTTGGCGCCGGTTTGCTCCAGGTCCACGCGCGAGATACTCAGCGCCGTCTGCGTGAGTGGCGAGAAGCGGTACGTCTCGCCGACGGTGAAGTTGCGCAGCCTTGACCAGTCGGCCTCAAGACGCTGGTTGCCGCCTTGCACCACATAGCCGCGCGTCATCCATTCGCCACGGACGTCCGAGAACGTCTAAGGATTTTCCGGGGTGAGCTCCAACGCGATCTCCTTCTCATCCCCGCCCGCTACATTGTCCTCGAAGTTGCGCTCGGCGTCGGCGTTCTCGTCCCTGTCCTTGACGTTCAGGCGAGCGCGGAACGCAGCGGGCCGCGGGGTGAAGTTGCGCACGTCAAGGAAGACCCGCATCTCCTTCGAGGCCGCGCGCGCCCTCTCACCCAGCAGCCCGGCCGCGATAACGGCGGTGCCCTTAAGCGCGACGGGGTACAAGCGCATGTCGTCGAGCAGCACCGTACCCTCGAGCTTCGGCTCCTTGATCCCAGGGCCCGGCGAGAATTGCAGCCCGTGCCACCAGATCGCCCGGTCCGCGGGGAGCTTGCGCAGGTCGAACGAGACTTCGCGCCATTCGTCGAAGTCCAGCTTGACTCCTTCGGGCCATTCGTCGCGCGCCTCATCGTGACGCCGGTGCCCCTGCGAGTCGGTGCTCGCCTTGGCGTGGCGGATGCAGAGCTGCAGCAGGTTTCCGGACTTGTCGCCTTTGATCCAGAGCTTGAGAGTGCCAGGGCCGGGCAGGCGCCGTGCCTCGGCTTCGAGCCACAGGTGTGCCTGCGCGCGGGCGTTGGGCAGGCGGTAGGCGACGCGTGCGGCCGCCAGGCCCACCTTGGGCTCCTTGAACTCGGCCTCGCAGCGGACCTCCTCGCTGGACGGCAGCTCGGCGGAGAAGTTCTCCATCAGCGCGTAGGGCTGGCGCGGCCTTTCTTCGCCGGCGGCCGCAGAGCAGAGCGACAGCAGGATAAGAAATCCGAAACTCGAAGTCCGAAATCCGAAACAAACCGGAATCTCAAGATCCAGAACTCGGAATGCGAGCCCGGACTTTGAACAGTGGGGCTTGGGATCCTGACAATTGTTTCGAATTTCGAGTCTCTCATTTCGAGTCTGTGTGTTCACTTGGCACCTCCGGGAGGCGCCATCTTCCCTTCGGGGACCCACAGCATCACCAGGCCTTCCAGGGTGGCGTAACTTCGGCCCTGGGTCTCGTGAGACTTCGCCGTCGCGGTCACGACGCATAGCCGGTCGCCGTACGGGATCGCGGCGGTGACGTCGCGCGGCTGTGCCGGAAGCTTGAGGCGCTCATCGGGAACTCCATCCGCCAGGCGGAGGACGTCTACGCCGTGCGAGGCCGGCACGAAGACCTGCGACTGCGTGGCGATGGGCTGGCCCTTGATCACGGCGTCGAGTTGGCGCGACCACTTGATGGCCCCACCGTCGCCCACAAGCGCGACGCGGCCCTCATCGTTCGCAACGACCGCGCCCAGTTCTGTCACGAGCGGGCAGGTGCTGATCCGCCCTCCAAGGTCAGCTTGCCACAGCGGCTTGCCGGAGGCGGCCTCAAAGCAGCGGACCTTCCCGTCCTCGCCGCCCAGATACACCCGCCCGCCGGCGACCGCGGGGCTTGAGCGCGTATACTTCGCAATCGGCGCCCTCCATACTTCCCGGCCGGCGTCAGCCTCGACCGCGTACAGGAACCCGTCCCACGAAGGGACGAAGACCCGGCCGTCCGCCAGCGCCGGCGCGCCGCGGATGCGGCCCCCTGTCTTGAACTCCCAGATAAGGATTCCCGAGTCCACGTCCACCTTGTACAGCTTCCCGTCGTCCGAGCCGACGTAGACGTCGTCACCGGCGGGAAGGGGAGACGAGTAGATTCGCCCCTCGGTCTGGAACGCCCACAGATGCGCGCCGCCATCGGCGACGGCGTGGAGCTTCTCATCTGCGCAACCCGCGAGCAGGCGGCCCGAGTAACGCGCGGGCGTGGTGGTCGGCGTGATGGTCCCCAGCGTCCAGCTTGGTCCCCACTGAATCTGCGCCTTGGGATCCGCCGGCAACAGAAGCTTCATCGAGCGAATCGAACCGTTCGCGTCGCCAACGGTGCATAAGTCCTGCGCCGCCGTTGCGCCGACGAAGAACGCGGGGCTGCTTGACTGCAGGCGCCCGCGTTCACGGTAGGTCCCCGTCAAGTCCGCCGGCCGCCGCTCGGGTACATGAGAGGGGCAGCTCATGAACATTGGCCAGCCCAATGGATCGTCCGGGAAGCGCCGCGCAGCTCCGCCCTGCTCGGGCCCGCCGAGCGGGCCGTACACCTCGACTTCCGTGAGGCAATCGCGGTGCGCGCGCGCCTGGTGGCCGGGCAGGATCCTGAGCGCATCCGTGTGCACGGGCTTGTCGAAGTGAATCACAATGAACCTGCGATGGTTGTTCCGCACCAGCGCGACGGCCTTGGGAATCTTCGTGTCAAGATCGTTCGCGACGATGCTGATGGTCTGGTACACGTTCTGCGGCGTGCTGTTGTTCAGGTACAGGACGAGGTGCGAGACCCAAGCCGGCTGTGTCAAGACCGCGCTGAAGCCCATGGCGTCCGGCACGTAGGTCCAAACGGGGCCCACGTCGTCGAGGCGGCCATTGTGGAGAAAAGCCTGCTCCTCGGTGTACCGCGTGGCCGTCTCGTTGCCGCCCTGCTTGTAGGCCGCAACGCGATTCCGGCCCATCAGCTTGGTCTCGAGTGCCGGCGGGATCTTCTTGTACCAGACGCGAAGGTCCCGCACGAACGTCGGCTCGACGGAATGGAGTTCGTCGCAGGCGAGCAGGTTCGCCGAAGGGAAGCGCACCGGCCGCAGGCTGACGTCATCCACCAGCACCTCGCCGCCGGTGGCCTCGAAGCCAATGCTCATCTGCTTCGTCGCCGCCAGCGACTTGACCGCCAGACGCCCGAAGGTCCACTCGCCCCCTCCGGAGACCGGCACCGCCGGCCGGCCGCGGAACGTCGAGGCGGTCAGCGTCTCACCCTCGCCCCTGAGCTGCGCGCCGGCGACGAGCTGCGCCTCGGGGCTGTTCGTCCGGTAGAAGAACTCCAGGAGGTAGGTCGCCGAGGGAACGACGCGCCGCGCCAGCGTCTGCGTCACCAGTTTCCCGGCTGCCAGGCGCAGCGCCCGCTTGCCTGCGTGAGCCTGGTCGCTGAACTGGACGTCCTCCTTCTCCGCTGTCCAGGCCGGCGATCCGGCCGCAGAAGCGCCCTCAAAGCCGCCATCCTCGAGTTGTTCGATCCCCAGGCGCAGGATCCCGTCGTAGTCGCCCGGATGGTCCTCGCCGGCGGGGTAGAGCGCGGCGGTGGAATCCGGAACCGCTTGCCGCGCGGCCTCGATGTAACCCGCGTAATCGGACTTCGGCATCTCGTGGAGGTCGCGGAGCCTCACCGACCAGCGCGGCACGCCATCCGCGCCGAGCGAGGCGATGGTGCCATCCAGAGCGCCGGCGATCAGGCCGTCGCTGCGCGGCGCGAGGACCGCGC
>JAPLOD010000982.1 GCA_026692735.1 Planctomycetota bacterium | reverse complement strand
AGGAGGCGCGCGAGAAGTTCGCCCAGGCGGCGGAGACGCTGAAGCAGGACCAGGCCCCCGAGGCCGCCATCGCCGCGTTCGACCGCGCGTGCGCCGCGCACCGCAAAGGCGACACGGCACAGGCGCGCGACGGCTATCTCGAAGCCGGGTTGGCGCGCGACAAGAACCTCGCGGCCGAAGCGCACTTCAACCTGGGCTGCCTGTCGGCGGAGAACGCACGCGCGCTGGCCGGCGAACAGCCGGCGAGCGTGCCGCCCGACAAGCGGACGGAGATCGTGGACAAGTTGAAGGAAGCCGCGATGTACTTCCGCCATTGCCTGGAAATACGGCCCGCGCACGCCGGCGCGCGCAGGAACATCGAGCTGGTGCGGGAGTGGATCAAGTATTACGCCGACCGCTGGCACGAGCTGGACCGGAAGAAACGGCGCGACGAGACGAACCTGCTGCAGTTCGTTGAGTACCTCATCACGGCCGAGGGCGCGCTGCGGGAGAGCGTGAAGGCCCTGAAACCGAACTCGTCCCTCGATGCCTTCGCCGAACACAAACGGGTCCAGGACGAGCTCTTCGAGGAGACCGGGCCGCTCAAGGAGAAGATCAGGGCCGAGCTAACCCCGCCGGCTCAGATGCCCGGCCAGCCCGGTGCGGGCGCACAGCCACAGCAGCCGCCCCAGCCCGACCCGCAGCAGGTCGCCGCGGCCGTGAAGCTCCTGCAGGACTGGGCGGACGCGGCCGGCGGGAAGATGCAAGGCGCCGCGGAGAAGCTCAGCGCTCGGCAGCCCACGCCGGCGGCCGAGGACCAGAAGGGGGCGGTCACCGAACTGGAGCGAATCTGGGAAGCCGTGGTGCCCTTCCATGCGTTGCTGGGACGCGACCTGCAGGATCAGACGGCCATCACTCATACGCTGAAACCCGATTCCGGCGAGGAGGAGCAGAAAGCGGGCGAGGGAAACAAGGAGAAGAAACCGGACGATAAGACGGCCGCCGGCACACCGCCGCCCGGCACGGCTGGACAGACCGGCAGTGGCACACAGGCACCTGCGCAGGCGCCGGCGCCCGTGAGCGACGAGGACGTTGGCGAGTTGGCTGAGCTGCAGGAGAAGACGGCGCACCGGACCGAATTGCTGAAGGCCAAGGCCGACGCGGAGCTGAAGCAGGTGGAACAGATGCCGCAGCCACCGGCGCAGCCGAATCCGCCTCCCGGTCCGAAGGATCCGAAGACGGACGACAGCAAGCAGCCTCAGGGGCCCGCGCCCGTTGACCCGGAGAAGCTCAAGGAGGGCTACCGCAAGGCGGTGGAACTGGCGCCCAAGGCCGTGGAGAAGATGAACTCGGCTGCCGGAAAGCTGCGCGGCAAGAAGACCGAGGCCGCGTATCCTGATGCCGAGGAAGCGCGCAAGATTCTGGAGGAGATCGCCAAGGCTCAGCCCAAGAACGAACAGCAGAAGCAGCAGGACAAGAAAGACCAGGAGAAGAAGGATCAGGACAAACAGAAACAGGATGAGCAGAAGAAGCAGGATGAGAAGAAAGAAGAGGAGCAGAAACAGGAGAAGCAGCAGGAAGAACAGCGTCAGATGACCCAGGACCAGATCAACGCTGTGCTGCGGAAAGTGCGCGAGCGCGAAAAAGAAAAGCATGAACGGGACGAGAAGATGAAGGCTATGATCCTGGGCGGCACGCCAGGCGTGGAGAAAGACTGGTGATCGGTTTCAGGTCTCAGGTTTCAGGTTTCAGGTTGCCTGCATTGCTGCTGGCCGCCGTCCTGGCGGGGCACGCAGCGGCCGGAGAGACGCCGCAGGTCGTGGCGCGGGCCAGCGCGAGCGAGATCTACCTGGGGGACATCGTTGACTACCAGGTCCAGTTGCAGCATGCCAGGAACCCGGTGCCGCCGGACATGGCCGCGTTCGCCGCGGATTTTGACGTCGTCGCAGCCGGCGACCGGAGCCTGAACCAAGTCTCCACGTTCATCGTGAACGGACGGATGTCAAAGCAGGAGAGCTACGGGCACGTCTACGCGTACCGGCTGACGCCCAAGCGCGCCGGCGATCTGACGGTGCCCGCCCCGACAGTCACGCTGGACGGCCGGGTGGTCACCGGCCACGCGCTGGCGCTGCGGGTGATCGCGCCGGAGAAACAGGACCTGGTGCTGATGGAGATCGTGACGAAGCCGGCCAAGGTGTTCCCGACTCAGCCGTTCGACGTCACCCTGCGCATCCTGATCAAACCGCTGCCCGACGTGAGGAACCGCGACCCGCTGCTGCCGCTGTGCCAGGCCGGCCAGCCGCCGGCGTTGCAGATAAACTGGGACAACGCCCCGCAAGGCCTGGCCGCCGAGGAGCGCAACGAGTGGCTGCAGAAGTACCTGGCCAACTCGAGATACGGTTTCGCGCTCAACGGCCTCATCACCAGCCGTTTCCTCACGGAGTATCTCCTGTTCAACCTGAGCGCCGGACGCGAGACGCGGCGCGCGCCTGACGGCTCGAAGACCGACTATTTCCTCTACGAGCTGAAACGCACGTTCACGCCCAAGCAGCCGGGGACCTACACGTTTGGCCCGGCGACGCTGAAGGGCTCGATCATTGACGGTTCCACGGGCCGCCAGTACACCGTCCGCGCGGTCCTCGCGGTGGCGCCGCAGCAGGCGGTGGAAGTCCGCACCGTGCCCACGCTCCGGCGGCCGGCGTCGTTCTGCGGCGGCGTCGGCGCTTACAAGGCCAGCGCCACGGCCGCGCCGACAACCTTGCGCGTCGGCGACCCGCTGACGTTGACGCTGACCATCGAACGCCAAGCCAGCCGCGGTGTGCTCGATCTGGTCTCCGCGCCGGACCTATCCGCAAACGCGGAGCTGGCCGGGAATTTCGACATCATTGACAAGGCGCCGACCGGCGAAGTCAAAGGGGACGCCAAGAGCTTCGCGTATGGCTTGCGGCCCAAGCGCATCGTGGCCGCGATCCCGCAACTGACGGTGACGACGTTCAACCCCGAAACCGAGCGGTTCGTGGACGTCACAACGGAGCCGATCAAGCTGAACGTCACGGAGTCCAGCCAGCTCAAGGCCGGCGAGTTGGTCGGCACGCTGCCCGGCAACCAGGCACACGAGCTGCGGTCGCGCCAGGAAGGCATCTACCAGAATCTGACCGACGTCGCCGATGTGGGCGACCAGGCTGTCCGTCCCGCAGCGTACCTCATCGCCGCTGTGCTGCTGTGGGTCTTCTACGGCTGTCTGAGCCTCGCCGTGACCCGCTGGCGGCGGCAGGCCGGGGACACGGCCTGGCAGCGGCGGCAGCGCGCCCGCTCCGCGGCCAACCATGGCCTGAACGAGGCGCGCGCGGCCGCGGCACGCGGTGGCAAAGAAGAAGCAGCGCGGTCCGTCCGCGCGGCGGTGGCGGGGCTCATCGGCGACATGCTCAACCTGTCGGCCGCCGGGATGACGGCGCGCGGCGACCAGCCGTCGAAGACCTCGCTCATCATGTCGAAGCCGTCGAGCGGCGGATCGGCGACGAGGAAGGCGGCGCGGGGATGCTTGTTGTTCTGGTCGTGGTTGACGAAGACCAGCGCCCCGTCTTCCAGCAGGCCCTCGCACACCACGCGCGGCACGAAGTAGTAGAACGGGAAGCTGTTCACGTCCACGCGGAGGTGCAGGAACCAGGCGAGC
>JAPLOD010000981.1 GCA_026692735.1 Planctomycetota bacterium | reverse complement strand
GGACGCGGGCGTCGGGGGCCGGCTGGGCGGAGTGCTGGGGCGGAAACTGAGCGGGCTGGGGCGTGTGCGGCAGGTGCTCTGTGTGACGCATCAGCCGCAGATCGCCGCGTACGCGCAGCGGCAGTTGAAGGTGGAGAAGAGCAGCGCGGAAGGCGGGACGGTGATCCGCGTGGCGGCGGTGAGCGGCGAGCGGCGGGTGGACGAGCTGGCGGTGATGCTGCGCGGGGCGGCGGCGTCAGCGCATACGCGGCTGGAAGCGGCGGCGATGCTGAAAGAGGCGCAGGAGTCGTAGCGCGGCCACCACTGGTGGACAAGCCGGCAGAGGCGGACGGGGCGGGCACACTGGAGAGCTTGCGCGACGGGCGGTTTTGGGATTTGCGTTTTGACAAGGCGGGGAAGAGCACTAGAAACGGCATGGTTGGCTTCTCCAGTATGGCTCCCCCGCGGGGAGAGCGCCGGAAGAGGCGGGGCGACGGAGGCCACTGCGGCTGTGAAACAGAGACACGACAATCCCCCGAGCGCAGAGAGCCGGAGCAAGCGCGCGTACAGCGTGATGCTGGAGGTCCGGAACACGCTGTACCGGCGGCTGGTGGAGCATGTCCTGGCGAACGAAGGCCGGTTGAAAGACGAGGTCAGCGGCGAAGATTCCTACAGTTTCACGTTGCAGCAGGTTGACGAGCAGTTTCTGAACAAGCTCAACATCGTCGAGCGGGCCGTGGCCGAATTGACGCGCTGTGAGTACCGCGAAGGCCAGACGACGACGACCACGTACGAGACGATCGAAGTGCTGGCCAAGCGCGAGGAACTGCCGCAGAAGGTAGCGGATGCGCTGGCCGATCACGGCGAGTCGGATTTCCTGGACATGTGCGTGCTGCGCGCCGACGACAAGCAGGCGGAGATCCTGCTGGTGCTGGCGCGCGAGGAGAGCGGCCCGCCCGCGACAGCGGCGCCGGCGGAGAAGAAGAAGCACGGCAAGCAAGGCGAGCAGGGCGAGAAGGGCAATGATGAGTTATGAACGATGAATGATGAATGATGAAGGTGGCCGGCGTTCGTTGTTCATACCTCGTAGCACGGAGCGGAACACACGTTGTCTTTCCCCATTCATCGTCCCCGGCGTCTGCGCCACTCCGAAGGTCTGCGGCGGCTGGTGCGGGAGACCGCGCTGCGCGTGGACGCGCTGATCGCTCCCCTGTTCGTCTGTGACGGGACGCAGGCGCGCCGGGAAGTCCCTTCGATGCCGGGCGTGTTCCAGTTGTCCGTGGACGCGGCCGTCGAGGAAGCGAAGGCGCTGCGGGAGCTGCGCATTCCCGCGGCGCTGCTGTTCGGCGTGCCGCCGGTGCCGGAGCTGACGCTGAGAGCCGACGCGTGTGTCTGCGAATACACGGAGCACGGCCACTGCGGCGTGCTGAACGTTTCACGCGAAGTGGCCAACGACCGCACGCTGGAGAACCTGGCGCTGACGGCGGTGTCGCAGGCGCGGGCGGGCGCGGATGTGATCGCGCCGTCCGGGATGATGGACGGGATGGTGCAGGCGATCCGCGGGGCTCTGGACAAGGCGCACTTCGACGACGCGGCCATCATGGCCTACAGCGTGAAGTATGCGTCGGCGTTCTACGGGCCGTTCCGGGACGCGGCGGATTCGGCGCCGGCGTTCGGGGACCGGCGGCAGTACCAGATGGACCACCACAACCGGCGCGAGGCGCGGCGCGAGGCGCGGCTGGACGTGGAAGAAGGGGCGGACATAGTGATGGTCAAGCCGGCGCTGGCGTACCTGGACGTGGTGCGCGAGGTGCGGGACCTGGTGGATGTGCCGGTGTGCGCGTACAACGTGTCGGGCGAATACAGCATGGTCAAAGCGGCCGCGAAGCTGGGCTGGCTGGACGAGAAGCGCGCCGCCATGGAGATCCTGACCGGCATCAAGCGCGCGGGAGCCGACCTCATCATCACCTACTGGGCGAAAGACGCGGCCCGATGGCTGGCGTGAGCGCGGCGCGCGGAATGCGGATTGCGGATTGGCCGACGTGACCCCCGAGAACAACCCTGTTGTAGAGCCGAGCGCGGAAGCGCGGCAGAAGCTGGCGCGGCTGGAAGAGATCCTCGCCGGCTACGGCAGCGTGCTCATCGCGTACTCCGGCGGCGTGGACTCAACCTTCCTGGCGGTGGTGGCGCAGCGCGTCCTTAAGGACAAGGTGCTGGCGGTCACGGCCGCGTCGGAGTCGCTGGCGCCGGAGGAGCGCGAGGAAGCGATTGCGTGGGCGAAGCAGCTTGGTTTCGCGCATGAGGTGGTGCGCACGGAAGAACTGCGGGATGAGAACTACGCGTCCAACACGCTCGACCGCTGCTTCTACTGCAAAGTGGACCTGATGGGGAAGCTGGGCGAGATAGCGAAGCAGCGCGGACTGCGCGTCATCGCGCTGGGGGCGACGGTGGACGATCTCGGCGATTACCGGCCGGGCGAGACGGGCGCGGCGCAGCATGGGGCGGTCTTCCCGCTGCGGGAAGCGGGGCTGAGCAAGGCCGACATCCGGGCGCTGTCCCGCGAGATGGGCTTGCCGAGCTGGGACAAGCCGGCGGCGGCGTGTCTGGCGAGCAGGATACCGTTTGGCGAGCGGGTGACCGCGGAGAAGCTGTCACAGGTGGCGCGGGGGGAATCCTTCCTGCGCCAGGCCGGTTTCCGGGCGTGCCGCCTGCGCCATCACGGCGCGATCGCGCGGATCGAGGTGCCGGCGCGGGCCATTCCGGCGCTGCTGGGGAAAGCGGCCGAGGTGGTCAAAGCGCTGAAGGCGCTGGGGTTCGTGTACGTCACGGTGGACCTGCAGGGGCTGCGTTCCGGGTCCATGCACGAAGCAGCGCCAGGCCCGAAGCCCAAGACGGGACGATGACCGCGGGGCGTGCGGCGAGACGCCGCCCGACCAGCCGGCGGGACGCCGGCG
>JAPLOD010000980.1 GCA_026692735.1 Planctomycetota bacterium | reverse complement strand
ATTAATTTCAAGCGCTAAATTAGAATCAGTTGTTTGGCGGCTGGCAGCGGCTCATGCTCATCGCCGAAGGCGTACGCTTGGCCCGCGAGTGGAGTCTGAAATGTGGGTAAAGACAAGCCCAACGGGGCGGGCCACCCGCGTGCACCGGCCGCCAGCCCTGACAGGACGAGCACGCACAACGACACCCACCGCAGCGTGCGCATGACACCCCCTCGGAGACCAGAAGTTTCCATTAGCCTACTGCATCTGTACCAGTCCAGCACGTGGATGTCTCTGTTTTCCGGCCGGAATACTCGTTGGGTGTCGCCTCCGTCTGGCGCATGAATCGGGCGCGCCAAGGCCTGGGAGCAACGATCTCGGTGTGGGGGTATGATTGGGCGTCCGGCGATCTCGTCTGGCATGTTGCGAGCGGACTCGTGAACTCAGCTCAGTATTTCAGCACCCTCGTTTCGCCCTTCTGCAGCGTCAGCGTTACCTTGGGGCCCTCGCCGAGCGGCTTCCCATCCAGCGCATCCACGACGGCGCCCGGCTTGCCGGTGTCAATGACAAACTGGCCGGCCTCGTGAGCCTGCAACGAGACGTATCCTTCAGCGGCCCAGACCGTGGCATTGCCTTCGGTGAAGAGGTGCACGCCGGCGAGCTTGGCCAGAGCTCGGACCAGTTCGGCCGTCAGCTTCGGCACGCCCACGAACACGTCGAGGCCGACGCCTGAGCGGCGCACCGCGACGGCGGCCGAACCGTCGGCGAAGGTTGCGAGCGTCTCATCCGGCGCCGCCGTGACGCTAAAGAGCGGGCGGATGGCTTTCTTTGGGCCCCATGGGACCGTGAGGCCGAGGTTCTTGCCGGCGTCTGTCGGCGTGGCTTCCGCTGTCGCTCCGGTGAACGCCTTGGCCTCGAAGCCCGTTACCTCTCTGATCCCCGCAACATCCGCCCGGTCCGGATAGAGATAGCCGGGAGCGTAACACCAGACGCGCGCGGTGCCGGGGCTGCGTTTGGCTGCCAGTGCCGCGCGCTTCTCGGGGGTGAGCGCCCAGGCCGAGAGGAATACCTGCAGCTTCGCGAGAACAGTGCCGGCGAGGGCGTCATCCAGCAGGTATTGGCCGTACGGCGCACCTGAACGCGCGAGCGCCGCGCGACCGTGGTACACGAGTTCAGCGGCGAATGCCGCCGAACCGCCGGGCAAGTGGCACATGCTGTCCTCGTCCACGATGGCCGCTATGTCCGGCGTGAACGGCGCCTGGCGCTGCAGCATTGCGGCGTCCACCGGACGCAGGCGCACGATCTCCTCCCAGATGCGAGCGTCGTTGAACCAGCCCTCGGCCGGCAGGTCCATCCACCACGTCCCGAAACCGCGAAGCGCGGCTTGCGCGGTGTTGCGCAGCATCACCTGTCTGGTCTGTTCGAGATTGACCAGTCCGCCTTCCTGGACGTGCTCCTGCGTGCGCGTGTCGAGATACGTGCGCGAGTCGTCCTCGTTGAGCCACATGATGCCGGAGCGCACAACACTCTCGGCAGCGGTCATACAGGGAGCGGTGCCGATCCATTCGCGGTCAGTATAGGAGATCGGCGAACAGAGGATGTCAATGTCCTTGCCTTTCAGCAAGGAGGACAGCGCATAATGCCCGCTGGCTGGGGCGCCGTTCTGCAGCGGCGGGAACTCAAACAGGTAGCCGTAGAAGAAAATGACCAGCTTCCGGGCATCAGTGCCCTTGCGGCAGGCGGCGGCCATGGCGGCGACGTGATCGGCCATTTCCTGCTGCTGGAAACGAGCGAACTCAACCAGGCGCTTCTGCCGGGCAGGGTCTCGCAGAAGACCGTCCGGATGAGCGCGGCGTTCGTCCGCGGTGGGCGGCTCGGCCGTGTCAGCTTGCGCGTCACCGTGGGCTTTGAGCCACTGCCGGAAGGCTGCCTTTGTGGCTGGATCATACCCGCTCAGGGGCCGCAGCCATGAGTCCCTGTAGAACCATTCGCCTGTGTTCTGGCCGCAGGGATGGATACCGGCAAAGTGGTCCGGGAACGTGTCGAGGAGATGCCGGCAGAGCTTCTCGAGGTGCGCGCAGACGTCAGCCCGGTAGGCGCGGTCGGAGACGCACGAGTGGTTCGCGATCTTGTCGCCATCGTAAACCATGCGCGCGCCGGGGTGCTGCTGCAACCACCAAGCCGGGGCGTCCGCCTCGACTCGCGGCACCAGCAGTACCTTCGGGTTGACGGCGATGATCTGCCGGCAGAGGGTGTCGAGCGGCGTCCAGTCAACGGGTTTCTCGGGGGGTGTCCAGCAGTTCGGCGCGGAGTAAGAGACTAGGTTGACACCGGCATCGCGGGCCAACGACACCTGGCCGAGGAACCCGCCCGGTGGACCGCCGACGAAGTTCCAGGTCCCACCGACGACGCTGTAGAGCGCAACTCGAAGGTTCCGCGCCGGCGCGGACTTCGCGCGGAACGTGCAGCGGTACGTGCGGCCTGCGGAGAAACGGAGCGACGTGTTGCTGTGCAGGTGGAAGTCCGGCCAGTTGCCGTCAGGAGGCTTCTTAAGCGTGACGTGGACCGACCCGTCGGCCACCTCGACGGTCCCCACGGTGTTCGCGTTGCCGGTCGGCCACTGGTTCCACGTCTTCCGGAAGCTTTCCGTGGTCGCGAAACTGCCGGCCGGCAGGATGTCCTCTCCTGTCTTCACGTCCTGGACGCGCACATCT
>JAPLOD010000979.1 GCA_026692735.1 Planctomycetota bacterium | reverse complement strand
CCAAGCTCGCAGGCGCCCGCTTCCACGTCGCGCACGTCTCGGCGAAAGGTTCCGTCTCCCTGGTGCGGGACGCCAAGGCGAAGGGCATGCGCGTCACCGCGGAGGTGACGCCGCACCACCTGCTCCTGACGGACGAATGCTGCCGCCGCTTCGATCCGGCCTTCAAGATGAACCCGCCGCTCCGCGAACAGTCCGATGCCGATGCGCTGCTTGCCGGCCTCGCGGATGGCGCTATTGACTGCTTCGCTTCGGACCACGCGCCGCATACCAGCGAGGAGAAAGCACGCGAATTCGTGGACGCGCCCAACGGCGCCATCGGTCTGGAATCGAGCGTCGGCGTCCTGCTCACCAGGCTGGTCGCCACAGGCAAGCTGCCGCTGGCGCGTTTTGTTGAGGCCTGGACGTCGGCCCCGGTGCGCTGCGTGGGGCTGGGGAAGTTCGGCGTGACCGGCACCCTCGCCGTGGGCGGTCCGGCGGACATCACCGTGCTTGACCTGGACCAGGAATGGGCACTCGACGTTGCCACGTTCCGCTCGAAAGGGCGCAACTGCCCGTTCAACGGCTGGAAACTGAAAGGCGCGCCGGTCTACACGATCGTAGGCGGCGTGGTACATGAAGCCATCGGCATGACCACGCGGAAGTAGCCCTGGTCATTCAGTTCCGGCCTGCCTCCGCCCAGAGCGCCTTGATTGTCTCTTTTTGGCCGAAGCCGTGCGGCGACGCGGCCCACCGGGCTGTGCGCGGGCAGCGCTTGACGTCTATACGCTAATAGCGTAGAGTGCCGTTGTGGAGTTTATAGAGACGCGAGCCTTTACGAGATGGTTCCCATGAAGGACGCGGCTTTTCAGGAATTGTGTGAGGCGCTCCGCGAGGGCGGGAGGATCCTGCGCGGTGAGCAGAAGCCATCTCGCCGCTTCACCGTGGACGAAACCTTCGTTCGCAAGGCGCGCAAGACGCTGGGTATGTCCCAAGCGGAGTTCGCGGGGATGATCAACGTGTCCACCGCCACCTTGCGCAATTGGGAGCAGGGGCGATGTGTGCCGGACGGACCCGCGCGGGCGCTCCTGGTGGTGGCGGCAAGGCAACCGCGCGCCGTCCTGAGGGCGCTGCATGCGGGCCGCTCCCGATTGGCTCGCCGCACCGTTTGTCGTGCGGCCCGCCGCAGGCCCAGCATTCCTACGAGCGGCGGGCAAGCCGAACGTCAAGAGCCAGTGGCCGATACCCAATAGCCTTTTCCTCACTCCGCCCAGATCGCCTTGATCGTCTCTTCCTGGTCGAAGCCCTGCGGCGCATCCTTGCTCTTCGTGTTAGCGTAGTATGTGTGCACGCCGTTGATCGGGTCGGCGAGGCAGCGCTGGCCCGGCATCTGCAGCCAGCCGTTCGGATCGTGCTCGCGCACCCACTTCCACGCGTAGCGCAGCCACTCGTTGCGGGACTCAGGCGGCTGGCGCGCGAACCAGCAGATTTCGTCGTAGGCCCAGCCCCACGCCGGCATGTGCGCCTTGCCGCCTTTGCCGCTGGAGCCCCAGTTATCGAGTTCCACGATGTACGGCAGGTGCTCGCACGTCCAGCCGCTGGGCGTCTGGCGGCCCTTGCTGCGGCCGAAGATCGAGTCAATGTGGTTCATCTCCAGAATGCACTGCTGCGGCTTGTCGGGCACGTCCTTGATACGCAGCGGGAAGGCGTGGAAATCGAAGAGCAGCTTGCCGATCTCGACCACGCCGTGCGTGTGCGCGTCGCACAGCACCAGGTGCCGGCGCGCGTGGGTGGCGGCGTACGCGCGGATGCGGCCCAACACATCGAACCAGTGGCGGTGGCCGGGGTCGTTCTGGTTCATGAGGTGCACCTGGCCGAAGTGGATCCCCTCGTAGCCCGCGTCAATGTACCGCCGCGCCCGGTAGAAGAACCACATGCGCGTTTCGAGCTTGCTCATATCCGGCACGGACGCGCCGGGGCACCAGTGGTTCTTGAACTTGTCCTTGTCAAAGAGCATCGCGTCGTAGCTGAAGTTGCGCTGCTCGGGCTTCAGGCCGAATTCCTCAAAGACCCACGCCGGGACAGGTAGCTTGTTCACGCCGTCGTAGATGGCTTCGAAGACGCAGGCCTGCAGCAGCATGTCGGGGTCGGCCTGGTGGACGAGGCCGGCGGTCTCCTGGCACTGGCGGAAGTAGGCTTCGTCGTCGCCGGGATGGCCCCACAGGTACGCCGCGCGGCCGATGAACTTCGCGCCGGCGTTCTTCAACATGCGGATATCCTCGGCGCGTTGAGCGCTGTGACTCAGGCCGAGTTGCGTGATGGCACGCGCCAGGTAGCGCTCCAGCACCTCGCGCGAGCTGCGCCCGTCGAAGTGGTAGGCCTCCCGCTCGGACGCTGCGAAGGCGGCGCCCGCGGTCAGCAGCAAGAACGCGCCCAGCACGGCCCAGCACAGCACAGAGTGGCTCATCGTGTCACCTCAAGCGACGGTCCCGTCGGACGCGGCCATCCTACCATGCAACGCCTTCGGAAAAAGCCCACGGTTGTCGTTTGCCACGGCCTGCGGGTGATGGTACAGAACACTCCGAGCCGCGCGCGTTAGCAAGCGGTCCGGGAACCGCTC
>JAPLOD010000978.1 GCA_026692735.1 Planctomycetota bacterium | reverse complement strand
TCCGGCGGCCCCATCATCAACCAGCCGGTCACCGGCCTGGACATGACGGTCCACTTCGTCACCAAGGCTGGTCACCGGCCTTGGTGATCCCGCCTTCCGACATTCCGATGAGAGACGACACGATAGCGGTGCCCGGCACACTTGTGCGCAAGCTCTCTGAGCATGGGAATGTCCCGGCCCCGCCTGGCCAGCGTGAGAACGGCGGAAACATGCGGGAACTCCGGCTTCCGAGTGTAGCGCGGGCTTCCAGCCTGGCCACACGCTGCGCCGGACTCAGTTGAAAAGAAGCGAGAGCGCGTTGTTGAACGGGTGTTCGGCCGGCGGGTTCTGCCAGCCGGGATCGAGCGCGTTCGTGGACACCAAGGTCACGCCCGAGCGGAATGCGCTGGCGAACGTGGTGTATGGTGGTTCAGCGTTCGTGGCCGCGCTGGGCTCAGTGCACGACCGCGTCACCGACGAGCGAGCCACTCCGCTGCTGCGGCACCTCTACGCGGGCGGCTATCTCGGCAAGGCCCATTTTCTGCGCTTGCAGCAGCAGGACCAGGACGTGCGCGCGAACCCGTCCCTGTTGCGCGAGTTCCAAGAGATTCTTATCGGTGATCCGTTCGCCGACGCGGAGTGAGGGCCAAGGAAGCGGGGAGCCGCGGAGGCCCCAGTGTGATGTCCCCGCCAGCAGAAGAAACTCCTTGCCCGGCCGACGCCAACGGCTTCGGCTTTCGGGTGGTGGTATTGGCGACCAGGACGCCGCACGCGCGCCCTTTGCGGTCTGCCCCGCCAAAACCGTGATACAATGCCGCCATCGAAGCCAGCATAGGATCGTTTGCGACGCGTGCGCTCCACGAGGCTGCTCGGCATGGTCATCCAGGCGAATGGAACTGCGACGATGTGGAGGCCGCGCGCCTGCAGGCCAACGAACTGGCGCGCCCGTGGGGCCACAGCGCCGACACACCGGACATCGCTTGGCGGCAACGCCGGCCCATTGACGCGGAGGATCGCGTCGCGTTCATGGAATCCGTGCAGCAGCTTGAACAGGAAGCCCGTCAAGAACGGCAGAACGACCTTCTGCCTGGAATGCCTCTCGGTCCAAAGGACATGGCGTCCATCCGGCGGGAGGCCATCAGCCGTGCCCTTGTTGAGCACGGTCTTTTGTTGTTCCGGAGGAGGAGATCTACTCTGCCACTTAAGCGCGTCATTTGGGCAAACGTTCCGCAGGGGGCACACGGCAGAGCGCGGATCGAGATACCGTTGGCCCTCAACGAATTGGAAGGCGCCTGGGAGCTCTGCTTCACCGATGCAGCCACATCCGTTGCCGAGACGGTCAAAGTGAAGGTCAAGACGGAAAGCGGAACCCGGCAACGTGCGTTGTAGCGCTGACGCATGGTTCTCCGGCGGGCGCGCGAAAGGGAGTCTCCACATGAGAAAGCCTGCGTCGGTTGCGGTGGCTGTCCCGGTTTTTCTGTTGATGACGGCGTGGCTCGTGGCCGCTAACGAGCCGAGGAACGAGATCGCCCTCAATGGCGACTGGTTCGTCCAGAAGGTGGACGACCTGTCGGCGCCGCCGAAAGGCGACTGGAAACCCTTCCACGTGCCGGGCTACCTATCCGGCACGAACTACGAGCGCGCCTGGCTCAAACGGACCTTCGATGCAGATGCAGCCTGGGCGGGTAAACGCATCAAGCTTCATTTCGGCGGCGTGAAATTCAACAGCGTCGTCATGCTGAACGGGCAGAAGGCCGGCGGGAACTTCGGCGGATACGAGCCGTTCGACGTTGACATCACGAGCGTCGTCAAGCTCGGCGCAGTGAACGAGTTGCTCGTCGGCGTCCATGACTGGACCGGCGTCTTCAGTGAGAAAGCCGACCTCAGTTCGGCCAGAAGCTGGGACGAACTTCGCAGTCAGCCGAAGAACGCGCTCCTCTCTCCGATTGGCGGGCTTTTCTCTCTCTACGGAATCTGGGATGACGTGACACTGCGTGTCCTGCCTCCGGTTCATGTGGAGGATGTGTTCGTCAAGACGTCCGTGCGCAAGAAGCAGATCGTTGCAGACGTTACCGTCATGAACGAAGACGGAGCTGCGCGGGACATCGTGGTAAAGGGGCAGGTTCTCGATCGCAAGGACGGCGTCAAGGTGCTCGACCTGCCGGAAGCAAGGATCACACTTAAGGCCGGCGAGTCACAGTCCGTCACAATCTCTCAGGACTGGCCTGACCCGAAGCTGTGGAGCCACTTGTCGCCGAATCTTTACAGCCTGCGGATCGAGCTCGCCAATCATGACACCTGCTTCACACGGTTCGGCTTCCGCGAATTCTGGGCGGAGAAGGACATCTTTTACCTGAACGGCAAGCGCATCAATCTTCTCGCCACGTCCACCTGGCCGCAGCACAAGGTCGAGGAGAAGAGCGACGCCGAGACGATGTTCCGCGCGGTCAAGGACGCCAACTGCGTTGCGATGCGCCTGCACACGCAGCCCTGGCAGCGGTTGTTCTACGAGAGCGCTGACGAAGTGGGGCTGCTGATCGTCGTTGAGGGCGCGGTGTGGTGCGACCAGAACTACCGCTTCGAGGATCCGCGGTGGTGGGAGAACTACGCGACGCACCTGCGCCGGACCGTGGGCAATCTAAAGAACCATCCTTCGATTGTCATGTGGAGCCTGGAGAATGAGATTCTTCATTGCGCGACGTGGCAGAAGAAACAGGAGTGGCCTTCGAAAGTTGGCTTGGCCAGAATGGGCGGCCTCGTGAAAGGATGGGATCCCACGCGGCCCATCATGTACGAGGCCGATCTGGACGTCCGCGGCGCGGCGGACGTCCTGGGCCTTCACTATCCGGACCCGGAGTACCCCAAGGTCAACCAGTATCCCAATGCCTGCTACTGGATGGACGCCGAAATCCCGATGAGACCCCCGCTCGTGGACGGTCCCCGCGAGACGTGGAAGTGGGACCGCGCCAAGCCACTCTACATCGGAGAGTTCCTGTGGGTGCCGGCGCCGGACGCATCAGCCGACAGCATCTTCTACGGTGACGAGGCTTACAACAATTTCGCGAAGTACCGCGCGCTTGCCAAAGCCGCGTCATGGAAGATGCAGATCGAGGCGTACCGCTGGTACGGCGTGAACGGTATCTGCCCCTGGACGATGTTCGAAGGCCCCGGAGGCGTGCTCGCCCGTGAGAACAATCCCCTGTGGGTCTCCGTGCGCGACAGCTACCGGCCGAACGCGGTCTTCGTCAAGGAGTACGACAGCCGTTTCTACGCGGGCGACAAGGTCACCCGCACGCTGACGGTGTACAACGACACTCCCTCCGATGGCGATTTCGCGCTGAAGTGGAGCCTGGCCTGCCAGGGCAAGACAGTCGCGGACGGAGAAGAGTCCGTGAGACTCGGCTCTGCCGAGCGCCGGGTCCTCATGGTGAAGTTCGCCGCGCCTGCCGTGACCGAGCCTGCAGAGGCCGTGTTTAAGACGACGCTGCTGGGCGGCGGGAAAGAAATCTGTTGCGAAGAGATCAAGCGCTATCGAGTTTTCCCGAAGGCACGACTGTCCGCTCCAGCCGGTTGCCGGATCGTCCTGTATGACCCTGACGGGAAGACTGAGAAAGCGCTTTCCGTTGCCGGCCTGGCCCTTCAGGCAATCCCCTCCTTTGCCGCAATACCCCAAGACGCGAACGCGCTCATTGTCGGGGAACGCTCACTGAAGACAGCGGCGCCGGAACAGCGCCGCGTGGTTGGTCAAGCCAATCCCGATCGCGACCGGCTGATGGCGTTCGTGCGTGGCGGCGGGCGGGTGCTCATCCTGGCGCAGACGGCGTATCCGGAGGACCTCATGCCCGCGCACGTGAGCGATTACGCTTCGACCATGACGTTCCCGCAAATCCCGAAGCATGCTCTGTTGAAGGACGTCTCCGCGGACGATCTGAAATTCTGGCGGGGCGACAATCTCGTGTCGGAACATGAAGTCTTGCGCCCCACGAGTGGCGGATGCCGGCCCATTGTCGTCTCGGGCAGCGCCTCGGGTCTCTCGCACGCTCCGCTTATCGAGCTCCCGCGCGGCAATGGGACGTTCGTTCTGTGCCAGCTCAGACTGATGGAGAAACTCGACACCGAGCCCGCCGCAAGGCGGATTCTCCAGAACGCGTTGAACTACCTCGCGGCCTTTACGCCGGAGACTCGGCCGACACTGGTCGCGTCGGACTCACAGGACTTCAAGCGGCTTCTCACCGCCATGCGCCTCCGGTTCACGGACATCACAGGCAGGTTGGCCCAGAGCGAACTTCCGCCGTTGGGGTTCCTTGTTCTGGCCGGCGACGTGAACGAGATCACGTCGCAGCAGAAGAAAATCCGGTCGTATCTGGAGTCGGGTGGGCGGGCGCTCTTCCACAACCTGAGACCCCAGGAGTTTGAAAAGCTCGGCGAAATCTTCCCGACCGATGTTTCGCTTCAGCCGCAGCGGGCCGGCGTGGCGACGATCAACTGGGCCGATACGATGACCTCCGGCTGGACGCGCGAGTCGCTGTATTGGCTCGGCAAGCATGAGGGACCGGGTCACGCGCACACGCCGCTGGCCGATGGCGTGGCCGACTACGCGCTCGTCTCGCGCAAGACCGGCCCGACGATCCTGTCCCTGAAGGCAGCCGAGATGACCGTCGAAGGGCAATTCGTCAAGGCGGCCGAGGACCACGTCGGCATGTACACGAATGGGTCCGTTTC
>JAPLOD010000977.1 GCA_026692735.1 Planctomycetota bacterium | reverse complement strand
GCAGGCGCCGGAGCTGGGTCTTGACTTCCAGGCGATCCGCGTCAAAGGTGTGGTCGCGCGCGAGCATTTCCGCCTGCACGGCCGGGTTGGCGAAGAGCGGCCTGTCGGGGCGCTGGGCCTGCCAGGCCTGGAGCACGCTGCATGTCAGCGCCGGCATCCGCTCGGGCCGGTTTGTGTCGCGCAGGCCATTGGTGATGCCCGCGACGGGGATCTTCTCGAGCAGATCGAGGTGGCGGTTCGGGACGAAGACTTCGCCCGGCGGCGAGCCCTTCTGGGCCCACGCGCGGCCGAACACCTCACGGTGGCACTCCCGCAGCTCAGCGGCGTAGCCCCACGTGCCGGCCAGATCGCCGCTGACGGTGGTGATCTTGCCGCCGAGTTCGTGGGTGCGGAGCAGGCAGGCTTTGAGCAGGTTCAGGTTATCGAAGAAGTCGAAGTACTTATGGAACAGTTTTTCTCCGTTCAGGTTCAACCGGGCCAAGGTGGCGTAGCCGCCGCCGAAGAGGGGGGTGATGCCCTGGTAGGAGGCGTTGTGGATGGTGAAATGGACGGGCACCTGCGCGAGGTAGTCGTCATCCAGGAAGAACGGCACCAGGCCGACGTGGTAATCGTGCAGGTGCACGGTCTGGAAATTGCCCTGGCGGATGTAGGCGGCCATGCCCTGGTTGAGCGCCGAGTAGAGCTTGGCGCCCATCCAGGGATCGCTGGGGTAGACGGCCTTGCCACTAGTCCAGCTCAACTGCCCATGGTCCCAGAAGTAGACCATCCTGAAGTTCACGTCGCGTTCCGAGCCGTCGGGGAACGGGAGCCGCTCGGTGAAGACATGCTCGTACAGGTCGAAGAGGAACGGAGCGCCTTCGACGATGGCGGAGGCTTTCACGTCGAGCTTGGTGAGGTTGGTCCTGTCGTAGTGCGCGAAACAAGGCGACAGCGTCTCGATTTCGAGCTCAATCCCCTGCCGCGCCGCCGCCTTGACCAGCTCCGGCGGCAGCTCCTCAACGACCGCGCCCAGACCGCCGATCTTGCACCCGAAGCCGCTCTGCACGCGGCCGATCTCCCATGCGCAGAACGCGACACGGATTTTGGATTTTCGATCTGCGGTTTTCGGTCTGGTTTTCACCCGTCACCCGTCAGCAGTTACCATTCGAACCCAAGCGCGTCGAGGAACGCGCGCGCGACGATCATGTGGCCGGTCTGGTTGGGATGCACGCGGTCCCACGCCAACGCCATCGGATGCAGATGCTTCAGGACTCTGTCAAAGGCAGCCTGCGTGTCCACAAAGACGGCGCGATGCTTCTTCGCGAGGCGCTTGACGGCGGCGCCGTAGCTGTCCATGCGCGCCCGCATGAGATCGCGCCGGTTGGGCTCGATGAAGTACGGCGTCAGCAGGACGAGGCCCTGCAGTTGCGGGCGCGCCGCGGCGCACAGTTCGTCGAGCGTGCTCTCGTATTCCTCCAGCCCGACGTGGATGTCGTTCTGCCGCGGCAGATCGAACTGGCGCCACACGTCGTTGATGCCGATCATGACGGAAAGCCAGTCGGGATGGAGCGCCGTGACGTCGCGATCCCAGCGCTGCTTGAGGTCGCGCACGGTATTGCCGCTCGTGCCCACGTTGATGACGCGAATACCCAGCTCGGGGTACCGCGCGCACAGCAGGGCGTCCGTGAAGGCGACGTAGCCCTTGCCCGTGGCGTCGAACAGACCTTCCCCGACGGGCTGCGCGCGCCCGCAGTCCGTGATGGAATCGCCGATCATGACGAGTTTGCATTGGCTGCCAAGTTTCACGACACTCTCCC
>JAPLOD010000976.1 GCA_026692735.1 Planctomycetota bacterium | reverse complement strand
CCGGCCCGTCTTCCACTTGTACGAGCCGATGCTGCCGCTGGCGTTCGAGCGCGAATATCCGGAGCTCGTGGGTGTCCTCAAGCGCCCCACGCAGGCGGGGACCATTGACGTTCACACGCTGATGGACCCGGACAATCCGGAGACCTGGACGCTGATGAAGAGCAAGTACCGCGAGCTGGCAAGGGATTTCCCGAAGATTGCCATGTTCGTCATCACCACCGGCGACACCGCGAGCGCCTACTGGTGCGTGCCCAAGGCGAGGATGCCCGTCTGCAAGCGCCTGGTGAAGATGGTCGCGGCCGCGCGCGACGGCGTGCGCGAAATCCGCCAGGACGCCGTCGTCTGCTTCCGGCTGTGGTGGCGGAACTTCCCCGACGAGTTCTACCGCGACGGCCACCGGCTGATCGGCGAACTGACGGGCCTCAAGAACGCCGGCGACCTGATGTGCCCGATCGGCCGGCCGCACAACGACCCGGCCGTCGTCCTGCCCAGGCTCTTCGAGGAATTGCCGGCCGACGTCCCGATCATGTTCAAGTCCAGCCGCATGGACATCCACGACAACACGCCGCTGACCACTACGCTCGGCAGGTTCCCCAGGAACCGTGAACAGATCATGGAGATCTCGTACGAGCTGTACAACGAGAAGCCGTGGCCGTGGTGCAAGGCCGCGCACATCCGCAGGAACCTGAAGGCCGTTCGGGACTACAAGCTGACGGGCTACGTGTCGTTGCCGATCAACATGGGGAACAACGGCCGCGAGATCAACCCTGAGAGCGGCAATCTCGGTCGCATGAACACATGGCTCTTCGCACGGCTGGCGCAGGGCGACAAACGGTCCGACAGCGGCCTGGTCGCGGCGTGGCTACAGCAGGAATTCGGCGCGCCGCAGCCTGACGCCGTTGTCAACGCGCTGCTCGCCGCCGATGTCCTTGCCGACGAAGGCATCCAATGGGGCCGCGGGATCAACCACCGCGTGCCGTTCGCATCGCTGCACACGACCAAGCTGTATTGGATGTTCGACGGCTTCATCCAGCCAGACTTCCCGTACAAGATCGCGAAGCCGGACCGGGACCTCATCGAAGGCCTGATCCAGATGAAACACTCCGCCTGCGAGCGGGCCGTCGCACAGATCCACCAGCTCGAAGCCGCGCGCGCGGCCACTGACCCGCGACTGTACGCGGAGATCCGCGAGGGCTACCAGGTCTTCGCGGACTTCATTCTGCTGCGCCGCGATTGGGCGTCGTACATCCTGATGCAGTACGCCCTCGAAAAAGGCGTGTACAAGCCTGAGCGCAAGGTCCTGGGCCGCATGTCGCGCTATGCCGAGTCCTTCATCAGGAATCTGGTGCGCCTGAAGGACACGCCGGCCGGCAAGAAGGCGATGGGGCAGCTTGATTTTCCCGACCGGTTCCCGCTGACGTAGGGGATCACCGTCAGCGCTCATTCAAGCCCGGTGTTCACGATCCACTTCACCACGTCGCAGTGCCGCTCGACTCTGGCCTCCACCGTGCGCTCGTCCGTCCGCTTCACATTCGGCTTCTCCGCGGCTGCCGCCGCAGACTCGGGTGTCCTCATGCGGATTGTCACGGTCATCGGGAGCCGCGGCTTGTAGGGCCTCAGCCGGTGGCTGCGCGCCGCGGCAACCGCCTCCGCTACCTTGCCGGCGGTCAGCCGGCGGGCGGCCTCGGCGTCGGGGCCGGTGCAGAGGTCGCGGGTCACGGCCCGTTTTACGACGGCCGTCACCACGCCGGGCAGCAGCGCCTCCGCTTCCCGGCAGCCCGCCTCCTCGCCCTGCACCAGGACCGGCGGCACGTCGAAGTGGCCCGCGTAGCACGCCTCGATCCCTATCTCGCCCACGCTCTGCCCGTTGATCCGAAAGTCCTCCCATTCGAGCATCCAGGTGTGCGGCAGGAACGCGCCCGGCGTTCCCGCCCTGGCGTGATGTCCCATGAGCATCAGTCCGTCGCAGCCCTCGAGGCCGGGCATCCAGCGTGTCTTCGTCCCTTCTTGCGCGCGGGACTTGACGAGGTACTTCACGCGGGGATCGGCAAGCATCTCCTCCATGCGGATGTTGCCCCCGCCGCGATGCGTGTCGCAGACGATCAGCTCGTCCGCGCCCGCCTCCAGCGCCGCCGCGGTCGCCGCGTTG
>JAPLOD010000975.1 GCA_026692735.1 Planctomycetota bacterium | reverse complement strand
ACCGGGAAAGGGCAAGAGGAGGCGGAAGGGGTAGCGGGTTGGTGGCACTGCGAGCTAGCTCGCAGTGGCTCGGGCTTCCGCGCAGCGTCAGAACCGAGGCAATGTCGCCGGAGGTCTCTATGCGACAACAACTGGCTTTGCTGTGCGGCGGCATCGTGTGCCTGGCGGCGGGAGCGCCGGCGGCGGACCTCGCGCCGTTCGCGCCGCCGTGGGATGACGCTTCGCCTGGCGCGACGAACCTCGCCGATACGCTGCACAAGCCGGCCGGCCGGTTCGGTCACATTCGAGTGCAGGACGGGCATCTGTTCGCGGGCGATCAGCGCATCCGCTTTTTCGGCACCAACCTCACCGCCGGCGCCTGCTTTCCCGACCACGATACGGCGGACAAAGTCGCGGCGCGCATGGCGAAGTTCGGCTTCAACGCCGTGCGTTTTCATTTTCTCGATTCGACGTGGGGCACGCCACGGCTGATCAACTACGAGTCCGGCTCATGGAGTAACTGGATCCCCGAGTCGCTTGAACGCCTCGATTACTTCATCGCCAGGCTGCGCGAGCAGGGCATCTACGCCAACCTGAACCTCCTCGTCGGCCGCCGCTTCGGCGTGAACGACGGCGTGGATCCCTCGGTGAACAAGCTCGACTGGAAGGCGGCGCACGCTGTGGGCTTCTTCCACAAGCCGCACCTCGAAGCGCAGAAGGCCTATGCGCGCCAGTTGCTCACGCACCGCAACCCGTACACGAAGCTGACGTATGCCGAGGACCCCGCGGTGGCGTTCGTCGAGATCAACAACGAGAATGGTCTCATCCACACCTGGTTCAGCGGTGCGTTCGATCAACTGCCGGAGGTCTTCGCGCGCGACCTGCAGGCACAGTGGAACGCCTGGCTGGCGGCCAGGTATCCCACGACCGAAGCGCTGGCCAAAGCCTGGGGCGCGCGCAATGAGCCGCTCGGCGCCGAAGTGCTCGCCAACGCCGCCTTCGCGCAAGGCGTGCAAAGCTGGAGCGTGGAACAACACGAGGGCGCCAAGATGGATGCGAGCGCCGAGAACGGGACCGCCATCCTGCGCGTCGCGAAGACCGGCTCTGCCGGCTGGCATGTGCAGTTCAACCAGTCCAAGCTGAAACTGGAGAAGGGAGGCATCTACACGGCGTCGTTCCGCGCCGCTGCCGACAAGCCGCGCAAGATCACCGCGGGCGCGATGCAAGCGCACGATCCGTGGCAGAATCTCGGCTTCCATACGACGATCGAGCTGGACAAGCCGCCGCGCGAGTTCTCCTTCACGTTCATCGCGAGCGACGGCGATGACAACGCGCGGTTCGGCTTCGCGGAGATGAACCAGGAAGGCGCGGAGTTCCGCTTCGCCGGCGTCTCGCTCAAGCCCGGCGGGCGTGTTGGCCTGCTGCCGGACGAAGCGCTCGAACAGAAGACCATTCGCCCGCCGAAAGCCGCCGAAGCGCGCTCGCTGCCAGCCGACGGCAAGCAGGACTGGATTCGCTTCCTGTGGGAAACCGAGCGGCGCCACTGGGTCGAGATGCGCCGCTTCCTGCACGAGGAGCTTGGGGTGAAAGCGCCGGTCGTCGGCACGATCGTGGCGACGTCCACGCCGCGCCTGATGGCCGAGATGGACGCGGTGGACACCCATGCGTATTGGGAGCATCCGCATTTCCCCGGAAAGCCGTGGGACCGCAATAACTGGTTCGTGAAAAACATCTCGATGGTGGACTACCTCGACCGCGCCACCGTCACCCGTCTGGCGATGCAGCGCGTCGCGGGCAAGCCGCACCTGGTCACTGAGTACAACCATCCCGCTCCGAACACGCATGCAGGCGAAGGGCCGCTGTTCATCGCGGCGTTCGGGGGCCTCCAGGACTGGGACGCGGTGTTCCTGTACAACTATTCGCACGATGAGACGAGGACGAAGGCCGGCCGCATCCCCGATTTCTTCGACATTGGCCAGCATCCCACCATCATGGCCAACGTTCTCATCGCATCGCTGCTCTTTCGGCGCGGCGATATGCAGCCCGCGCGCCAGGTCCTGAGCCTGCCGCTGCCCGAAGCGCGTGAGATTGAGCTGATCGCGCAGAAGGGCCACGCCTGGGAAATACTGCCGGTGGAGCAACTGGGGCTGGATCCGAGGAACACCGTGCTGCATCGCGTCGCTCTCGATGTGACAGGCAAGCAGGCGGCGGCGCTGCAGGACGAAGCCGCGGGAAAGAAGGAACTGACGTCGGACACCGGCGAACTTGCCTGGCGCGTGCCGGACAAGGACAAGGGCGTGCTGGAAGTGCGCACGCCGCGAACGAAGGCGGTGGTCGGCCACGTTGACGGTCAGACTGTGGACCTCGGCCACGGCGTGCGGGTCACCGTCGGAAAAACGAAGACGGGCTGGTGCACGGTCGCGCTGACGGTGCCGGAGGGCGAGTCGTTCGAGCGCGCGCCCGCGCACGTGCTGCTGGTGGCTACGGGTTACACCGAGAACACGGGCATGGGCTGGAAGAACGAGGAGAAGTCCAGCGTGGGCACCGACTGGGGCAAGCCGCCGAGTCTCGTCGAGCCGGTCGCGGCGATAATCCGGCTGCCGGGTGCCGCCCTGCCAACGGTCTACCCGCTCAACGACCGCGGCCAGCGCGGCCAGCCTTTGACGGCCGCTGCCAAGGACGGCGGCGTGGAATTCGAGATCGGTCCCGCGGGCGCGACGCTCTGGTACGAGGTCGTATTCCCGCCGGCGAAGTAGTGGTTCGGATGGCGAAGACGGCAGCAGTGCAACACAGTCAGATACGCGCCCCGCCCTGTGCCACTGCGAGCTAGCTCGCAGTGCCACGGCCGAGCCAGAGTCCCGAGAGCTCCTCCACGCAGAGCGCTGCATGGTCAGCGCCCGGCTGTGGCGCGGTCCATGATGATGTACGTCGGACTCTCGCCAACGGTGA
>JAPLOD010000974.1 GCA_026692735.1 Planctomycetota bacterium | reverse complement strand
CGGGTAGCACACTGACCCGCCACTGTGGCCGGGCCGTTGGGGGGGGAACCAACTCTTGTCCAGAAGACCGAATCAGGAAACCATCAGGCGAATGGGAGGGGGAAGGTGTGGCCCGAGACTGCCAGCCCGACCCACGCTTTCTACCCGCCGCCCGCCTACGACCATGCGCTTGTTTTGGGCCTAGCCCCTATCCCCTATCCCGAGGGCAGACCTTGGGAACTGACGTGCAGGCGTTACCAATACCAATGCCGGATGTTCGCAAAGTTCCCGGAGTTGGTAACGGACGCCGTGGCCTTCGCTATCAAACTCCAGGCGGAGGACAAGGCTGCTGCGGCGGACTTCCTCAACAGGGCAATGGATGCGGCCCTTGACTCCCTCATGCCCCCGCCAGCCCCGGACGCCTACGCCGTCAAGGGGGAAGGCGGGCTATGGACTGACGCCCATATCTACAACTTCGGCGCGCAGTTGCAGCAGTACCTATGGAGGCTGAGCCACGCCCCGAACCCCACGGACTACAGGCGACACATGAGGGAGTACCTCTGGAAGCGGGCATACGGCATGGGTGCATGGTTTCACGGGGAACCTGCACAGATGGGGCAAGACAGCCCGATTGCCGCCGGCATCCTCTGGGCGGCGCTCTGTGACGTGACATGGGGGGAACCGTTTAGAAATGAAACGCCGCCCTCGCGCATCGCCCGGTCGGCTACGTCGCTTGCTGGTTCCCCGTTCCGGAGACCGACGCCAGACGACCTATAGCACTGAAGCGCTGGTGAACTTTGATTCCGGGGAGGGATTCCCCTGCCCCCGCCAACCCAGTTGGCCCGCGGCGAGGCAGCCGGACAAGAAGGGGGCGGCCCTCCGTGGTCTACATTGTGAGGCAAGTTGGTGCGCGCCCCGGTCGCCTTCCGGTTCGGTCGCCGGCTGGTTCGCCGGCGCGGGCGACGGAACCCCCGGACCAGATGGCGACGACGGCGGACACCGCCATGTCGAGGTGGACAAGGCGTACTACTCCGTGCCGCCCGAGTACCTGCGCCGCACCGTCTGGGCGCGCTGGGAGAACCGAGTGGCCGCGTGTCCATTACTCTCGCGGCGTTACTTGGGCACCAGCACCCCGGCGACGGCAGGAAACTCCAAATCCATCAGTCTGGCGAGACAACTCATCTCGTTGGTGCAATTGCCATACACAATCACGCAGTTGGCGGCGTCAGGGTCGGGGCGGCCGGGCTGGTCGTCCAGCTCAATGACCACCGCCGTACGGTGGCCTTCCTTGAGCGTGATGTCGGTGTAAACGGCCCTGCCGGTCGTCATCAGCACCTTGGAATCCCTCAACTGCACTCGCGTGATGGTCTCGCCTTTGCGCCAGCGGACCTGGATGCCATAGTCCTTTCCGTCCTGGCCCTGCCCGATGGCGAACGATGCGGGTGGCTCGTAGTCGTAGCCCTGCAACCGTGTCGGGCAGGTGAAGTACGTGGCCATGAAGGCGTTCTCCCCTTTCTTGGCCAGGGATCCATGGACGAACGCCGGCCGGTCCAGGAGAAAGCCGGTCATCAGCAGC
>JAPLOD010000973.1 GCA_026692735.1 Planctomycetota bacterium | reverse complement strand
CGTGTCCTTGGGGATATCGCGGACGTCGGCTCCGCCTCCGCAGTTCCAGACGTATACTTCCTTGATCTCGCCGAGCGCGCCGTCCTGGATCAGCTCAACGCCGCGCCGGAACTGGCCTGACGATGAGCCCTGATTGCCCATCTGCGTGGCGACTTTCTGTTTCTCGGCCGTCTCGCGCATCACGCGCGCTTCGTACACACACCCCGCCATGGGTTTTTCAACATAGACGTGCTTGCCGGCCTTCATCGCGGCCACCGCCGCAACGGCGTGCGTGTGATCGGGCGTGGCGACGACGACGGCGTCAATCTCCTTGGCCTTCTCGTCGAGCATCTTACGGAAGTCCTCGAACCTGGGGGCAGCGGGGAACTTATCGAACATGCGCTGGGCTTTCGACTTATTGACGTCGCACAGAGCGACGACATTCGCCTGGGTGCAGAACGAGCCGAGGAGTTCGGTGCCGCGGCCGCCGACGCCGATGTGAGCGAGGTTGAGCTTCTCGTTGGCGGCGTAGGAGCGGGCGGCAAGGGCGTTCTCGAGGAGCAGGACGCTGGCAGCAGACTGCGCCAGGCCCTTCAGGACTGAACGGCGGGTGACGGTGCGGCTCATGGGAAGCACTCCTTTGCGTAACCACCGTGAACGCAATCCGGAGGATTGCGCTACAAACTCCACCCCTGACGGTATTCGTAACGCAGCGCCTTGTCGGCGTCCGCGTTGTTCAGGATCTTGCACTCCAACGGATCGAATTCGAGAACTCCATCGAACTGCGTGGCGACGTTGCCGAGCATGTTGTGCTCAGTGAGCGGGCCGGCGAAGTCGTAGTTGGCCCAGGCGGGCTTGCCGCCTTTGCAGGCGATGAGCCAGTCGCGCTCGTGGCCCTGCGAGCGTTCGAGCTTCTCGGGTTCCTTCTGCTGCACGTCCTTGAACTTGTCTTCCGGGAGCATGGTGAAGGTGGCATTGTGACCGGTGGCGTAGATTTTGCCTTCGCCGCCAACGATCAGCGTGCCGGCCCAGTCTTTCCACTTTTTCTCGCCCTTGTCGCCCCAGTCCAGTTCGCGGCCCATGGCTTCCTCAATCTGCGCGCGCGCCGGGGAGGCACCGCCGCCGTTGACCCAATGGAAGGTGATGGGAGGCAAGTCGCCACGGGCGGGGATGTGCCACTGGACGTGTTCCCAGCGGGAGAAGCCGAGGCGGTTGATGGCGTCCACCTTGGCTTCGACCTTGATGAGGGGCTTGGTGGCCGGGTCGGCGTACCACAGCGAGTCCACCTTCATCGCGCGGAACGCGAGGTTGGCGGTGTGCGAGGCCCAGTTGCCGAGCTGCGCCGTGCCGAAGTCACGCCAGAACCCCCAGTTCATCCACTTGGTGTTGAAGGGACGCTCGCGCGTCGGGCCGAGCCAGAGGTCCCAGTTGAGATAGGGCGGGACCTTCTGCTCGCCTTCCGGCGCCTGCTTCTGTCCCTGCCCGCCCTGGTCGTTCCAGACGTACACGGCCTTGATCGGGCCCAGCGCGCCGTTCTGGATGAGTTCCATGGCGCGGCGGTACGGTCCGGCGCCGGTGCCCTGGTTGCCCATGGAGGTGGCGACCTTCTGCTTCTTCGCCAGTTCGCGCAGGACGCGCGCTTCCTGCACGAGGCGCGTCAGGGGCTTCTCGGTGTAGACGTGCTTGCCCGCGCGCATGGCGGCGGCGGAGGCGACGGCGTGGATGTGATCGGGCGTGGCGACGACGACAGCGTCAATCTCCTTGGCTTTCTCGTCGAGCATCTTGCGGAAGTCCTCGAACTTGGGGACGTTGGGGAACTGCTCGAAGACGCGCTGGGCCTTGGATTTGTTCACGTCGCACATGGCGACGATGGTCGCCGCATTGGCGAACGAACCGATCAGCTCCGCCCCGCGGCCGCCGCAGCCGACGTGGGCGACGTTGACCTTCTCGTTGGCGGCGTAGGTGCGCGCGGAGAGGCCGTTCTTGAGGAGCAGAAGGCCGATGCCCCCTTGCGCGAAGCCCTTGAGGACCGAACGGCGGGAGATGGTGCGGTTCATACAACCTCCTTGTTTTCTGCCACAGCAAGGGCGGCTTTCGGTTCCGGTTCACGGGCCAGCGCCCGGCGGAGGTGTTCGACGAGATGGGCGGAATGGTCCGCGAGGAGCGTGGCGGCGCGTTCGGCTCCAT
>JAPLOD010000972.1 GCA_026692735.1 Planctomycetota bacterium | reverse complement strand
CAAGACCAGGGAGCTGACGCCGCGCGTCGATTTCACCCAATACGGGGTATGGGTTCCGCTGGTCGTCACGAACGTGGATGTCCGACAGGGCGACAAGATACAGTTCTACCAGGGGGAAGGCCTGGGGCGTGACACGATGGCACTGCGTGGTCTGCTCACCCAGACAGCCTACGGGGTTCAGCGCAGTTACTCGCCGTGTGAAATGACCGACACGCAAGGCGGCGCCAGCGGCGTCTGGTTCTATTGCTTCAACAGCGCCAGGAAGCCGGATCCGGGCGGGAAGTATCCGCTGATCCCGGAATACTCCGCCGCACTGGGCGCGCTGGGCGGATGGGGCAGTTTGCCTCCCGCGCCCCAAATGCCCCAACCGGTCGGCTGCAGCGCCATCTGGAAAGTCGTCGCCGGTGACGACGCCGCCCTGGCCGTGGATGATGTGCTCCCGCTGCTGGCGCCCGGGGTCTACCGGGCCGAGGCGGTGGCCCGCGGCAAGGACGGCCAGGTGCTCGCGCGGGCGTGGCAGAACTTTATCCGCTACGACCACGAGAAGGACCTGCCATGGATCGGCAACAAACTGGGTGTCAGCGATAAGGTGCAGCCGCCGTGGACGCCGATCAGAAGTCAGAAGTCAGAGGTCGGAGGTCAGCCGTCAGTCGGCTTTTCGTGCTGGGGGCGGGAGTATCAGGTGGACGGCAGCGGTTTGCTCGCCGGCCTCAAGGTCGCGGCCCAGAGCGGTGTGGACCAGAAAGGGCTGGATATTCTTGCTAGCCCGGTGCGCATGGAGCTGGTGCAGGACGGCAAACCGGTGACACTGCGGCCCGGGGCCGCGCCCGCCGGCATCACGGTTGCAGACGCGCAGGCCTCCTGGAGCGGCGCCCTGAGCGGCGAGGGTTGGCGCATCGAGACGGCCGTGGCCCTCGAATACGACGGCTACGCCTTCCACCGCATCAACATCGTGCCGCCCAATCCCCAGGCCAAGATGGACGCCCTGCGCCTGATCATCCCGCTGAAGCGCGAGTATGCCATGCAACTGCACGCCGTAGGCGGTGGTCCGGGCCAGTGGTTCCGCCATTCGGTCAACAGCCTCAGCCTGGACACCGTCAAGAGCGGCCGGCTTTGGCACAGTGGCCAGAATAGCGGCCTGGGCGACAAACCCTACAATGAGGAATATGGCGCTCCCCAGTTGGCCGGCAACTTCCGGCCCTACGTCTGGCTCGGCGGTGCCACCCGCGGCCTCGCCTTCATGGCGGACAATGACAAGGACTGGGTGCCCGCCGACAAAGACCAGATGAAGCAGCATCCCTCCGTTGAGATCGTCCGTCCGGCGGACCGGCCCGATACGGTGAATCTGGTGCTCAACCTGGTGGCCCGGCCCTTCGTCTTCGATCGCACGCGTACGGTGGAGTTCAGCCTGCAGGCCACGCCCATCCGGCCGTCGAATCCTGATTTCCGGCGCTGCATGACATGCCTCGACCTGCGCACGGCCTTTACGGGCGTCTATGCGGATGGTCCATACAAGACCTGGGACTGGAACGGCATGAGATACCAGTTACCGGGGATGACCTGGGCCCACATCGGTTTCATGCACGGCCCGCACTGGTATCCGATCAATTGGGACGCCATGATCGCCAGTCGCAAGAAGTTTGAAGGTGAGAAGAACGCCTTCACGCCCTACCAGATGCAGGGCGGCGTCCATTTCACCGACGTGGACGATCCGCGCATGCCCAAGGGCAAGCAACTCTCGGACGTGTTCGGGTATATCGCTCCGCACACGCACCGCGGCAACATCGATAATTCCAATATGTCGCCGGATCAGATCGACTATCGCCTCTGGTGTTATGACGCCTGGTTCAAGGGAGTCGGCATCAAAGGCCTGTATTTCGACATCACCGAACCATTGATGGATGCCAACGTCCTCAGCGGGGCCGGCTACGTCCTCGATCTGCCCGACCGCCCCAAGCTCACCGGCAAGGTCCAGCCCGGCTTCTCCTTCACCAAGGTGCGCCAGTTCT
>JAPLOD010000971.1 GCA_026692735.1 Planctomycetota bacterium | reverse complement strand
CTGCCACACTGCCAGGTAGTTGGATTTGGCGTCCTTGGCCATGGTGACGCGGCGAGTGAAACGCTTCCAGCCATTCTCCGTCTGGCCCTCGATGACCTGTTCGCGTGAAGTGACGGGCTGCGCGAAGTTGATCTTGAGCTGCGGCGGCACGCCGTCGTACTTCAGCCAGGCCGAGAAGTCATACGTCTTCCCCGCCGCGAAGTTCATGTTCGGCTCCGGCCCGCCCCAGCCCCACACGCAGACGGTGACGTCCGTCCCGGCAGCCCGGCAGCCTCTTTGGGGTTTTCGACCTTGAAACTTTTCGTGCCGCCGTGGTGCTGTGTCTCGTCAATTCCGCCGGACCCTTTCTGGGCTCGGCGCGCACTTCCGTCCAGCCCACCGGCAGCGGCGCCAGTTCCGGCCCGCGCGTGCCCCAGACTTTGAACTGGATGGGAGTGTCCTCGGCAAACGCCGGGAAGCTCACGCAAACCAACAGCAGGCAAGCCGAGCAGGGCAGGCGGCGGGTGACCATTGGCAGGCTCCTCGTAGTATCAGTGCCGTTGCCCTTGTGGGGACGGCGGCTTGTACGCCGTCGGCTCGTAGCGCTCCAGCCTGTAATGCAATCTGCCAGATTGCAGCCGCGGGCCGCTCCCCCTCGTCTATGAACTCCGTGGCCGGGAGAATTGCCCTGTCACCGATGACTTTGGGGAGCCGCGACACGTCGGTATAGTGGTAGCCGTTCAGGCCTCGTCGCCCATGGCGTCCCCCTTTTGTGCTTGGGCAATCATGGTTCCTTGATTGCGCGCCGATGTCAAGCGCTGGCGGCCTTTTCCTTTTCCCTGGCCAGAAGGTAGCGCGCCCTGCATAGGCCCTTTGAAAACTGCGGCTTTGGGCAGCCCTCGACAGTGCAAGGCGGGGCTGGCTGCCTCTTCTTCACCGTCTTCCGGGCCTTGACGCACCGGACGTGGGCGTTGGTCGCCGGCGTACCGGAAAACCGTACCGATCTCTGCACGCTGCGGAAGTACCTGCGTCGCGCCGACGGTCAGTCCTTGGTGACCGAGGGTCGGTCACGCATGTCGCGCGTTGATTTCCGCGTTGATACAGCGGGGAAAGCGCCTGACGAGACGCTCCGGGCCTATCGTTGCCGTGTACTCGAAGAACACGACATCCGGGTCCTCGAGGGAACCACTGGATAGCGTAAAACCGGGCGTCAACAGTGGCGTAAACTGGGGCGTCAAAGTCTGACGCGCACACGTCGGGTGGCAGGCAGCACGCGGATGATGGCGTCGAGCGTCATCTGGACGGTGCTCTTAGCCTGTTTGTCCAGCCGGCGTCAGTGGAATGGTATCGCGGTATCCTTCTCAGAGGTTCCCAGAGCACGGTGCCGGAATCTCAGCATGTGCTGCCCGCGAGGCGCGCCCATCTTCCTCCTTGACGTTCGCGCCCGAGCCAGCTATAGCAGCCCCGGTTTCTGTTACGTTCGTCCCGTTCTATCACAAGGAGGGGTCGTTCCATGGCGAAGGCAGCGAAGAAGTCCACCCGCAAGCCCAACGCGGCGTTCATGAAGCCCATGCAGCCCGACGCGGTGCTGGCGCCGGTCATCGGCGACAAGGCCATGCCGCGCACCGAGGTCACCAAGAAGCTCTGGGTCTACATCAAGAAGAACGTCCTGCAGGACGCCAAGAAGCGGACGATGATCAACGCCGACGAGAAGCTCAAGGCGGTCTTCGGCGGCAAGAAGCAGGTCTCCATGTTCGAGATGACCAAGCTGGTGGGGAAGCACCTGGGGTAGGCCTTCACTGGGCGGCCCGATATCCCGCACCTGGACCACATGCTGCCGCATGCGTCGTTCGAGAACTACTGCCATTACATGGATCGCAAGAAGCAGATGCTCGGCAAGCGGTAACGGGCGGATGGCTCATGCCTGCGGACGGCGTTTCGGGTCGTCTTATCACTCCCGCATGAAGGATCGCTCACGATGGACACGAAGCGCCTGCAGATGCTGCTCCAGAACCCGCCGACGGAGTTCCGCCCGCAACCGGTCTGGTCGCTCAACAGCCTGTTGACGCGGTCGCGGCTCACCGAGATGCTCCGGAGCTTCAAGGCGCAGGGGATGGGCGGCGTGTTCATGCTGCCGCGCTGGGGCCTGATCACTGGGTTTCTGACCGACGAGTGGTTTGCCGTGTGGGGCCACGCCCTGCGCGAGTGCAAACGGCTGGGCATGGAATGCCAGATCTACGACGAGTTTGTCTGCCCGTCGGGCAGTGGGGGCGGCCACACCACCGCTGAGGCCCCGCACACGGCGGCGCGTTTCCTTGAGGCCACCACCTACACCAGCCCGCCGCGCGGCGGAGGCGCGGTGGCGGCGTTCGCACTGGACCGCGATCTTCAGAACCCGCGCCCCGTGGAACTCGAAGCGCTCAAGGCCGCCTCCTCCGAACGCCCCTTCCTCGCCCTGGGCTGGGCCGATGTGCCCCGCTCGGCCGGCGCCGGCGGCTTCCCCTTGCCGGACCTCACCCGTCACGATGCCACGGCCACGTTCCTGGCGGTCGGCTACGAGCCCTACGCCCGCCGCTTCCGACGTGAGTTCGGCAAGGCCATCCTCTACGTTTTCAGCGACGAATCCCATCTGCCCCGCAGCAACCGCGGTTTCCTGTGGTCCGAGCTTCTGGGGCGCGAGTTCCACAAGGACCACGGCTACCGGCTCGAGGACCAGCTCGCGCCATTTTGCTTCGGCGGGGACCACGCGACCGCCGTACGGTTTGACTACCTGGCAACCGTGAATCGCCTGTACTGCCGGAACTTCGCCAAGCAGATTCACGACTGGTGCGTCAAGCACAACCTGGCGTTCACCGGCCACTTCTACGAGGAACACTGGGCCGACCCGAGCTACCACCCGAGCGTCATGGCCCTGCTGCGCTGGATGCACGCCCCCGGCAACGACTACCTCGCCTTCCAGGTCTTTCCAGACGATCTGGCCGCCAACCGCCTGCACCGCTTCAACCTGCGTGAAATGGCCAGCGTGGCCAACCAGCTCGGGCGCGCCAAGACGATGGTCGAATCCAGCGGCGCTGGCGGCTACGGCGTTTCGTTTGCCCTGTTCAAGCAGGCCGAGGACATGCTGCTGGCCCACGGCGTGAACGTCATGAACCCGCACCTGAGCCATGTCTCGCTCGCCGGCGCTCGGCAGTACGAATGGCCCCAGACGATCAGCGACCATTCAAGCTGGTATCCGTGGTATCGCCTGCATGCCGACCACGTGGCGCGGACCGCAGCGGTCTTGAGCCAGGGGAAAGAGGTCAACCGAGTGCTGCTCCTGCAGCCCACCACGAGCCTGTGGATGCGCTACGCGCCTCCGGTTCTCCACCGCGGCGAGGGCCCGGCAAGTCCGGAACTGCAGCGGATCGCCGACGGCCATCTGGATGTTTTCCTGGCGTTGGCCGATCGCCAGCTCGACTTCGATCTGGGCGACGAGACCATCCTGGAAGAGCTCGGCAAGGCGCGGGCCGGCAAACTGGCGGTCGGCCACCGTGCCTACGACGTGGTGGCCATGCCCCATGTCATGGAGAACTTGACCGCAGCCACGCTGCGCCTGCTGCGGCAGTATCTGACCAACGGTGGACGGATCGTCCAGGTCGGCAACGCCGCTCCCACGCACGTTGACGGGCGTCCCAATGCACAACCCGCTCAACTCAAAGCGCAGTACGTCGGCCAATGGGAATCTGTGCCCACCGCCCGAGCCCTGGCAGACCGGGTTGCCATGCTGGTTCCGCCGCGCCTCACGACCTCCGAAGCCGGCCCGCTGCCGCAGGGCCTGATATGGCGCCGGGCCGAACTGCCCGGCGGCGACGCGGTGTGGTTCTTCTGCAACCCTTGGAACAAGCCGCTGACGATGGCGGTGCGCATCGCCGGCCGGCAACTGGTGGACCTGGATACCGCGACCGGCGCCATGCGAGCCCTCCCGGCCGAGCGCCTGAATGGCGAATTGGTCATGCCGCTGACACTCCACCCCCGCGGCCACGCCCTTTGGCTGAGCCGCGCGAAGGCCAGCGCTGACGTTCCCCCCGTCGCGGCACCGTGGGAGGGACAGGCCGTGAAACTGGGCGAGCCGGAGGTCACGGCCCTGAGTCACAACCAACTACTCCTGGATTACTGCGACCTGGACAGCGGCGACGCGCACCTTGCCGGCACGACCACTATCCGGGCCGACGACGCCAACTGGCGTGTGCAGGGCTTCCCAGGAAGCCCCTGGCGGCTTGGCATCTCCCAGTTCAACCGCAACTTCATTGACCACGAGGTCGCTCCCGATTCGGCCTTCCGCGTGGCGTATCGTTTCGACGTGGACGCCGCCTACCCGTCCGCCCGGCGCGCTGCGCTGAGTCTCGCCGTGGAGCGCCCCTGGCTTTACACCATCAAGATCAACGGCCGTGCCGTCTCCTTTGCCAAGGCCCGTCGCTGGTTCGATGAGCATATGCGCGAACTCCCGGTGGGCCGCCGGCTCCGCGCCGGCGAGAACACGGTCGAACTCTGCGCCCCGCGATTCCACATGCTCTGCGAGATCAAGCCGGTCTACATCCTCGGCGACTTCGCGCTCCAACCGGCCGCAAAAGGCTTCCGCATCGTAGCCCCGCGACCGCTGTCGCTGGGCGACTGGACCGTCCAGGGCCTGCCTTTCTATCCGCACGGTGTTCGCTATACATGGCGTATCGCCCTGCCCCGGTCGGTAGGTAAGCTCCGTCTGGAGCTCGGATCCTGGGCCGGGGCGGCGGCCAATGTCCTGCTCGATGGTCGCTCGGTAGGAGCCATCCTGCATCCGCCGTACGCGGTGGAGATTTCTGGGCCGATTCGCAAAGGTCGCCACGAGTTGGCGGTGGAGGTCATCGGCAACATGCGGAACATGCTCGGTCCTCACTTCAGCGACGGCCTGGCCGGTCCATGGAGCTGGCAATGGGGCCCGCCCGCCTCCGCCCCGCCCGGCGACGCCTACGCGCGCCAGGCCTCCGGCCTCTTGGCCCCCCCCACATTGCGGATCTGATGGCAGGGCCTTCCGGGATCGCGTTGCGGCGATACGTGACTCTCCTGGCCGGTTCGCTGGCATGGGGCTTTCGCGGCGGCAAAGAAGCAGTTGACCTCGCTCCAAAAGGATAAGGTCCGCCTGGCGTATCCGCAGGTGGTCGGGTGGAGTCCACTGGTGGAGTGGAAGAAGCGCTTCCACAACCTGGGCATTGCCGCACCCAAGGAAGGGATGTTTGTCCGGACGGAGATGCGCAAAGAGCTTGCGCCCGGTTAGAATGGAGGAGATTCGCAAATTCCTGGGCCACCACAGGAAAGCCAATAGCCAATGACAAAGATACGAACAAGTCTCTCAGGGGCCTTCTTGCTGGGCTGCCTATGCCTTGGCGCGGCGGAGCCACCCTTCGTCCATTTCGATTTCAACGAGATTGACAAGGGAGTCGTCAACGACGCGTCGGGGACCCCGAAGTTGATCTACCCGCACTGATGGCGCGCATGTTCGAGAGGAATGGCCTCAAGCTGGTCTTGAACGTGGAGGCAAACAACCCGCTGCCGGAGTCGCGGCTCCACGAGTTCACCCACTATGACGTCTGGCACGGTGCCCCTGGCGTCTCGAACGTCAACGCGGATGGTCGCCAGAACGCGGGTGGCTCCGCGATCTTTCCGATCTCCAGCCCATGGCATCCGAAGGTGCGCGAGGAGTACAGCCGCCTCGCCTCCGAATTGGGCGAGCGCTACGGGAAATACCCGGCCGTGGCGGGACTGTCCTGGATCACGGGCCAATGCTGGTGGTCGCCCACGCTGGCCATGCCTATAAACCCTGGGATGAACGCATCCCGGGAGGAGGACGCCCTGCTCGGGCTGACCAGCGACGACGAGACCTTCCGGCAATTCGAGGCTTGGTCAGGCATCAAGGCGGCCCTTCAGGCAGCCCCCGACTCCCCCAAACGGTTCAAAGAGCGCCATGCATGGGTCATGAAGAACGCCAAGGACAAGTTCATCGCCTTCCGCGACTGGGCAATGACCCAGACCCATCTCGCCTTCCAGAAGGCCTTCGCCGAAAAGGCCCCCCGGCAAGGACTACCTGGCCATTGACTTCTGCTACCACGTCTTCTCCGGAGCCGCGGAATGGCCGACGGCCCTGGACGCGGTGCGCCGCATCGGCTTCGGACCGGAGTTCGCCGGGAGCGTCCCCGGCTTCCTCTATTGCGCCTACATGCCGGAGGCCAACGGTTGCACCTTCTGGGAGCATGCCAACTACAGATGGGAATGGATGCCACGCATCAAGAGTTTCCTTCAGGACGACGCCTACGCCAAGGCCATCGAGAACGCCGGAAGGACAGCGCGCTACATCCACCGCCAGTTCTACGAGCAGTGCATCCATCTCTCCGACACCCCGAATCGCACATGGATGTGGGCCCCGGACATCTCGTTCCTGGCCTGCATCTCCTATCCGCAACAGGGGGGGCGTGGCTACCTGGCTGACTTTGCCAACCAGTTGGCGAGAGGCAATCCCGACTACCTCTGCTATTCCTGGTGTGACAGCCTCCTGCCCATGGGGTTCGAGCCGGAGCATCGCGAGATCGCCGCGGCCTACCGCAGCCTTCCCACCGGCGCATACCTGGAAAGCGACAGGAAGGACGGAGTGTTTCTCCGGCGTGCCTCGAGGAAAGACGCCTTCTGCGTCGTCAACACGAACGGGGAGGCCGTCCAGACGAGCCTGAAAACGGGCGTCTCCGGCGCGTGGCACGACGCCGTGTCCGGAGAGAGCCTGCGGTGCGACGGCGACGCGACCCGATTCTCGTTGAAGGCGTTTGAGTGCAAGGTCTATCTGCCGGGGTCCAAATAAGAGGTTTGTTCTGGCTCGGCGAGGTGAGGTGCGCGATGATGTTCGCCGTGCCTGATGTTTCGCCCATCGCAGCATGCCCTGAACGCCTCGTCCGCCAACGCCCTTGCCGCGCACGGTCGCGGCGGAAGGGGCGGCCTGAATTGCCCTGCGCCTCGGCAAGAATGGCATAGAATCCCGAGGCGAGGCCTTGAATGAGAAGCGCCACAGTCGTGTTTGTGCTGTTCTGCGCGCGCTGCAGATCGCGCTGCATGCGCTCCAGCGCCGCTTCGATGCGCCGCACGAACCGCTCATGCATCGCCTTCTCTTTCTCGCGCCGCCCAGCACCGTGGCTGAGCAGCGTGCGCCGCCGCACGTTACCTTGCCCGATCACTTCAGCTATTAGAAGTCCATTGCCACGAATCACTTCTCTCTCCCTTTTGCCTTGACTGGCCATAGTCGGTCTCTTTGTGCCGGCGTTCCGAGGGCCAACATGAAGACAACGGTGTACGGACTTAGGATGGGCTCGAATGAACGGACACACTTCATCCTGGAGGCCCTCATGAAGCGACGTCAGACATCGCTCTGGCTTGCCGGTCTCGCCCTTCTCGGCGCTGCCGCTCTCGGCGCCGCCGAGCCCGCCGATAAGAGCGCACCCGTATTCCCTGCTAACGCGACGTACTTCACCCCCGTCACCAAGCCGACCCCGATGTATATCAAGCCGCCA
>JAPLOD010000970.1 GCA_026692735.1 Planctomycetota bacterium | reverse complement strand
GAACGCCTCGAACCAGCCCAGTTCGGTGCCGCACTGCGTGGGACCAAGGACTCGGACCTTGGGGTTCGCCTCCTTGGCTGCCTCGTAACACTTCTGCAGAAGCTTCACATAATTGTCAGGGCTGGTGTTAAGGTTCGGCTCGTTGACGATCTCAAGCGCCGGCAGGTCGGGTATCTTCTCAAGGACTGTCTTCACGTTGGCGGGCGTGCAGTCCTTCTTGTCGGTGATCTGCAGGAAGAAGGGCACGTTCAGCTTCCGGGCTTCCTCGATGGTCTTCAGCGTCTGCTCGAACTCCTTCGCGTTGCTGTTGAAGTGGAAGCGGTGCAGCCCCATGCCCATGGCCTTGTGGGTCGCCATGTCGGCCCAGCCGCTGCTTTCCTGCGCCGGGATGGGCAGCCGCGCGTCCGCGAGGGTGCGGCAGAGGAAGACGATGCGTTCCATCAGCACTTCGCCGCCGCCGATGAGCTTCGCGTCGAGCTCATACCAGCCGAGCTTCGGGAGCGGCAGCGGGAGGTCGAAAGCCGCCCCGGCCTCGCCGGGCAGGTTGGCGTCGAGCTTCCCCTTGGCCACCGAACGCTTCCAGTAATCGAAGAGCTCGTAGTCGAGCGCGGCCTGGTGAATGCGGCGATTGCCGCCGTCGAAGACGAGGCGCAGAACGGCCTTCTCCTCGAGGAACAGCTTGTACGGGCGGTCCGTGCGGAGGTTGAAGTTCAGCCCGAAGGCCTGCGTGCTGACCGTGTCGCAGTCCTTCGCCCCTGGAGCCACGATGTGCTTGGGGAAGGAGGTGAGGCGCTTGTACTGGCGGTCCAGTTCGTAGGCGCGGTCGCCGGAGAGCGCGAAGCCGCACAGCGTATGAATGGGACCGGTCCACTTGGCGTTCCAGGCCTCCTGCCCGTTGAACTGCACTCCGGTCTTGCCGTCCGCCGTGTAGTGGAGCAGCGGGCCGTAGTCGGCGAGCGTCCAGTAGACGTCGCCCGCGTCGTCCACGTCGAAGCACGCGCCCATGCAGCCGGCCGGGATGCCGCAGCGGATGTCGCCGCCGGACCCGAACTTCTCCAGCAACTTCCCTTCGGCGTCATAGTGGTACAGGAGCCGTTCGGCGTCCGAGAACGAGTACAGGTGCCCGTCCGCGCGGACGTGGAGCGCGGAGAGTCCGCCCTTCGCCGGCACAGCGGAGAGCGTGAGCGTCTGTCGCGTCTGGTCCGCCATGCTCACCCGGAGGACGTTCGCGGCCTTGAGCAGGTACAGGCATTCGCCCGCGTTGGCTTTCTTCACCGCCAGGCCGGAGGCGCCGTTCTCCACGGTCTCGGCTTGCTCAGCCTTGGCGGGCAGGCGCCACACGCCGCCCTGCGCCAACAGGTAATAGGTCCCGCCGCTGTCCGCGGCAGCGGTCTGCGCGCGCTTGACCGCGGCCGGAACGTTCTTCTCTTCGGTCTTCTTCCCGTCCGGCGCGAAGCGCACCACGGCGTACTCGTTGCCGTGTTGGTCGAGCACCACGAGATCCCCGTTGGGCGCGGCCTGCACCGCCAGCGGGTCGCGAAGCTGTCCGGCGCCGAGCTTAAGGATCTCGCCGGCCTGCGCCGCCCCGATCGCCGCCCACAGACAGACCAGACTCGTCACCCGCATGGTGTCATCCTCTTTCGGTTATGGACGCCGTTCGCGCGCGGCACCAGCACCTGCGACGTGGCACTGCGAGCTAGCTCGCAGTGGCACATCCGCCGGCGCATTGGCACGCCACAGGTGCCAGGAAAGGTGCCCGCATCGCTCCATCATATACCAGGCCTAATCCCGGCGTCCACCTGGAACCGACCAGAGCGCTACGATGCTGGATGGCGAGTACCCATCGGCAGCAGAGCCGCAACCAAACGGCCAGCCGACGGGGAGCATGGGGCGGATACCGCGGTTGCCGCAGCAGCAGGCCGCGTTTATGCTTCATTCGTGTGATGAGGTACAGGCGCGAAGACGAAGACGACATTGGCTGCGAAGGAGGCCCTCGACCGTCTGAGCGGCGAGCTCCGCACGCTGTTCTCTGAGGAGTCCCCGTCAGCGAGATGACGAGCGAGGGCGCGGAGCCGGTTAACCGAGATTGAGTCCGCCGGCACAGTGTATGTCCCGCGGGGTGTTCAGCGTTAGATAGGGACGGCTTGGTAAAGGGATGGGAGCATGATGACGCACACCGCGAAGTGTCCTCGGAACAGCCTGTTGCCAGGGGCGATGGCCGGCTGTTTGACCATGGCGCTCGTCTGCGGCTGGGGCGGCTTCCTGGCCGGCGAACTGGACGTCAAGGAACCCGACAAAGCGGAGACACTGGAGCCGCGCAAGCCGGAGCGCCAGCGATGGACGTGGAACCAACCCAAGGCGGAGATCACGCCCACAGGCGACCTGAAATGGAAGCCTGAGCCGTTCAAGTTCGAGGCCGGGCCGTCGGTCCGCTACATTGATTTCGAGAGCGGCGACGATGCCAAGTCCGGCGAGACCAAGGACGCGGCGTGGAAGCATCATCCTTGGGACTCGAACGCCACGGGCAACGCGAAGCAATGCAAGGGCGCGCAGACGTACCTCTTCAAGCGCGGCGTCATCTACCGCGGAGCATTGCGCGCCGGCGAGTCCGGGGCAGACAACAACCCGATCCGCCTCACCAGCGACCCTGCGTGGGGGACAGGCGAGGCGGTCATTGCCGGCTCGGAGCGGGTGACCGGCTGGAAGCGCGGCGCCGACAACAAGGACATCCCCGAAGGCGACAAGGTATGGTACGCGGACCTCAGCTTCGCGCCTCGGTGCGTGTGGGAAACGAAAGGCCAGGACGTCGAGCGCATTCCGCTTGCGCGCACGCCGAACTGGAAGGTCTCCAACCCCGACGACGTGATGAGCGAGTGGTGGACGTGGGAGCAGCCCGAGTGGTGGACGGGCAAATGGAAGATCAACGGCCCCAAAGGCCGCGCGCACATGGGCATTGACAGGAAGCATCTGACGAAGGACGCCGACTACTATAAGGACGCGGTCGTGCGGACGGAGTACAGCATCGTCATGGGCACGCCGTTCCCGACGCGAGCCGAAACGTTTGACGCCGCGAAGAAAGGCATCGTCTTCCAGGGAATCTGGTTCGGCGACAGCGAGACGATCACCACGGGCAACCGGTACTTCCTCGAAGACAAGCCGCAGTATCTGGATGAGCCGGGCGAGTTCTGGTTCGAGAAGAAGGGCGCGGGCGGGCGTTTGTACCTGCGTCTCAGCGGCGACCGCGACCCGAGCCAGGCCGTCGTGGAAGCGGCGCGGCAGATCAACCTGATCGAAAGCGGCGGCATGAGTCACGTGCAGATCACGGGGCTGACGTTCCGCTTCACCAACATCGCCTGGGACATGACGCCGGCCGCCTGGGGCGACAAGGACATCAACAACGCGTGCATCCGCATACTCGGCTCGGCGGAAGACCTGCGCATTGCCAACTGCCGCTTCGAGCACGTCGGCAAGGCAATCCGCATCGGCGCCGCCAGCGACAACAACCGCATTGACAAGATCGTGATCGCCGACAACGAGATGCAGTACCTCGACCACGGCGCGATCCAGATCGAAGGGAGTTCGGGATGGGGCAAGGTCGAGCCGCCGTTCGCGTACGTGGGCGATGTGAAGTTCCTGCGCAACCGGCTCTTCATGATCGGCCTGCGCGCCTTCCGCCAGGACCACGGCCACGCGGTGTGCGTCAGCTTCCCCGAGACGATGGAAGTCGCCGGCAACGTGCTCGACCGCTGCTACGGCGCAGGGCTGTTCCTCTTCGGCGGCAAAGGCGGCGGCGAAACGCGCGACAAGCCGCTGGCGCGGAACCTGATCCATCACAACCGCGTCACCGAGGCCCTGCTGGCCGCCAACGATTGGGGAGCCATCGAAACGTGGCAGGGCGGGCCGCACTACGTCTACAACAACATTTCGGGCAACCCGAGCGGCTATTGGAACTGGGCCTACAACGCGAAGAAGCCCGGCAGCGGACGGCTCGGCTTCGCCTACTACCTTGACGGCAGCTTCAAGAACTACCTTTTCAACAATGTTGCCTGGGGCGCCAACAACGACCTCAGCAGCAAGCTCTGCACCAACTGCGCGTTTTACGAAGCCGTGCCGACGATCTACAACACGCACTTCAACAACACCGTCTACAAGTTCGCCATGGGTTCGAACTGGTCGCCCGCGGGCGGACGGCACTTCTTTCTCGGCAACCTGTGGATGGACATCAGTTCGTGGGTCTTCCAGCACGGCAAGCTGAAAGAGGACAAGGACAAGCCGCCGCCTGAGTACCCGTATCATTCGATGGCGTACGGGCGCAACGTCTTCCAGGCAGTCTCATCGCAGTTCGCGGTGTTCGAAGCCAGCGGCAAGGGGCACCCCGATCTGGCCTCGTTCAAGAAGGCGCTCGAAGAGCACAAGCCGCTGGCCATGGACGGCGGCATCCTCGCGGACACAGCGCCGGTGGTCAACGCCGCCGAGCACGACTTCAGGCCCAAGGCCGGTTCGGCCGCGATTGACCAAGGCGTCAAGTTCTTCGTGCCGTGGGCGCTTTACGGCATGGTTGGCGAATGGAACTTCCGGCGCAACAACGCCGACCCCACCGTGCTGCTCGACGACCACTGGTACATGGCGTCGTACTACATCAACCGCGACACCTACCACACGCTGCCGACGTTCCCTCTGAAGGCGGCGAAGGTAACAGCGGCTGATTACGTGGACGGCCCGCTCGAAAACTGGACGCAGGGCGCGCTGCAGTTCAACGGCAAGGACCAGTATGCGTCCATCAGCCACGAGACGATGACGACGCCCATCAGTTACCAGGTCAACATCAAGAACGCGAAGAAGCAGGTCACGGTGTCGGGCAAGGACCTGGCGACGCCCGACGTGGACACGGGCAATCTCCTGCTTGAGGTGTACTTCCGCACGGAGCCTGGGCACGCACGCAGCGTGCTGGTGGCGAAGATGGCGGACGCGGGCTACCAGCTCGCGCTCAACAAAGCCGGCGGCGTGACGTTCACGCTCAGGTCCGGCGCTCAGAAAGCGGAAGTCGCCGCCGGCGCGCGCATCAACGACGGCAAGTGGCATCACGTCATCGCCGAAGCGGACCGCGGCGCCAAACGCGGGACTGTGTACGTGGACGGCCGGAAAGCCGCCGAAGGCGCGTTGGATTTGCCGGAGAGCGCGTCGCTGTCGAACGCCGCCGATCTGCTGGTGGGCAGAGGTCCCGACGGCGGCTTCTTCGCCGGCACCATGGAGTTCCTGCGCATCGCTCGCGGGACGCTTGCCGACGCGAAGACCACCATCGAGGAACTCTACGACTGGGAATTCGACGGGCCGTTCCTGCGCGACTTCCGCGGCCGTGAGCCTGCCGGCAAGTGCCGCGATGCGGGCGCGTTTGAGTGCGGCGAGTAACACGGAGGCATGGCAGCGGCGAAAGGCAAGGGAGTAACGCTCAAGGACGTCGCGCAGCGCGCGGGCTGCACAACGACGAGCGCCGCATCCAGTAGAGCAGCGTGGTAGTCTAGAGGGGCGATGAAAGGAGAGTTCCATGCGATCACTGCTTGGTGCCGTCGGGTCCGCTTTCGCGTTCTGTCTGGCCGCGCTGACCGGTCCGGTTCTCGCAGAGGAAACGCCAAGTCTACCCCTGATTGATTTCGAGGCCAAGGACGCGGCGTCGCGGCTGGACCTGAAGGCGAATCGAAGCGAAGGGCAGGTCGAATGCCAGGTCGTGGACACCGAAAAAGGAAAGGCGCTGGAGGTCACCATCCAGCCCGGCCCCTCGGAGTACCCGGGCGTAGGCATCAAACCCAAGGGCGGGAAATGGGATCTTGCGGCATTTGGCCATGTCGAGGCGCGCATCGTCAACACCGGCACCGCCGCGATCTCCCCTCTTAACCTGCGCGTGGACAACGCCGGGGACTGGCGCCAAAATCCCTGGAACACCGAGATGGTCTGGCTGAACCCGGGGGAAACCAAGACCGTGAAGGTCATCTTCGGCTACCAATACGGACAGAAGCCGGGATTCGCCCTGAAGCCGGACGCGGTGGTGAATCTCTGCCTGTTCACCGGAAAGGTGAAGGAGAAAACCTCGTTCCGCGTCGAGTCGCTCATGGCCGCGGGTACGGCCGGCGAAAAGCCGCCGGTGGATCCCAACACGGTGCGTGTGAAGCCGAAGGACGGTGTCATCCTCGGCACCGGCGTGTCCGTAGATGCCGCGAAGCAGATCGAGGCCAAAGGAACGCAGGCCTCCCTGGTCAAGACCGACGACCGGCCTGTTCTGCGGGTGGTGTTCCCGGCGGCCAAAGGGGAACAGTGGGCGGCTTTGAAGCCAGACATCGGGCGCTGGAATCTGTGCGACGCCTGCGAGGTGCGCGTCAAAGTGAAGAACGACGGCCAGACGCCGGTGACGCCCAGCATCCAGGTGCAAAGCAACGGCGGGCCGACGGACGCGATCGCCGCCGCGGCTCCGCTGGCGCCCGGGGCCGAAGCGGAGATCGTCGTGCCCTTTGCCGCCGCCGTGCCAGGCAAGGGCGTCTCCGTCACCAAGCCGGGGTTCTACGGCCTGCAGAAGGGCACCGGAACGGCCTTCACCAGCGACGCGGCCGCCGCCGTCAGGATTTCGGCCAAGCAGGAAGGGGAGGCGATCCTGCTGGTGCAAGCGATCCTGGCCGATGCGCCGCCGGCGCAGACACCTGAATGGCTGGGCAAGAGGCCGCCCGTGGAGGGCGACTGGGTCAAGACCTTGGACGAAGAGTTCGAGGGCACTGAGATAGACCAGACGAAGTGGAACATCTATGGGCCGAACTGGTGGGACAAGGCGAGCCACTGGAGCAAGGACAACCTGATCGTCGGGGGCGGCGTGGTGAAGCTCCATTTCGAGAAGAAGCGCGGCTTCCACAACGACAACCCGAAACCGAAGGACAAGGTGACCCTCTCGGGACTCAACGAGAGCGACTACGCCTGCGGCTACCTCGACACCTTCGGCAAATGGGTCCAGCGCTACGGCTACTTCGAGGCGCGGGTGAAGCTGCCGACCGTGCCGGGGCTGTGGCCGACGTTCTGGATGGTGCCCGACCGCGGCGTGGAAAGCGGGCCGACCTGGAAGCGCACGGACACGGGCAATGGCGGGATGGAACTCGACATTATGGAGCATCTCACGCGCTGGGGGCCCTATCGCTACAACATCGCCATGCACTGGGACGGATACGCCAAACAGCACACCTCCGTCGGATCCTCGTGCAACTACGTTCAGGCCGACAAGGACGGCTTCATCACCAGCGGCATGTTGTGGACGCCGGGATTGCTGATCTACTACTGCAACGGCAAGGAACTCCTGCGCTGGGAGAGCCCGCGCATCTCGGTCGTGCCGGCGTACTTCATCATCGAGATGACCACGGGCGGCTGGGACAATAACAGCGTTGATGACGCGCAACTGCCCGCGGACTACCTGATTGACTACGTGCGCGTCTGGCAGCGCAAGGACTTGGCGTCAGCGGCGGACGGGTACAAGTCCGCGCCCAAGCCCGAGGCGAAGCCGGAGGCCAAGCCCGCAGATGCGAAAGAGGGGCAGAAATAACGCTCTTCCTTTGTCGTGTCATCGGAGAGGCAGAACTGCCCTGACCGCCGCAGGTTATTCCCTGAGGCGCGCATTCCCGTGGTCACGCTGCCACTGTATCACCTTGCGCAGGTAGTCCACGCTGAGCGCAGGAAACCGCGAATCATAATCCGGTACTGACCTTCTGGTGTTGGTCAGGTCGAACACGCACGACTCGTTCAGGTACGGGAGGTAGGGCTTGAAGGACCGGACAAACATCCTCTCCGTCCAACTCAGTGGCTTCTGTAACTGGGAAACAAAGGACAGGGCAACCTTGCCTTTGACGCCAAATGCCTCCGCAAGCAAGGACATCACCTCCGCGTTGCTCTGGGGCCCAGGATGGCACAAGTGGTAAACCCTCCCCGGCGCCTGCGGGTTGGACGCGATCTCAACCAGGGACGTCACGATCGGATCCACTGGCGCGAGATTAGGGCGACAATGAGGGTTGACCGGCAGCCGGATCTCCTCGCTCACCACCTGTCCGTCCCGGATTCCAAAGTGCTCCTGGATACGGCTGACAACCTCGACCAGGGCATTGAGGTGCGTGAACGTTGACGACCGACCCGTTTGGGTGTCGTTCGTGATGATCGAGGGACGAACAATGATCAGCGGCAGGCTGGTTCCACAGCATATATCCCGCACCGCGAGTTCTGCTTCCAGCTTGCTCTTCTCATAGGGGTTGCGATGTGCCTGTCCGACATCGGAATCATCTTCCAAGACGATCCCCTGTCGGTCCCCGGCCACATACGCCGTGCTGACATGGACAGCCTGCCGGACCAAGCGGCCGAAGCAGGAAAAGACATTGACGGATCCCATGACATTGGTCTGTCTCTGGGCCTCCGTGTCTGGCGGAGTGAACCGCGTATCGCCAGCAACATGAAACAGTAGTGCGTCGTGCTTCGTGAGACGCATGGAGGCGGGTTCCGCCAACCCAAGATCAGGACGCAGAAGGTCGGTTTCGTGGCACTGGAGGCCTGAAAGCGCCTCGCGGTCCATCGCCCTGCCGTTGGTGTCGTCGAGGGACGATATCATCCTGTCGCGCCAGCAGGTCCGTCCCTTGCTGCGTCCCAGCGCATGTACGCGCCATCCGCTTTCCAGCAGTTGGCGCGCAATACGAGCGCCTATGAACCCACTGGCTCCCGTGACGATAGCGGTGTTCATAAGAGCCCCTCGGGATCGTCATTCCGCCCTGCATAACAATGAGTGGATTGCCATCGCTCCCGCCGTCCGTTGAGTGTATCTCCACGTGGCCGCGGAGTACAGGGCAACGACCCGCATCGGTCTGAGACTGAGACGGCGGTTGCGTGTGCATCACCGGACTTGCAGTAAACCTCACGCGGCCGGGCGAAGCGGCTTGTAACGGGCAGCGCGCAGCGGACGCGGCGTGGCCCAGAGACGGTCTT
>JAPLOD010000969.1 GCA_026692735.1 Planctomycetota bacterium | reverse complement strand
ATGAGGGGCGCCCGTGTCGGCGCTCCGCACAGGGATTGGTTCCTCACGCAACGGAATGCGAGGACACACTCGTGGTGTCAAAATTCATCTCTTCGCTGGCGCTGGCCGCCAGCTTGCCGATCTTTGCCGTGGGTTGCACGTCGACCACCGCCAAGGCGCCCAACCAGCAGTCCTGGTACGAAAAGTTGGGCTCCAGTGTAAAGAGCGGCACCGACAAGATGACCGCGGCCATTGCGCCCAAACAGCCGAGCTTCAAGGATCAGCCGCTTCCCTCGCCCAACGGCAAGGCCGGCCCGAATGTTCTCAAGCTGGATGACATCCCTGGCGGCGGGTTCTTCTACGACACGCAATCGGCGCCCCGCCGGCTCTACTTCCGCCTGCCCGCCGGCGCGAAGATTGCCGACTGCAAGCTCGAACTGCCGCTCAACACGGGCTTCTACGTCAGCGACGATTACGTGACGGTGCGCAATATCGCCTCAAAGTACTCCCAGGACGACGGCTTCGCGGGCTTCTGGGGCCAGGGCGTCGTCTTCGAAAACATCAATGGCTCGTACAACTGCGACCAGGGCATCTCGTTCCACGGCACCAGCACGACGACCATTGACGGCGGGCTGTTTGAGCGCAACGGCGGTTGCGGCATCGCGGATGTTATGGCGTGCATCACCGTTTACCGCGGTGTGACCGTGCGGAACAACATGATCGCCGGCGCGCTGCTGGCCGGCCATGCCCACGCCATGCTCGGCTGCCGGGTTTACGGCAACTACAGAATACAGGTGGAAACTCAGCGCGACACCAGCACCAATCTTTCCGACTGCCTGATCGCGGGCGAAGGTCCGGACAAAGGTACCGGCGCAAGCATCGTCAACGGGCGGATGAACCACTGCACGGTCGTCAACTGCCAGACCGGCGTCCAGGTCAGCCGCGGGGCGAAGATCTCCAACTGCGTCTTCTCGCAGATCGGCGGCAACCTGATCACCGTGGACAAGGATGCGCTGTCCTGCTTCGAGCTGTCCCGCACGATCCTCGACCTGGGCAAAGTCACGTTCGGCGGCCAGAAACTCGACAAGGACTCCTGGGCCCAGGCCGCGGCGCAGTTGGCGTTTGCTTCGAACATCATCTTGGACTCGCCGAAGCTGCGGGCGCCGGGCTATCTGCTGCCGGCGGATTCGCCCCACTACAAGGCAGGCGAGTACGGCGCCGTGCCGGGTTGCCATGTCGGGGAGTACAAGGACTGGGCGCCTACGGGCGGCGCCAAGGAGGCCGTGCCGCATCCGTGAACGGCCCGCCGTCGGTGCGCGTGGGGACGGCGAGGGCGCGGAGCGCGGCGGCGGAAGCGTCGGCTTGACGCCCCCCCCCTTTATCGCCCGAATTGCAGCAACTCGCGACCGTGTGGCCCAAGCTGCCAACCAATATCCAGCAGCTACACGCCATTGGCGGTCCACTATGAGAATGGCTCTCTGCCGGCATCCGAGAGAATCGTGGAGAAGTACACACAGGGGCTGACCTTAGCCTGCGAAAGAGCACTCGCGCTGCTGACCGACTGCCGCCGCTGCTGCCGTGGCTGCGACGGGAGAGTCGAGTCGGCAACACCCCGGGGTTGCACAGGCCTTGGGCGCCGCGGGGAGCGGGCATCAGAATCATGCCCCGACAGTCCAGGCCGTGGCGCCACGCATGAGTCTCACAAGCTGCTGATTCCGGCGTGCACCCTTGGGCCCGCTACCACCGGTAATACCGGAACGGGTCGTCCTCCGCTACCGGTTGCTGCACGTACCAGTTGGGCGCCGCGGCCGTCGCGGCCGGTTGCGCGGGATCCCCGGCGAATGCAGCAGCGGTTGCGAACGACGCGCCGAGGTTGCTCAGCAGCCGCGAGACGAGGAAGCTGTTGCGCCGGAATGTCGTCCGCACGTATGGCTTCTTGGCGTAGTCGAACATCCACGGCGCGGCCTGGCACAGGACGATCGTGCCGCGGCCCTTCCTGAGAACGCGCAGGGCCTCGTTGCCGTTGCCGCCGGCCGGCTCGAGGGCCGGCAATGCCAGCAGCGTGCGCCAGTGCAGCTCGGCGTTCGAGATTCCCAAAAGCGCAGGGTCGTCCAGGCGCTCCGCCAGGGAGGGAACTGTCGGCGCCACCTGCACCTTGAGTTCGCCGGGAAGAAGCGTGCTGAGGTCAGAATCACTCAGCCCCAGACAGAGGACGTTGAGACCCTTCTCGACGGAGGCCGTTACGGGGATCGCCGGGGGCTTGGGGCCGAGCACCAGAAACGTCGTCTCATCAAGCGCTTGGGCCGCGAGCGGCTCGAAGGGCACCTGCATGTCTCTCAGGAGCTTGGCGCCTTCATCTCCGCCGGCGTACAGGACCCTGCGCGGGCGCGATGGCGCGGCCCCGTCCAGGTATCTGCACAGATTTGGGAGCAGCTTCTGCGCGGCGGGTTCCTTCTCCGTGCGGCCAGTGAGATCGAGCTGGCAGAAGATGATCCGGCCATTTCCCTCCACGTACTCCAGCAACGGCGAGTATTGGAGGTCGAAGCTGCAGTCCAGGATGGGCAGGAAGTCGCCGCGATCGGGCTTTTCGATGACGATCGTCGCGACGTTGCCATGGTTGCCGCAGCGCCACACGCGCGTGTTAGGAAAGCCGCACCATTTCCATCTCGGGTCGCCCATCTCCACGTCGTCAACGGTCAGGTACGGCGGCACCAGCGTCGCCGCGCCGCGCCAGTCATGCAGGTTCGCCTCAGAGAGGCCGTCCAACGCCGGGTGCCTGGCCGCCCGCGCGAACGCCAGCCGCTCGCCGTGGATATTGATGCGGAAGCCGAAGCGCCGGGTAAGGACCTCCTCGTCCTGCTCCAGGATCAGCACCTTCAGCCCGCCTGCGACGCCGCGCAGGATGGGGACCGCGCCCTCCGGTGAGAGCGCCTGCCGGCCCACGATCAGCAGTCCGTACTCCTTGAGGTCGTTGTCGGCCTGGACGCGCTGGTACTTGATGCCGGACTCATCCAACAGGTCCTTCGTTGTGTCTTTGGGGTCATAGAGCGCGACGGCTCGCGCGAGCCGTGTCTGTTCTGTGGCGGGCAGGACGTCAATCGTGAAGCTGTCGTCTTGACGCCCCGCCGGGCCGAAGTCGAAGCTCGCGGTGAGCTTGTGCTCGCCTGGCCTCATCTCACGCGGGAGCGCGATGGATATGGGGATCAGCTCCTTCTCGCCGGCCTTCACAGTGACGTTGCCCGAGCGCGGGACGCCGGCGGCCTCCAGCGCGCACGTCCACTTGCAGGTGATTTCGCGCCGCGAGTCGTTGAGCACGACCAATTGCTTCTCGATCCTCTCGCCAGGCTGGAAGTTGTGGCCTTTCTCGGTGAAGCGCTTGGAGCCGCCGCCGATGTAGCCCAGCAGTGGCTGGTTCCAGCGCGCGAACGAACGGCCCAACGGCGTCAGCTCGAAGTTCTCCGGATCGAAGGCGTGAATCTCCTGCCCGCCTGGCAGCAGCGTGTCCGGGAAAATCCCGGGGCGCTGCAGGTCTCTGAGCGAGTTCGGGACGCTCTTGGACTCCGTTGACGGCGCGCGGACGCGGCGCCAGATTCCCTCCTGGTCCCAAGGCAGCATCGCCGAGGCCCCCCAGGTGCGGTGGGAGCGCCAGTTGTCGTCGCACATGAGCGCCTGGATCTGGAGGTTATTCTCCTCCTGCTTCTGCAGGTACTTGATCAGCGTGGACCAGTGGAACGGCTTGCCGGCCGTGAAGAGCGCCTCCTCGTGGCGCATGCTCTCGATCTTCGTGGGGGTCATGCGGTAGGCCGCCTGCCCGAGGTACGCTGCGGCGAACTCGGAGTCCCAGACCTGCTGGAACGCCTCGCAGCTCCAGATGAACTGCGGGCCGCGGTAGCTCGACCATGACGAGATGTGCGGCAGGCCCCACTCGACGAAGAACAACGGCTTGACCCCCACCGTCGCCCAGTGCTCCAGCCAGTCGCTGCGCTCCTGCCTGGGCGCCCAGTTCAGGTAGCAGTTAATCGTGTAGACGTCCGCGAGATTGCCGGATTGATGATGGTACACGGGCCGGGTCGGGTCGAGCGACTTGGCGATGCCGGCGGCGATCTGCGCCTGGCGTCTGTTCTTCGAGTAATGGCTGCTCGCGGGGAAGCTGGGCGCGTAAATGCCGTCAATCTTCATTGGGTTCTGGTCGCCGAAGTAGCCCGTCGCGTTGTGGTTCATGCAAAACATGACGATGCTGGGGTGGTTCTGGACCCTCCGGATCAGGTACTCGCAGAGCCGCCGGTAACGCTCCTGTTGCCTGGGGTCGTCCATCTTCCAGTTGAAGTCCTTGCAGTGCGGCAGCGCAAAGGACGCACACAGCCCCAGGCGGTCCGTCGCCTGGAACAGCGCGTCCATGTACCCGACGTCCCCGGGGGCGAAGCTGTAGTTGGACGTGATCAACGAGTTGAACCCAAGCGCCTTCAACTGCTGGCAGGTACGCTCGCATGCCGGCAGGCATGACTTGTCCGCCGCGCTGCTGATGCTCGTCGTGAAGAGCGCACGCAGGTGCAGCGGCTTCCCATTGAGGTAGAAGGTGCGGCCGTCAACCGAGAACTCGCGAAAGCCAAACGCGGCCGGCAGGGATTCATCCAGGACCTTTCCGTCTGCGTCGCAAAGCGTCAGCACGGCATCGTACATGTTCTCCGGCGCGTCAAGATCCCACTGCCTGGCGTCTTTCCAGCTTGCCGAGAACGCGTACCGGCCCTGCTGAAGCTGCGTCGAGTCGAACGGCTCGGAGTCGAACTCCTTGGCGACGTGTCCCTTGTCGAGAACGCGAGCCTTCAGCCTGCGCTTTCCGGCGCCGACTGTCACTTGCGTGTCGAATGTGATCTTGTTCTCGCGAGTGGACGTGACGACGTGGACGTCGCCGAGAACGTTCTCGCGGGGCTCGCTGACGAGAAAGACGTCTCCGGTGAGTCCCTTCAGGGCGACGTGCGCTTGCGTCGCGACGACGCGCTCGGGGGCCGAGAAGGACGTGCTCTCCTTCTCCAGCGGGCGCGCCGTCAACAGCACGGCCAGCGTCTGCGTCTTCCCGGGTTGAACCGCATCGCTTAGGTCCAGCCGCCCGCCGGGGAACCACACCTCGCCGGCCTGCTTCCCGTCCACGAACACCCGCGCGTGCGTCTGGACCATGCCGAAGTCAACGAGGATGCGCCGCCCCGTCCAGCCAGCGGGCACCTCGATCTCCCGCTTGTACCAAGCTTGATCCATGGACGCGATCTTCACTTTCTCCTCGACAATGTCCGAGCTCCAGAGTGTCTGCGCGTCGCCGTTCCATCCGTACGGCCAGATCCCAGGCACTTTGAACCAGCCCCAACCCTCGCGATCCCCGGGGACGTTCTCCGTGCTTGCTTCGAGCACCGGTCGGAATCGCCACAACCCGTTGATGCAGATCTGCTCGCGCGTCGCGGAACTTGCTTTTTGAGCCTGCGCCATGTTCCAGGGCTCGCCCGCGCCCTCGGGAAGCGGCAGGTCGTCCTTGGCTTGCGAGCGCAACCGCAGCACGGAAAGCTGTATGTCGTCGAACTCCGCCGTGCCGGAATCCCCGAGCATGGAGCAGCCCATGGTGAAGGTCGCCGCTCCCGCGGGCACGGGCAAGACGCGGTCGTAGACGACCCAGTCGGTAGTCTCAACGGCGTGGGGACTGTTGGGCCATGGGTCCAGGTGCTTGTTCGCGGCGTCGCGGAACTCAAGCGCCAGGCGCGCGTCCTTCCAGCCCTCGTTTCCCAGCACGACGCTGGTCACGCGCATGCGGACCGACAGCTTCAGCTTGGCGATGTCCGGCGCAAGCTTTACCGTTTGACTCAACACGGAGCCCTGTTCGACACGAACCCATGTGTTCCCATTCTCCTTCAGCACGACGGGCTTCCCGCCTGCCGCCCACCCGACTGGCATCCCCTTAACGTCCAGATCGGTGAAGGAACCATTGGCGATCAGCGGCTCTGCCGCCGACGATGCTCCAGCGAGGAGCAACCCAAGGAGACCGACCAGGAGCGGGTACTGACAGGATTTAGTCTTCCGCATGATGTGCCCCCTTGCGCTCAGGCCGCGGCGTGGTGTTCGGATTTGGCCTGAGTATGCCTCGGCTGCAATCACCGTCACGCGCAGAATCCGCCCCAGGAGCGGCTCAAGGCGGTTACCCCGGCAAGCCGGGCAGGAAGGCGAAGCAGGCTCTCGCCAATGGCGGGCGTTGCCCGCGTCACGGGGTATACTGCAGTGGCGCAAGTTTGAAACATGCACTACTGGGATTCCCAGCATTCTCGATCAGGGCGGGGCGACATGATGCGATGGGCGGCGCGCAAGGGCCGCACAGCCAGGTGTTCTCGCGTGTCTGTACTGCGTGGCCTGGTGGTTGGCGACGCCAAGGGCCTGATCGCCCGGCGGTTGGGCATCAGCAATGGCAGGCTCTCGCAACTGCTCGACCTACTGGCCGGCGAGATACGATCATTCTTCACCCCTGAACTGCTGCCCACCTGGTGCGCCGCCTGATCCGATACGTTCTTCAACGCGTTACATGACAATGCCGGGTGGGAGCCTGTCCTCGATAGCTTTACTGCTCTTCAGCAAGTTTCCGGGCTTGGCCGTGTGGCCGGCCCGTTTCGTCACCACCCGTTTCCACAAGGAGGTCGCAACATGGCAGTCACCGTTCGTCATGGCGTCAACAGCACCAATTCGGACACCGTCGCCGGCAAGACCGTCGCCGAGGTCCGCGAGCAGGTGGAGGAGGTCCTCAACGTCCCCGATTCGGCCCAGGTGCGCGTCAATGGCGCGCCCGCCGACGAGGAGGACACGATCACGGACGGCTCGACCGTCGAGTTCGTCAAGGTCGCCGGTGAGAAGGGCCGTCGGGCGTAGCCATCGTGGCTACCGGCCCTTTCGCCAAACATCCACGGCGCGCCCTGTCGGGTAGTCCCTGGCAGGGCGCGCCGCCTTGGCTTCCTGGAGAGGATTCCCATGCCGACAGCTAAAGAAAGCCGCCTGCTCACCATCGAAGGCGATCAGCCATCATCGCGGTCGCGCGTTCTCTTTGCTATCCGCTGTTACGTAACCAGCAAGAGCATATGAAGGCCCCACTACCTCCCCTAACAACGTTCGGAGTCCCGCGCCACGCGAACGCGCCCAGGATCCCCGACCTGCTCGCTATCATTGAACGGTTCAATGATGGGACGGCGGTGCGGCGACGCCGAGGGCCTCGATCTCGCGCCGGTGGGGCTGCGGCCCGGATTGGGGCTTGGGTGCCGAACTTCTGCGGGTGCAACCTGTTGCATGATCATCATGGCTGGGGCGGGGCAATCACTGTGAGCCGGTGGCCACTGGTTCGGCGGCCGTCGTCCCGCTGGGCACGGTGTGCATTCTTTCGTGGGCAGCCGCGCGAGAATCTTCGTGCCGGACGCCCCCCGACGCTAGAGGCCGCTTACATCCGCCGACTTTGCGTCCAGTCTCAGAACGTAGACCAGACAGTGATAAGCATCCACGCCCCAGATGAGCTTGCGACGGGCATCCCACAGAAGGCTGCAACAGCGGCGCGGCCCGCGCGGGAACATGTCCTTCTTCTCTGCGGCCTCAAAGCCGACCTTCAGCGAGACCCAGCGGTTCCCGGCGCAGTCGTACGCCGGCGTGCGCTGCGAATCCAGCACCGTGGCCATGAGCGCCAGGTCGCTCTCCGCATCGTAACAGGCGTGTTCAATGGCGAACGCCGCGGGCGCGACGGCGGCCATGCTCGCGGGCGTCAGCGCGCTCAGGGCCAGTTCCTTCATGTCCAGCGCACAGACCTGGCCGTCGTATTTCTTGCCGTAGTCGCAGCGGAAGAAGAGCAGCCGGTCTCGCCTGGAATCGTAGACGAGCGTCGAGTAATCCACTGACGCGCCGGGCAGTTTGCCCTTCACCTTGAGCTCCGTCCACACATTGCCGGCCGCGTCGAAGCGGAAGAGCTTGCCGTGTTCCGTCCAGCAGACCGTGCCTTGCGGCGTCGGGCAAAGAGTCAGTGTGTAGAAGCAGGCCTCGTAGATCATCCCGGCGGGCTTCACCGCGCGGCTCGTCCAGTCGCCGGCGTCAGGATCGTAGAAGTAGTAGTGCTGGCGCTGGCCGGTGAAAAGCAGCTTCTTCGCGCCCGCATCGTAGCCGTAGTTCTGATACGTGTGGCCGGTGATCCACGGCCGCACGTTGAAGTTGACGCCGTTGGGGTAGTTCGTGTTGGCGTAAAGCTGGCCCAGGGGGAACTCAACCGGGCAGTAAAGCACCCAGCGGTTCGTGGACAGGCAATAGTGCAGCACGTCCGTGCCGCCGTGCGAGGAATGGCCGCCCGCCCACACGAGAACCTGGTCGCGATCAATGTCGAGGATGGACGCGCCCCAGCAACGGTCGAGCCGCGGGATGAGCGGCGGCTTGAGCGCGACCCAAGCGTTCACGGGCAGGTCCCGCAGCCGTGCTCCGGTCGCCGCGGCATCAGGCTTCGGGCTGGCGAGGAAGAAGTCCGGGTGGAACGGCCCCGTGCGGTAGACGCGCGAGTCCGGATGTTCGGCCGTGCCCTGGCCCGTCCAGGCATTTGCGGCGATGTCGTAGACCCAGTCGCCAGCACCCACATTCATGTACTGGCCGCCGCAGTAGTCGGTGCTGGAGGTGTAATGGTAGCCGCCCGAGAGCAGCACCTTGCCGTCGCCTGCGGCCTTGAGCTGATGCCCGGCGCGCGGTGACGGAGCGTTCGCCGGGCGGCGCTGAAACCACTTCCTCTTTGCCGCATCGAAGACCCACGTGTCGTTGGTCAGATAGTCGCAGTGGTCGCCGCCAAACAGGACATAGAGCTTCGACTGGACGTCGTACACGAGCGGACTGAGAGCGCGCGGCGGCGGCTCGGCGTCGAGCGCCTCGGCGGCCTTCTCGATGTCAATCCGCGCCGCGTCCATGCCCTTGACGGCGTCAGCGGTCACGCCGATTGCGGGCGTGGCGGCGAGCGGCCTGACCTTCTCCGCCGCGGAACGGAGGAGGCGCAGCGCGAACGCGGCCTGGGCAGTCTCGTCACCGTCCACGCCGCGAAGCTGTTCGAGGGCCGCCATCAACGCGCCCAGCGCCGTGACGGTTTCCTGCTGCAGCGGCGCCAATTCGGCCTGGACACGCTTTTGCTCGTCGGCCGCGGGCAGGCCCTCGAAGTAGATCCGCCGCGCGCACGCCGCCGCATTCTTCTGCTGCTGGCGAATGGCCATGGCGCGCTCGCAAAACAGATGGAGCTTGTTGCGGCCGCGGAGTTCCGCGACGATGGCTCCCCACACGCCGGCCTCTTTGAGGCGCGTGTGCGGCTGGCCGTCGTCGGCCTGCTGGTCCTCGCCGCCAAACGCCAATCCCGCGCCTTCGGGCTCCTCGCACGTAGAACCCCAGATGACACGCTGCTTGAGGTCCGTTTCGGGCAGCCGGAAGCTCTTCTCGCCGGCCGACACAAGACTGATGGCGGCCACGATCGCAACTGCTGGCGCAGGCTTTGGCATACGCATTGTCATCATGAAGCCCGAAGCCGTGTTCCTTGTAGCACCGGCGGGGCCGCTGACAAGGAACGCTTGCGACCCCGCGCGGTGTGCTTCTACTGAGCCACGAGGGAGGATGGCCTGCATGACCAACACGCTGCTGGCGCCCTGTGCAACGCTTGCGCTGCTTGCGGCGGCGCGCTGCTGGGACCATTTCGCGCTCTCCGGTGAGGCGGCTGGCAGACCAGCGCAGGTCAGTGGCAGCTACCGCACCTGGCGGTCTGCAACGACACTGGCGGCGAGTGCGGCATCGGCGCTGACTGGGCGGCGTGACCCCACGTGTTGTCGTGCGATGAGACTCCACAAAACTACAAGGGGGGTGTTTTGAAGAACGCCGGAGTCCCGTCCCGCGCGAATATGGACTGCTGGGCGGGGGTCCCGGGTACAGAGCCCCCAGCTTCCCCCTTGACGTTCGCGCCCGCCCCAGCTATAGCAGCCCCGGTTCCTGTTACGTTCATCACGTTCCATCCCGAGGAGGAGTCATTCCATGGCGAAAGCGAAGAAATCCACCCGCAAGCCCAGCGCGGCGTTCATGAAGCCCATGCAGCCCGACGCGGTGCTGGCGCCGGTCATCGGCGACAAGCCCATGCCGCGCACTGAGTTCACCAAGAAGCTCTGGGTCTACATCAAGAAGAACGGCCTGCAGGACGCCAAGAAGCGGACGATGATCAACGCCGACGAGAACCTCAAGGCCGTCTTCGGCGGCAAGAAGCAGGTCTCCATGTTCGAGATGACCAAGCTGGTGGGGAAGCACTTGGGGTAGGCGCAGGCCGCGTCCCCGAAGACGGCCAGCGGGCAACTCATATACGACGCCGTAGTGTTCCGACCTTCAGTTCCCGGGATGGTTCGCCTTGGGCGAATACAGGAACAGCGGCCCTTGGAAGCCCTCCGATGCCTGGCCCCGGCTCGGCGATGTGCTCACGCGGACGCCGATCACGTTCCGGCCGGGCTTCACTTGGCTGGTCACGTCGAAATCCATTGATGCCGGACGTATGTATGCCTCCTGGTACGGCCGGTGACCGCTGAATTCCCCGTTCGTCCAGACCCAGGCCTCGGCGATCACGGCGGCTGCGAAGACGTGGATCGGCTGGCCGATCTTCTCCTTGGGCACATCCAGCTCGAACACGTACCACACTTGCCCCACGTAGGGCACGCCTCGCGCGTCAAGCGTCCCACCGCTTTGCAGATAGAACGGCGTGGCCGTGTCAATCGTCCGCCACTTCGAACGGTCGAACCCCGGCTCGTGCCAACGCCCGTACCGGCCCAGGTCCACTTCGTCGAGGCTGAACTTCACCTCGCGCGGCGCCTTGGCGATCAGCTCGCCCGTCGTGCCCGTGGTCAGGTCCAGCAGCTTCTGATAAAACGCTTTGCGGTCCGTCAGGTTCCAGTAGTAGGAGCCCGAGAAATACACGCGGTGCGGGTCCTTCGTCTCGGGCATCGTGAAGTAACCGCTGATTTTGTTGAGCGCCTCGCGCTGCTGGAACATGTAGTCCGCCTGCTTGATCGCCTCCGCATAGTTGCCCGTGAACTCCGCGCGGCTCATCGCTAGGTAGCCCTTCAGATGCTCGATGATCAGCCGGTCCACGCGCACCCGCGTCTTGTACGGCTCGTCTTTCGCCAGCTCTTCCGCCTGCCGCTCGCGCTTCTCCAGCTCCTCGATCAGCTTATCATTGTACACGTACGGCAGGATGCGATCCTCGTGTCCCAGCAGCGGCGTGATTTCCAATGCCTCCTCGATCGCGTCCCAGTAGGCCGCGCTTTCCTTCGCGGCCGGGCCGTACCAGGTGCTGAAATAGTCGTCGAGGATCGCCTGGGCGTTGGCGTCAGCGTTCCAATACAGCTTCGAGCGAAGGTAGAACGACGTGATTCCGTGCGCCATCCACGGGAATGTCTGCTCGTCCTCGAAGCCGATGATCCCCCACTTCTTGAACAGCGGCGTGTTCCGAGCGATCTTGCGCGTCAGCGGCATCGGCGTCAGCCCCGTCACCAGCATGGGGAAGTTGTAGTTGTAGACGAATACCCGCGGGCAGAGCCGGCCCCAGCGCTCTAGCATCTGTCCCTGCACCTGCTGCTGCCAGCTCTTCGGATCGTCGAACGAGTGCAGCAGGTCCGACCAGATTGCCGCGAACATGATGCCCAGGTTCGGGTGCAGCTTCACACCCTCCGGCGGCGTCGTCCGGTTCGCGTAGCCGTTGCTGGTGATGACGATATCCGGGTATTCCTTGACCACTTCCTCGCACACCCGGCTCATGAAGCGGAACCACTCGTCGCTGATGGAGAGTTCGGTGATGACGCCTTCGCGTCCGCACAGATCGGGGAAACCGCGGCTGAAGGCCATCGTCTCCTTCGACAGGTCCATCGGCATGCCGTCGTCGGGCGCGAAGCCCAGCGAGTTGAAGTCCGGGTTCTTCACCCGCTCAGCCTTGATCCGCGCCTTTACCTTCTCGGCCACCAGCCGCACGGCCTCGGTGTTGCTCAAGCTGATCATGTTCTCGTCCACCGAGCCGTCGAGTCGTTTCCCGAAATACTCAGGGTGGGTTTTCAGATTCTCCTTGTCCGGCAGGTACTGGCGCAGGAAGGAATCGCCGGGAATGGCGACGAAGGCGTTGTGGTCGAGCGTCAGCTTGTTGCGCAACCGCCAGATCGCGTCGTCAGCGTGCAGTTCGGGCGCGAGGTTGCCGTTCCAGCTTCGCACGAGGAACGATGGCTTGTCCCGGAGTTCGACGTCCTTGACCTCGACCGTGCTTCGTTTTGGGACACATTCGCCGAAATCGCTCGGCATGAACCAACGCACGCCCAGCCGGTTGAGGAATTCGCTCACCGCGTAGAACGTGCCCTGGTACGGCCCGCGGTCATTGCCCGCCAGCGCCAGCGTGTCGCCGCGGGCCTGGATCAGGTAGCCCTCCTCCTTCCGGTCGGCGGTCAGACCTGTGGGAATGTTGAGTTTGAGCGGCTCGGTCAGCTTGCTGGCGCCGACGAGGATCGAGGCTTCCCCCTTGGGGATTGCGGGGGCCGGGTCGTCCGCGGCGATCGCCAGCTTCGCACCGCTGATCTTCTCGATGTAGCGCTGCAACTCCTCGGCGGCGAGCCGCACCTTTTGCGGCGGCAGCCCCGACGTGCCCACCGCGGGTTTCCACGCCTTGGCATCGAACGCCTCCTTGGACACGATGATCGTCGCGACTGGCCTGCCGTCCTGGACTAGGGTGGCGGCCGCCGCCGAGCGGATGCCGACGCCCCCGATGGCCAATAGCAGGCAGGCGAGCAGCGCGGTGTATGGGGAATCCGACATGCGGCACCTCCTGGGGTTCAGGATGCGGGTGATAGTTTAGCGGTGCTGTGTCGGGGAAACCAATCGCGATCAGGCGGATCGGCGCAACAACGTCAGATCGAGGAATCTGAGTTGGCGGCACTATTCCGGTTGACGCCCTGCTCGTGGGCGTATTGCACGGCGCGGGCGACCTTCTCCAGCAGCGCGGCCTTCTCACGGTAGGTGAACTGCCGCTGGCGCAACGCCTCGCCCAGCGTGACGCCCTCGACGAGGTCCATCACGAGGTAGTCGCGACCTTCCTCGTGGCCCACGTCGTGGACGGTGACGATATTGGGATGGCGCAGCTTGGCCGAGTGCGCGGCCTCGCGCCGGAAACGTTCGCGCTCTTCCGTGGTGGCTTCGTCGCTGGCCAGCATGACCTTCAGAGCCACGCGGCGGTTGAGGCGCGTATCGAAGGCTTCGTACACCGCG
>JAPLOD010000968.1 GCA_026692735.1 Planctomycetota bacterium | reverse complement strand
TGGGGTCCGAACCTGTGCCGGTCAGTTTCGTGGTCAAGCCGGAAAAGGCTGGCGAGAAGGTGTACCGGATCGTGATGGAGGGTCTGCGCGGCACGGTGACGGAGAGCCGCCTGGCCGCCGAGCAGCGCGTGGACGTGGTTGACGCAAAAATCCGCGTTCTGTACCTCGATACCCCGCGCGACGAACGGAAGATCCTTGGCCACTGGCTCGCCCGCGACCCCGTGGTTGATCTCGGGGCCTTGACGCTCATGCCCAAAGGCGGTTGGTACGGCCAGGGCACGCTGCGGCACGCGAACCAGGGCGACGGGCTGCCGAGCAAGGAAGCCGACCTGTACCAATACGATGTCGTGATCCTCGGCGACATCCCGCGCTCCTACTTCCGCCAGGGCGGCGACGTGGCGGAGACAAAGCTGCGCTGGCTGGCTGAGTTCGTGGCGCGGCGGGGCGGCGGGCTGATCACACTCGGCGGACAGAAGGTCTACGGCGCCGGCGGCTATCAGGATTCCATGCTGGCGCGTATCCTGCCCTTCGAGATTGCCGCGCCGGTCGTATCGGGCGGAACCGTTCCGGTTCCGGGGCCGCAAATCGAGAAGACGTTCGCCATCAGCCCCACTCCGCTGGGCCTGGCGCACCCGCTGCTGCAACTCGAGGCCGACCCGGCCGCGAACCGCGATGCCTGGCTCGAACTGCCGGCGCTGGACGGCTGCAATCGCGTTGGAGCCGTCAAGCCGGGCGCGACGTTACTGGCCGTGCGTGCAATCGAGGGCGCTGGGGGGCCGGCACCGTCGGCGGTCCCCGTGATGGCGCTGCAGGAACTCGGCAAGGGTAAGCTCCTGGCGCTGTCCGTTGATACGACCTGGCGCTGGGAGATGATGCGCGACAGTGAGGCGCCCGACTACTTCCGCCGCTTCTGGGGCAACGCCGTGCGGCACCTCGCCCCCGACCCGCGCCTTGAGCCGGGCAAGCCGCAGGTGCAGCGCTCGCGCGAGCACCCCGCCGTAGGTGACACCGTGACGCTGACCACACGCTTGGTGGATGCGGTGTACAAGCCCACCCGCGGCGCAGACCTGACCGTCCAGGTGCGCAGCCCCTCGGGCCGTGCCTTTGCGATCTACCCGCGCGACGGGCGCGGGACGCCCGGCGTCTACGCCTACGACGTGGCGCTCGACGAGCCCGGTGCGTGGTCGGTGCAGGCAACGTACAAGAACAACACTGCGGAGGAGCTCATCCGCGCGGGCGAGAGCGACGAGGAACTTGACGATCCCCGCGCGCGGCCGGATCGCATGGCTGAACTCGCCAAGGCAACCGGCGGCATCCTGTACCGCCCGGACCGTGCCACCGCCGGCTCGTCCGCCAATGCCGCCGAGCTGCTCAACCACCTTTCCCTGACGACGAGGCGCGTCCGGCAGTCGTACATGGTGGCGCTCTGGAACCTGCCGCTTACGATGGGCCTGTTCGTGGCGCTGGTCTGCGTGGACTGTCTGATCCGCAAACGAAGGGGAATGGCATGAACGCGCGCGCCATGCCCGCGGGTTACGACACGGTCCACTCGACCGTCCTCGGCTTCGGGCGGTTCTGCAAGCGCTGGCTCGTGCTGGAGGGCCTCGGGACCTTTGTCCTCGCCGGGCCGGGCCTCCTCTTGCTCTGGTTCCTGCTGGACTGGATCGTCGGGCTGCCGGCCTGGCCGCTGCTCCTCTCTTTCGCGGTCCTCAGCGCGGTATGCCTTTGGGCGGCGGCGCGGTGGCTGGTGCGCCCGCTGCTGCGGCGCGTGCAACTCGAGCGCGAGGCGCTCCTCATTGAGAAACTGCATGGCGGCCTGGACAACCAGCTCATCGGCTCGCTCCAACTCGGCCGCGAGATCGCCGAGGGTGGCACGGGCTTCCAGCCCGTGGATCGTAGCATGGGCTACTCGGCGCGGCTGGTGGAGATACTTGTCGAGCGCACGGCCCGGCGCCTCGCGGAGAGCGACTTCCGCAAGCTCGTGGACTTGCGCCGCGCCCGGAGGATGCTCGCCGCCGGCGGCGCCGTCGCCACCGTTTCCCTCTGCTGCGTGCTCTTTGCCAACGCCGCCGTATGGCAGCGGGTCGAACGGCTGCGGCACGCGTATGCCGTTGTTCTGGACTCGCTCTTCCCCGTGGAAATGCGCGTCAGCCCGGGGGACCTCGCCATTGTGCGGGGCACACCGGTGACCTTGAGCGTCGAGGTCATCGGCGCGCGGCAGGACAGGGTCACGCTGCTGCAGACCGACCTGGACACGAACCAGCCCTCCTCGACGGACCTGACGCTGGCCGCCGCGCGTGCGGCGTACAATATCCAGGCGGCGGACCGCTCGTTCTCCTACCAGTTCGAGTATGCGGGGAGGCGCAGCGCGCGGCACCAGGTCCTCGTGGGCGAGCGCCCGGACCTGAGCACGATCAGCTACGAGCTGGTCTACCCGGCGTACACCGGCCAGCCTTCGCGCACGCTGACCGGCCGCATCCCGAAGCTGCAGGCGCTGAGCGGGACGAACGCATTGGTCAGTTTCGCGGCGACGACGGAATTGCATCCTGACATGAGCTACGTGGAGTGGCAGGACGGCACGCGCCAGCCGGTCGCGGTAAGCGGCCGCTTCGGGCATTTCGCCTTCATGATCGCTCGGCCCGACCGCGCCTACATACACCTGACGGGCAAGTACGGCCGCGGGTTCGAGATGCCCGACCCAATCTCGCTGGAGGTCGCGGCCGACCGCGACAACCCTCCGACCGTCGAGGTCCTGCTGCGCAAGGACAAGTTCACGATGCTGGCCGAGGAGGCGGTGGCGCTGGAGGTCCCATTCCTCGCGGAGGATGACTTCGGCGTCGCCGAGGTGACGCTGAACTACCGCGTTGACGCCGTTGATGAACTGCTGGCGCGCGAGGTCCGGCAGAACTCGGTGACCCGCGCCATCGAGCCGCCGCGCGACCGTGCCAAGGATGTCTTCGCCGAGATGTTCAAGGGCTTGAGCCCGCCGCTGGCGGCGGGGGACCGCATCCGCATTCACCTGACGGCCAAGGACAACAACACGGAGACCGGGCCCGGCGTCGGCCGTTCGAAGGCAATCGAGATTATCGTCGTCCGTCCGGATCTCGGGCAGTTCTCCGAGAAACAGTTCGGGTTCGAAGCCATGACGCTGCTCGGCGGGCTGTCCAGGATCAAGCGCGCGACAAACCTGCTGGTCGAACCGCCGCGGACAGTGTTGACGGAGAAAGCGCAGCCGGTCGGGAAACAGGCCCTCCAGTCGCGCACCGCGCCGGAGATCTGGCCGAGCGGTTCGGAGGACGCCGTGGGCGACTACTTCAGGCTGTTGTCGGGAGGAAGATGAGATGGAAATCAAGTCTCAGATGCCATTGCGGGCTCGGCGGCTTGCGCCGCTGCTGTGTCTTGGATTCGTTCTGGCCGGGCCGGTCTGGGCGGCATCCTGGGCCGATCGGGCGGGAACGATGAACCGCCGGGAGATTTCGGCGGGCGAGGCCCAGGAGCGCGGGGGCGAGAAGGACAAGGACCGGCGGGACAAGATCAGCATGCGCCGCGTCAGGCCGGCGACGAAGACCTGCGACTGGGACGCCGACCCGACGGGCCTCCCTTCGGGCATGTACCAGTTCAACAAGCGCACGGACCTGCCCGTCTACATCAACAACGACGGGATTGATGTCGCCACCAATGAGATCTTCGAGTACACGGTGCTCTACTTCACGGCCCACAGCGGCTTTTCGTTCAACGAGAAGGAAGTTGCCAACCTCTCGCTGTGGCTCAAGCGCGGCGGCTCGCTGTACCTCGACGACTGCTACCTCCGCGGCAGCACCTTTGGCGAGAGTGTCAGGCCCGAAGTCGCCAGGCTCATGCCCGGCTCTGAGCCCGCCATGCTGTTCAAAGAGGACGCGCGCGTCGCCGATGCCTTCCGCATGCTGTACCCGACCGCCTGGCCGGGAGACGAGCCGAGTTTCGAGAACCGGCCTTGGCAGTACTACCTGCTCGACGAGCGCCCGGCGGTGCTTTTCTCGCCGAACGACGATGGCTGCGCCTGGGAGTACTCGACGCCGCCGACGGCATCGAACCCGCTGGGCGAGCCCATCGGGCATGGCGGCGACAACCGGCAACGCGAGGTCGTGTTCCAGTGGCTGACAAATGTGCTGCTGTTCATGTACACACACTGACGGACGGACGTAGGCGACGGGAGACGGGCGCTTGATGTGGGCAAGGTCGAGTAGGCAACCGTGGATGGTTCCCGCCCTCCTGGGTTTCCTGGGAGGGACTGCGCTGTCCTGCCTGGCGGGAGCGCCTCCGGCCAAACCGCCGGAGATCGAGTTCCGGCTGGTGCCCCACGACCGCCCCGACGTGACGGTTGACACGCTGGAGCGCGAGAAGCCGGTCACCAGGGCCGTAAACACCGCGCGGGGCCCGGAGTTCCAACAGATCGGCCTGGACCTCGTCTGCTGGGCGCGCAATGTCCTTCTCGACGGCGAGCCCCTCTTCGAACGCTTCCATGACGGCAAATACATTGATCGCGTGCCAAAGGCCAAGCGCGCCCTGAAGGCCGGCAAACATGTGCTCTGGCCGGGCGAACATGCGTTCACCGTGGCCGCGGATGGGAGCGTGACGAGCGAGAGCGCCGAGCTGATCGTCGAGAAGGGCCTGGTGCGCATCAAAGCGTACCCTGTAACTGTGCGCGCATACGACGCCGACGCCGGAGCGCGCGAGACGGCAGCGGTGGCGGAGGCGGTACCGCTACCGAACATGACGGTGCGCGACGCGACCGAAGACGAGCCGGAAGATCCGAAGAAGGCGAGCAAGCCGCACGAGCTGCTGCCCGTCTACGAGCGTTTTGCGCCGCTCACGGTCTGGCTGCCGGCAGGCAAAGCTGGCAAGGGCTACGTGCTGCACCCCATGGGGCTCACGTTCCGCCTGGGTGCGGAGGGTATCGCGCCGAGCGGCGAAGCCGCGGCGATACCCGGCGTGAAGATCAAGGATTGGACCATCGAGATCCCGCTCTTTTCCTACCCCGTTGTCGGCGACGGCGGCTGCAGCCTGGTTGTCCAGGGCATTGACAAGATCTCCTGGTCGCCGCGTGAGGCGGGGTGCGCGAAGCGTACGAGCTGGTACCCGCGGCGCGGGCAGTACGAGCTGCGCGTCTCGGACGCGGGGCCGGCAATCCTGACCGACGGCGGGTTGCTCGCCATGCCCGTCAAGACGATGCGCGTGGACATGCCCGACCCGGCCAAGGGCCTCCAGCGCGCACTCCTCGTAGAACTGGCGGCGAGTCACCACCGTCCGGGCGATAAGGTCCGCGCGCGCATCCAGGCCATCGGCGGCACCACGGCCGCCCCGACCGTGGACGCCGTTCCTTTCGGCCGCATGCAGGCCTTCGACGGCGGCCCGTGGACGGAACTGGAGCTCTCCGCCAGCGGGAATGGCGAGACGGCCTTCGCCGTGCCCGACCTGCCGGACGACGTCTACCGCCTGCGGCTGGGCGTCCGTCCGAAGGGCAGCGCCGGCGTCCCGCCAGGATCGAACAGCGAACTCTCGGCGGACGCACTCATCACCGTGTCCCGCGAGAGGACTGCCGCCATCGGTCTGTTCACGCAGCGCGGCCGCACGGCGTTCTTCCGAGGAGAGACATTCTGGCTCGTCCTGGGCGCCATCGCCAGGAACAGCCAGATCCCCAAAGGCACAACGTTGCAGGTGGACCTCACAGGGCCGGGCGGCCGGCGCCTGACCATCCTGCGGGAGAACCTTGGCAGGGCCGTTGACGGCCGCGAGACGTTCATCGTGCGCCTCGAGGGCCAAAGCTCAATGGCCCTGTGCGCGGGCGAATACCGCGTCGAGGCGACGCTGGGCGAACTGAAGAGCCGGCCGAAGCGCCTAACGATCGTTGAGCCCGAGCCGCGCACGCATTTCACGAACCTGCTCAGCGGCAAGTACAACGTCCTCGGCGACGAGTACTCGCGCGTCATCCACACCGGCGAGGGCGCGGAAGAGTTCGCACGGACCATCGTCTCCATGGGCTACAACGCCTTCATGGGCATGTCCTATGACATGAACCGCGTCCTGCGCCCGGACTCAGACGTTGAGCGCCTTGTCCGGCAGCGCCCGGAGCTTGGGCCTTGGGAGTCGTACCTGCAGCCCAGCGGCCGCGACCGATTCGCCGATGCGGCCGTGCGGAACAACCTGCCGTTCTGGGAGAACATGCTGACATACAACGACACCTCCCTCCCGCGGGAGGAGAAGATCATCGCCGCCTGCGACAGGTTCACGGGACTCGAAGTCAGTTCCATGCAGCACAGCCCTGCCTTCCGGGGCGTCTGCCTGTACGACGAGATCTACTCCCGCTCGCTGATTGACAACTCCGTGGTCGTCGCTGCCTTCGAACAGGCGCATGAGCGGAGCTACCGCGAGCTCAACGAGGGGATGACAAGCACCAAGGCCATGAAGGCGCTCGACCGTTTCGTCGGCCGCCCCGCTGGCCAGCGTCCGTATCAGGACCTGGCTGCATTCCGCACCTGGCCTGCGCATGAGGACCGCGACTGGCGCGTGTTCTCCGCGTGCCTGGCCGGGGCGGCGAAAGAGGCGATGCCCGGATCGTTCAACTTCGTCCTCAACCGCTATTGGGGCGGCAACGGCGGGAACCTGGGTTTGTTCGGCAAGGAGGAAGAACTGTACGCGCCGCTCGATGCCGCCGCCTGCGTCATGTACAAGGACGGCGGGTCGGGTGACCGCCCGGTCTTCGCGCCCATGCAGGCCGACGTCATGCGGGTCCGCGACGGCCTGCCGGTCTGGACCCAATTGCACAACTTCTCCGGTTCCGGACTGTTTGGCGCGCACCTCCTCCGCCAAGCCTTCTTCGCCCTGTCGCACAAGGTCGAAGGCTTCACGTACTTTACGATTCAGCACGACCCCAAAGCACCGCAGTATGCAGACAACCGGGAGACCATCCGCGCCATCGGTGGGACGCTCTGCACCCGTTACGGCGACTTCTTCCTGTCGCTGCAGAAGGGGTACAAGCAGGTCGCAATCTACTTCTCGCGCGACGCGGACTACCTGGCTCTCAAGAAGACCAACAACCCGCGCTACCAATGCGAGGGCCTGTGGGTCGCGTGCGCGCGCGCGGGCTTCCCCGCCGATTTCCTGCGCGACGCGGACATCCGCGCCGGGCGCGGCATGGGATATAACGTGATCTTTGCGCCGGGCTTCCAGTTCGAGGAGGAGTGCCCGCCGGAGACGCTTGCCGCGCTCAAACGTCTGGTCGGCGCGGGGAAAGTCCTGGCGGTCGAGCGGTCGAGCAAGCTGCCGATTGAGGGTGTCACGCGGCTGGAGTCGGAACTCGACGAGTACGACGACAAGTCCGGCGGCGCGTTCCCGAAGTTCATTGATTTCGAATCCGAGATGGTCTGGGACCAGACGGAGGAAACCACGAAGCTTGTGCGCGAGTTCCTGGCCACGCGCGTCCCGCCGGCCGCGCGCCACAACGCGCTGGTCGGGCCCGACTGGCTGCGCCGTGGCGGGGGCGAGTACCTGGTGCTCCCGAACTTCGCCTTCACCGGTTTCACGGGGCTGTATAAGACGCTGTACCAGGCGCCCAGTTGCGTGAGTCTGACGTTTCCGAAGCGCCCGCCGGTCTGTTACGACGTGCTCGACATGCGGCGCGTCGAGGCCAACAGCGCGGGCGACTGGATGACGCTCGAGGCCGACATGCGTCACTATCCCGGCAAAGTCTATGCCTTCCTGCCGGCGGCCTTGGCGTCGGTCGGACTCAAGAGCAGTGCGGCCGTCCGCGCCGGCGGGACGCTGCGCTACGAGGCCAGCGTCCTCGACGAGCAGGGCAAGGCCATTGACGCCAGCTTCCCAATCGAGGTGCGGCTCCTTGACCCTGCCGGCGCGACGGCGCTCGAAATCTACCGCGCTGCGGCGCCGGCTCTGACAGGCGCGTACGTCATCCCCGCCAACGCGCCGGTGGGGAACTGGACGCTGCGCGTCCGCGAACTCGTCAGCGGCGCGGCGGCCGAGGCGCGGGTGGCGGTACAGGCCTCTCCGGAAACCGGCGCGGCCGGTGGGCAGGCGGTCGCGGCAACGCTCGATGCGCGCAAGGTCCTCACGTTCGAACCGGAGCGCATCCGCTCGTTCTTCGGGAAGAAGGGGCCCCCCATCACGATCCCGCTCGGGCCTGCCCAGGCTTGGCTACGGCCTGTTGCCGAAAGGCTGCGCGATGAACTGGCGCGCCGCGGACAGGAAACAAGGATCGTGCCGGTGGAGCAGGTCTTGCGGATGCCCGGCCCGTGGGACACGGAGAAGCCGGTCATTGACGGCTCGAGGCTTTGGCGCGGCGACGTGGTTGCGCCGGGCATTCTCGCGGATGCGCCGCTGATCCTGCTGGGCAGGCGTGGCGAGAACATCTTCCTTGACGCCCTCATCGGACGCGATGCGCTCGTCGCGCCCGTCAGCGACTCCTTCCCCGGGCCGAAGCGGGCGCTGCTCTCCTGGACGCGCCGGGCATTCTCCAACGAACACGATACGGTCTGCGTGCTGGCCTGCGACGCGGAGGGCCTGGCGGCGGGCGTTGACGAACTGGCGGCGATCCTCGGAGGCCCGGCCGTGCCGGGTTCCACCAGGGGCGATGGCGAACCCTCGCACCCGGTGGTCCGCGCGGCGTTGCCCCCTCTTGATAGGACGGGGCCAGGGGGAGTCGGCGGCGGCGAAGGTGGCGCGCTTGCGGACGGAACCCCGGCGCAGCGCGAGGTCTCGTCCTTCGGCGACGCGATCTTTGGCGAGGATATGGTGCGCTGCCTGGACGTGGAGCCGAAGACCGGCGGTGCCGGTTTCCAGAATGGCCGGACGCTGGTCGGGACTTTCGGCTACGGCCACAATCTGTTCTGTCTTGGCCCGGACGGCAAAGCGCTCTGGAAGGTGTTCCTGCCGGAACACAACGTCTATCTCGCGCGCTGGTACGACGAGGGCCGGCGGGTCGTGGCGGCTACCGGGCGCGGATATAACGTCTTTCTCCTCGACGGACAGACTGGCTCGGTCCTGTGCCGATTCGCCTCGACCGAATGGCCGCAGAAGCACTGGAACGAAGGCGCGGTCGAAACCGAGGTGCAGATCGAGATCAACGCTGCGTTGCGTCAGATCCTGATCGGCGGCCTGACTGGCCTGATGGCCGTTGATTTCGATGGCAAGCGCCAATGGTTCTATGACAGGGCCGAGGCCGCCGCGGCGATCCCGAAGGAGGCCGATCCGGGCGCGATGGCCGCGGAGTTCGGTAATTCCGTCTTCCCGGGCAACTTTGCGCTGAGTCCGGATGGCTCCAAGATCGCCTACGGCGAGTATGAGATCTGCGGTTCGACCGTGATCATGCTGCGAATCACCAACGTCTGGGCGTTCCGGCCGAAGGTGCTGGACGCGCGCACGGGTAACGTGCTCCTCGCCAACCTGGACGACCCGGGAAACGAGACTGCTCCGCACGGCTGGTCTGTGAGCTGGCCGCCGTGGTCTGAGGTCCCCCTTATCCAGACGGGCTGCATCACCGCGCCGTTCCTGGCTGACGGAAAGCGCGGCGAGCGCACCACGCTGGCGGGGCGTCGGCTGGGCGACGGAAGCATCCTCGTCAGCGGGACCACAAATGTCGAGCGGCGCGAGGCGGACGGGAAGACTTTGTGGCGCGCGGAAGGCCTGCCTGTCTGCATCCCGGCGCTCGACGTGGTCCAGGAGCCTGCCGGGCGTCTCTACCGCTGCGACCAGGACGGCGGCATCCACTGCATCGAGCTCAAGGCTGGCCGGAAGCTATGGACCGCGCGCCT
>JAPLOD010000967.1 GCA_026692735.1 Planctomycetota bacterium | reverse complement strand
GGCCGTCGAAGGCGATCGTGTGGAGCTGCGCCCGGTCGGAGACAGCCTGCTCGATCGAGTACCGTTGCGCGTTGTCGCGGGGCTGCGATCCTGAGCGAGGCGGGTCCCGCGGCGGCCGATCTTGCGCCATCGCGACCCATGCACATAAGCTCACGGCCAGCGTGAGGACCGTCATTCCAGTTCTCATCACTTCATCTCCTGCTGAGAGCGTCACAACGACGGCGGGTATTTTCATGGTGTCTCTGCTTTCAGTCCGCCGCGCACAAGGCGGACAAAGTTGTTGATGCGGACAACATCGCCCTGCGGGCCGCGGCCGTGCGGGAAATTCTGCGGGTCGCCGGCCTTGGGATCGCTGCGCTGCGCACCCGCGCCATGGACGTCTAATAACTGGTATGTGCCGGAACCGCCGGATGGTGGCTGGCCTGGACCTGGCGGACGGTCTTGTCCCGGCCCATCGAAACGCGGCCCGCCCATGCCCGGACCTTCCGGTCCCGGCCCGCGCGCGCCCGGCGGCCCGCCACCGACATGCGGTTGCATCCAGCCCGTCGCGCGACCGAAGGCGATGTAGATGGCGGCGCCGCCCCGCCGGTCGGGAGGGCCATCGAGGTGTGTCGTGCTGGTCCAGAAGAACGGATAGTCGCCGTCGCTGAGTTTGGTGACTTGGAAGAGCGGTGAGATCGCGGGCGACTGCGTTACGGCGGGCGCGCGGGTGTAGTCCACGATGCTTTGGAGTTCCTTGGCGTTGGGCAGGCGCCAGTCGGAATGGCCGGCAAGTTTGAGATTGGCAGCGTGAGCGAGGGCCTGTTCCCAGTTCATGCCCTTGCCGCTGTCGTCCTTCTGCCACATCAGGCCGGTGGCGCTGTCGGTGACGGTGCCGTCGCCGTTGTCGTGGAAATCGTTCTTCCCGTACGACGGGTTGCCGCGGACGTAGCGGACGTACATCTGGGCAATCCGGCCGCCTGGAAACGACTTGGGGTATCCCTTGATGCGCCCGTCGGCGAAGTTGACGCCGAAGACGGTGGGGTTGCCGCTCATCGTCTTGCCGAGATACTGCGTGGCGGACCAGTCCTGGCAGTCAATGATGCGGACGCCCTTGGATTCGTCGCCGTAGGCGAAGTCGAAGTACTTGGTGTCGAGGTACGGTCTGGAGTTGGCCACCGTGCCGCCGCAGCCCCCGTTGAAGTTGATGAGCGAGTACAGTTCCTTGATGGCCGGCATGCGCCAGTCGCTGTGGCCGCCGACGCGACAAGCCGCCGCGCCCGCGACGGCATCCTCCCAGGTCATCTTCTGGCCGCGTGCCTTCACCCAGTTCAGGCCCGTGTTGAGGTCGCTCACCGTGCCGTCGCCGTTGTCCTGGTAACTCGGTGCCGGCCCCGGATGCTGTGCGTCCTGGCCATAAAACGGTTGCCCGGGTTTCGGCGGGGTGATTTCGTTCCGGTTGTCGAAACACTTGGTCTGGCCGGTCCCGACAATTGTGTAACGTAACGGCGGTTCGGCGGCGAACGCCACACTGGCGAGCACTGCGCCCACGAGCAGCACGTACTTCATGGTGATCGGTCCCTCTGGGACGTTGAAGCCATGGTCGAGGATGCCGATGAAGGATCCCTGTTGTTATAAACGCGGTGGTACAGGTCTCGTCCACAGGGAATCCCGGAAAATCCAGACATTCGCCGCCGACCCTCGCCCCTCACCCCTCGCCTCTCACACAAGCGGTTCTACCGTGCCTAAGGCGTGCGCTTGATGCGGAGGTTGTCCACGTAGAAGACGCTGTCCACCGCTGCTGTGCTCGAGAAGCCCAGCCAATGCAGTTCCTCGAACTCCTTGCCCGGCATCGCCAGGTCTGCGAAGACCTGCGGCGCCGCGCCGGGGACGGCTACGGTCAGCTTGAACTTCCGCGGCGCGTCTTTGCCCAGCGGCGCCTCAATCTCGATGTGCACCCACGTACTCGCCGGGACAGTGGCAAGCACCTTGCCGCCGCCGGACACGCGGCCGGCGCCGTCGAACGTGACGCTCGGGCCGACGTTCTGTGGGTATCCGCCGGCGTCGCGCCATTCGGTGAACATGAGCGAGCCGGGTTCCATGCGCACGTCAAAGCTCTGCCGCACACCGCCGCCGGCGATATGCGGCTCGTAATACATGTGCGGCTGCCAGGTGGGCGTGAGGTCCTTGGAGTCCGTGAACTTCAGACTGTGTTTGCCGCCGGCGGCCTGTTCGTCCGTCACGCGGATTGAGGCGCCCTTTTCCTCGCCGCTGACGGTCGCCCCCTCCGGTCGCACGCCGACCGCGGTCTTCTCGAAGCCGTCATCAACTTCGGTGGGCTTGGGCGGCGGCGGGGGTGCCGGCATGACGGTCTTCGGGTGCTTCACGGCGCGCGCTTCGGCGACCCACTCGGCATCGCCGTACAGCCCGACGTTTGACAGGTCAATCGGCTTGAAGCCGGCGGTGCCGGTTCCCGCGAGCGCGAGCGCGGGCGACGCTGGCTTCAGGCGGAAATCGCACTCGTCCGCGTTCTCGAACTGCGGGTCAGCGATCTGGGTCTTCCCGTCGAGCCCCAGCGCCTGCCACGCGGCAAAGGTGCGGCGGAAGAACTTGAGCTGGTCCGCGCCGCCAGTGTGCCAGTAGACGTTCTCGTCCCAGGTGCCGAGGGATTCCTTCGCGGCGAGGCGCTGCTGCAGCGAGGATTCCGCATACGGCACGAAGAACGTGCCCTGCGTGAAGTACACGATGTTGTGCCGGAAGGTGTTCGGACGCTTTTCCCAGAACGGCCAGAGCTGGTGGTCCGCGGACAGCGCGAAGATGTTGTTCTGGATCACGTGCTCGTGGCCGCCGTTGTTGTACATCAGCCCGCCGCTCAGCGTGTGGTAGACGACGTTGTTCTCGACCAGATACCCGCCGGTGGTTGCGTCAAGGTAGATGCCCCACGCCAGCGGCGGCTGGTGGTACGACCAGACATCGTGGAAGAGATTATTGCGGATGATGCTGCCTGGCGAGACGCCCAGCGTGTAGATCGCGCCGGCATCGCTGAGCAACCCTTTCACCAAGTGGTGGACGTGGTTCAGTTCGATGAGGTTGTGGTGACAGCGGTTCGGCGCGTCGTCCCAGTTCCAGCCGATGGACATGCCCGAGTAGAAGAAGTCGTGGATTTCGTTGTGCGAGATCACGTTGTGGCTGCTCTGCGCGACCCAGACGCCAATGCCCGCCGGGTAGACGTGGCCGCCGTCGAAAATGTGGTTGTTGTCCACGAGGTTGTGGCTGGACTCCGTCTCATCGTTGGGTGGCATCGCCGCCTCGCCGATGCGCACGCCGCCTACGCCGAGGTCGCACAGCCGGTTGTGGACGATGCGGTTGTGCTTGCAGCCGCGGCGGAACCACAGGCCGTAATCGCCGACGTGCGAGACTTCGCACCGCTCGATGACACAGTAGCGCGCGCCGTCCGCCAGCAACGCCGCGGGGGCGGTCACGACGGCCTGAGGGTCGCTGTGGCCTTGCGGTTCGAGCACCCAGTCTTCGTGCGAGAATGTCAGTCCGCGCAACGTGACGTACTGCACGAACTGGTTCTTGTCCGGATTGCCGCGCAGCTCCACGAGGCGCGTCAAGGCGGGCGCAACGAACTCTGCCTTCGCGGGGTCCTCGCCCGGCAACGGGTAGTAGTAGAGCGTCCCGGACGCGCGCTCCAGATACCATTCGCCCGGCGCATCGAGAGCCTCGCGCACATTCTCGACGACGTAACGCTGCTTCGGCCCCCAGTTCTCGAACGGCCACGCCGCCGGGCCGGTGAACGTGACAACGTGTTCGGCTTCATTGATCTTCGCGATGCGGTGCCGCGACGTCTCCCACGAATGGAAGACGACGACGTTCGCATCGGCTATGTCCGGCCACTGTTTGATCTCGCCCGCCGCGAACACGAACGCAAGGCGTCCGGACGCCGGCGTCTGTCCGGCTATGGCCTGCCCCTGCCCTGGCGCCTGGCTGCCCGGCGCTGTGCCCGCCACGTAGTAGAAGCCCTCGTTTGGCGAACGCGCACGCGGCCGGCGCTGGCCGTCCACAAAGAGCTGCTGGAAGTACCATGTGC
>JAPLOD010000966.1 GCA_026692735.1 Planctomycetota bacterium | reverse complement strand
CTGCGGCGAGCTGGCGCCCAAAGCGGACAGCATGCGCTTTCTTGTGCGCTACGGCCTGCTCGACGCCGGCCGTGACCGCCCTTCGCTGCTGAAGGACTACCACGCGCTCCTGACGCGGCTGTCGCGGGCCAGCGGCGAGGCGCCGGGTATCGTCGCGGCGTGGGTCGAGCTGTTCGCCGCCGGCGCCTACGGCGTGCTGCATTCGGGCATCTGCGCGCCGGAGCCGCGCTGCGGCATCTGCCCGCTGCGGGAGACGTGCCGCTATCTTGCGGCCGGCGGGAAGGACGTGCGCGTCTTCGGTGAGAGCCTGGCGCGGGAGCTGCGCCGCTCGGCCGCCCGGCGCCCCGTGGACCTGCGCGCGTCCGAACTGCTCGCCTTCATCCTGGCGGGCGAGAGCGGCGGGGCGGCGGACATTGCGCGCGCGGAAGCCGCGCTGAAGGCCTGCAACGGGGTGCGCGGTCTGTTCGCGGCCGGGCCCGACGTGCTCCGCGAACTGGGCCTGGGCAGCGCGGCGGTGGCGCGCGTGCAGGCTCTGGCGGAACTGTGCCGCGCCTGGGCGGGCGAGACGGCGGCTCGCGGCGGGGTCTTCACCAGTGGCCAGGACTTCTACGACGCCTTCTACCTGAAGCTGCGCGATCTGAAGCAGGAAGTGTTCGTCGTGGCCACGCTGGACCAGAAGAACCGCCTTCTGGGCGAGGAACAGGTGAGCGCGGGCAGCCTGACCGAGACGCTGATCCATCCTCGCGAGGTGTTTGCGCGGGCCATCGCGGAGCGCGCGGCCGCGGTGGCGGTGGTGCACAACCATCCGTCGGGCGACCCCGCGCCCAGCCTGGCGGACAAGGCCATCACCAGGCGGCTGGATTCGGTCGCGAAGCTGGTTGGCATCCGTCTGCTCGACCATGTCATCGTTGGCGATGGCCGATTCTTCAGTTTTGTGGAACGAGGCCTGTTGGGCGGCTAGACCGTGGTGGAACAGGAACCAGCGTCGGAAGACGAAGCCCAGGACGGCACAGCGGACGCCGACGGGGAGGCGGAGGATTCGTCCGCGGCCAGCCCGGAACGCGCGCTGGTATGGTGGTTCGTCGGTGTTCTGGCCGTGAACGTAGCCGGCGTGGTGTGGGTGGCCGTCCGCACCGAGAGCCCGTCATTCGTGCGCAGCATCCTGGATTTCTTCCTGTACAGCGCCTCGGGCGCGTTCGTGGCGTATTTCGCCTTCCGCGCGCTGTTCCTTTACTCCTTCCGCCTGTCCGACCTGCTGGTGATCGTGCTGGTGCTGTCGTTGGGGATGAAAGCGACGATTGACGTGTTGAGCAGCTTCTCCGCGCTGGGCGTGATCAACGTGAACCTGGTTGAGCCCGGCCGCGTGGGGCAGGTCTTCCAGGTATGCCTGCTCACCGGCAGCATTCTTCTCGCGGGCGCGGCGCTGGGCCTGCGCCACTGCACCATACTGAAGCTGGAAGGCGCGTTCGCCCGCGTGCTCATCATTGTGGCCGGCATGCTGGCGTTACCGGCGGCGGCCGGCAGCGCCGCCTTCCCCGTGCCGGCGGTGCGGCAGGTGATGAACGAACCGCAGCAGGCGCTGGTGTGGCTGCTGCTCTGGTTCGTGTCGCTGGGTCTTACCGGCGTCAACGTGGTGTACTTCATCCGTACGTTGACGCTGCGGACGGAGATCAAGTCGCAGGAGAAGCTGCCGTAGTAGAGGCGTTCGTGCACCAGGCTTTCCGTGCGGCCGTCAGATGTTCATCGAGAGCAGGAACTCGATGTTGCCCTTCGTCTTCTTCATCTTCTCGACGAGGAATTCGATGGACTCGACCACGTTGAGGTCCTGGATGTACTTGCGGAGCAGCCACATGCGCTGCAGCTCATCCTTGTGGACCAGCAACTCTTCCTTGCGCGTGCCGGACAGGTTGACGTCAATAGTCGGGAAGAGACGGCGGTTCATCAGGCGGCGGTCCAGATGCACTTCCATGTTGCCCGTGCCCTTGAACTCTTCGTAGATGACCTCGTCCATGCGCGAGCCGGTGTCCACCAGCGCGGTGCCGATGATGGTCAGGCTGCCGCCCTGTTCGATGTTGCGCGCCGCGCCGAAGAACTTCTTGGGCTTCTGCAGCGCCGTCGCGTCCACGCCGCCGGTGAGGATCTTGCCGGAGTGCGGGACCTCGGTGTTGTAGGCGCGGCCGAGGCGCGTGATGGAGTCGAGCAGGATCACGACGTCCTTGCCGTATTCCACGAGCCGCTTGGCGCGCTCAATGACCATCTCGGCGACCTGGCAGTGCCGCGCCGCGGGTTCGTCGAACGTGCTGGCGATGACCTCGCCCTGCACGCTGCGTTCCATGTCCGTCACTTCCTCGGGCCGCTCGTCAATCAGCAGCACGATCAGGATCGCTTCCGGCGCATTGCGCGCGACCGAATGCGCGATCTGCTGCAACAGGACGGTCTTGCCGGCCTTCGGCGGCGACACGATCAGTCCGCGCTGGCCGCGGCCGATGGGCGCCACGAGGTCCAGGATGCGCATGGAGATGTCGTCCGGTCCGGTTTCGAGCACGAAGCGACGGGTGGGGAAGATCGGCGTCAGGTCGTCGAAGGGGATCTTCTCGTTGACCTTCTCGGGTTCCTCGCCGTTGATGGCCTTGATCTGCAGCAGGGCGAAATAGCGCTCGTTCTCCTTTGGCGGCCTGATCTGTCCGGTGACGACGTGGCCTGTGCGGAGGTTGAAGCGCCGGATCTGGCTCGGCGAAATGTAGATGTCGTCGGGGCAGGGCAGGTAGTCGTAATCGGGGGAACGGAGGAAGCCGAAACCATCCGGCAGAATCTCCAGGACGCCTTCGGCCATCAGCGTTACGCTCTGCGCC
>JAPLOD010000965.1 GCA_026692735.1 Planctomycetota bacterium | reverse complement strand
GCAAGGACGCCTGCATGAACTTCGCCGATGTTGCACTCACCTACGTTCGTGCCGGGCTCTGCACGCTGCCGGCCAAACTTCGCGAGAAGCGGCCGGCCCTGCAGTCATGGAAGGCATACCAAGAACGCTTGCCCTACGAGGCGGAGGTCGTCCGTTGGTTTGACAGTGCCGATGCCATGTGTCTGGTCACCGGTCAGGTTTCTGGAAACCTCGAGATGCTTGATTTTGACCTGGGTGGGGAATTGTTCACGGCCTGGTACGATCGCGTTCTTGCCGCCGACGCGGATCTCATTAGACGCTTGGTGATCGAGCAGTCGCCCTCGGGCGGTTGGCACGTGGTCTACCGCTGTGAGTCCCCGGTGAGCGGCAACTTGAAGCTGGCACAACGCAAGCAGTCGGTCGACGGGCCCGATGAGGTGACGATTGCCGGTAAGAGCTACAAACCCCGCAAGGATGCTGATGGCAACTGGTCGGTCTTGCTGACGCTCATCGAAACCCGCGGCGAGGGTGGACTGTTCCTTTGCGCTCCCTCGCCGCGGTACGAGTTGCTGCAAGGCGACTTCAGCGAGCTGCCTGTGCTTACCGAAACGGAGCGAGAACTGCTCTTGGAGGCGGCCTGGTCGCTCAACGAACAGCCGCCCGAGCCCGAAATACCCCCTGCGTCCCCCTCCGCCGCGGTCGACGGCCGCCCAGGTGACGATTTCAACCAGCGGGGCGATCTCCGCGACGTCCTTCGCCGCCACGGCTGGAGCATGGCCAAGTCGGGCGACAACGAATACTGGCGACGGCCGGGCAAGACCGAAGGCTGGTCGGCCACGCTGAAGAACGGCGTGTTCTATGTCTTCTCGTCGAACGCCGCTCCGTTTGAGCCGGACAAGGCGTACAGCCCCTTCAGTGTCCTCGCGCTCCTGGAGCACAACGGCGACTTCGCGCAGGTGGCGGCGGCCTTGCGGTCTGCCGGCTACGGCAGCGATAACGACGGAACGCATGGAGTAGACCTCTCCGGCATCCTGGGCCAGCGCCAGAGCGCCGAGACCACGACGCCGCGTATCCTGACGCCCAAGGCGCTCTTCGGCCGCGACTTCTCGGACGATCCCAACACGCTCCTGGGCAAACGCTGGCTCTGCCGGTCCGGCTCCTGCCTCGTCGTGGGCCAGACGGGCATCGGCAAATCCAGTTTCAGCGTGCAGGCTGCGGTCCTGTGGGCGCTGGGTGAACCGCTCTTCGGCATCGAGCCAATCCGTCCGTTGAAGTCCCTTGTTATCCAGGCCGAGAACGATGCTGGCGATCTGGCTGAGATGTTCAGCGGCGTCATCCACGGCATCGGTCGCGTCGCCAGGTTGGATGACCTGGACTCGCGCATTGTCTTCGTTACCGAGACCGCACAGGCCGGGAAGTCGTTTCACTCGTGGGCACGGCTGCTGATCCAGCAGTACCAACCCGATCTGGTGTGGATAGACCCGCTCTTTGCCTTCCTCGGCGGCAGCGCATCCGACCAGGAGACCGTCAGCGCCTTCTTGCGTAACGGCCTCGGGGCGATTGCCCAGGAGACGGGCTGCACGTGGATGGTGGTCCACCACGCGAACAAGCCGCCCAAAGACCCGACGCTGCGCAGCGCCTTGCTCTCGGGCGACTACTCGTACCTGGGCGCCGGGTCAGCCGAGCTGGCGAACTGGGCGCGCGCCGTTCTGGTCCTGCGAGAGGTTGACGACTCGATCTACGAATTGCGCGCCAGCAAGCGCGGCAAGCGCGCCGGCCTGGAGGACTCGCGCGGCGAACAGGTCACGCGAGTCTTCCTGCGCCACGGCGAGCAGGGCATCTGCTGGGAGCGATACTGCGGCCCGGACGCCGAGCGACTGGAAGCGCGCGCCGCATCGCAGACCGAAGACGACGAGTGGACGACGGAAGCGTTCGTGCAGGCGTTCATCAGAGAACAACCCAAGACCAGAGCCGCGCTCCAGGTCGAGGCCAATGCCAAGCATCTGACCGACTACGCGGCCGAGAAGTTCATCGAGAAAGCCCTGGTTCGCGGTTTGGTACATCGCTGGACGCTGGCTCACAATCGCGTCGGGTACGCCACGGTGCCACAGCCCGCGCTCGACTTCGCTCCACCTGAGCCAGCGGGCGATCCCACCAAGCGCGAGCAAGTCTCCGAACTCCTACGCCGTGTCCCCGCCCCAAGCACCAGCGAGATCGTCGAACGGTGCGGTGTTACAGACAGCTACGTCCGCCGCATTCGCCGCGAACTGGGGGAGAAAGAGCGATGACCAACAGGCGGTACAGCCCCCGGTACAAGTACCGGGTTTCGCGTCAGTTTGACGCGGTACAGTACCGGTTTGTACCGCCCCTTGTACCGCCGGTACAGTACCGCCCAAGTACCGCCCCTTGTACCGGGTCTAAGCCTCGCGTTTCCAACGAATTACGGCAAAGCGGTACAGAAACTTCGAGTGTTCTGTCCGGCTCCCCCCATACCCCCCTATACGCGCCGGGCGCTTACGCGCCCACGCGCGTGGCGGGAGTGAACACTGACCCCGGACACCCAGTGAACAGTGAACACCAGCGCGCAAAGCCGCAAAGGAGGTCCCGTGTCCAGTAGCACGGCAACACACATCCGCGCGACGTGCTGCGAGATCGGCGAGTTCCTCATCGCCAAGAGTCGCTCGTGTGGCGACTCGGCCTTGAATCCCGTCCGCATCTTCGCGCGCGGCGACGCCGTTGAACTCCTGCGCGTTCGCATTGACGACAAACTGAGCCGCATCCGCAACGCGCCCGATGCCTACGGCGAAGACGCCGTGATGGACTTGCTCGGCTACCTCGTCTTGCTGCGGATTGCCACGGAACACAGGACGCGCGGCACTGCGGCCAAGTCACGTTCCGCGCGCCGCCACATACGCCGCGCCCGTTTCGGCGCGCGCGTCACGTCCGGCCGGGTTCGTTATGGGTCCTCCCGTTCTTGTAAGTCCTTACCAGGGATCGGGGAAGACTCCCCTCCCTCACTAGAATTTCTTTCCTGCCCCTTGCACACCCCTGTCGCGCGCCCGGAGGCGCGCCGTGAAGCCCCCAAGGCACGGAGGTAGCCATGTCCATACCCAAGCTCAGACTCGAATGGATCGAAGCGGGTTCGCTTGACGAGAACCCGCACAACTGGCGGCGTCACAGCCCGGAGCAGCTTCAGAGCATCCGCGATCTGCTCAGCGACCCCGATGTCGGCTGGGCGGGCGCGTGCCTGTACAACGAGCGCACCAAGCGCCTCATTGATGGCCACGCGCGCAAGACTGTGGCCGACCCCAAGACGCCCGTGCCCGTCCTCGTCGGGGATTGGAGCGAAGAGGCCGAGAAGAAGATTCTCGCCACGCTCGATCCTGTCGGCGCGATGGCGCAAGGCGACGCGGAAGCCTACGCCGCGCTGGTCGAGAGCGTCCAGGCCGAGTCGCTGTGGGTCCGCGACCTGATTCACAACACGCAGGCCAGCCTCGTTGCCGCCGGCGATGATGGCGATGAAGAACCCGCCCCGGAACAGTCTTCGGTCCTGGCTCAGATGGAATGCCAGCCGTTCGAGCACCATGACTACATCATGCTGCTGTTCCGCAACGAGCAGGACTTCCAGCAGGCGTGCGAGCGGCTCGCCATCCAGCGCGTTCAGATCACCTATCCGGGCGGCAAGACGAAGATCGGCCTGGGCCGCTGCATTGACGGCATGAAGGCAATCACAACTCTCACCGGAGGCCAGGCATGAAGATCGTGATTCCCTCGAAAGGCCGCGCGCAGACTCTCCAGGAGAAAGCCCTGC
>JAPLOD010000964.1 GCA_026692735.1 Planctomycetota bacterium | reverse complement strand
GGTGTGCGCGTCGTTGTGGCTGAGCGAAGCTCAGACGCACGGCGCACCGGACCCGGCGGACTCCCCGGATCGGGCCGCGGACCCCGCTGACACGCACGACCCCCGGCATCTTGGCCGGGACCACGATACGAGATCGCCCGGCGGATCTGTCGGGCCCACCGAAGGAGAACCAGGGGATATGGCAGCGAAGGAGATTCTGTACGACGAGAACGCGCGACGCTCGCTGGAGCGGGGCGCGAACATGGTGGCCGACTCGTTCGCCGAGCGCGCACTGAATGCGACGAGCACCCTGTGGGGATTCAAGCTGCGGCAAGGCACCGTGCTGGACCGCTTCCCGAAAGCTATCCAGGAGGTTGTGGCGAAGAACAAAGACAAGTTCACGGACGCGCAGCTCAACGAGATGGCCGACGCATGGGAGCAGCAGTCCAGTATCCCCGTGCTGGCGTGCGGACCGTTCGTGAATCCCGGCGGCGGGCCGAACACGAAGCTTGAGCACGCGCCGGAGAAGGCCCACGTTGCGGGGACGCTCAAACCCACCGACACCTACGATGATAACGCGGCTCAACCCGACCCCAAGGGCAAGGATGTGTGGAAGGCGGCTGGCAAGGTCGGCTGGAAGGAAGCGGCGCTCTCCGATACCGCGCTCGATTTCGTGAACGTCTGGCCGGCAGCGCGCGATCGCGAGCAGGATGCGGGGTACGTCGCGCTGTGGGTCAAGTCCCCGAAGGCGATGGATGTGATGCTGGGCTGCGGCAGCGACGACGGCATCAAGATATGGGTCAACGGGAAGCCCGTTCACGACAACGGTGCCAGCCGCGGCAGTGCGCTGGACCAGGACAAGCCGAAAGCGGCGCTGCAGGATGGCTGGAACGCGATCCTCATCAAGGTGACGAACGGCGGCGGCGGTTGGGCGCTGAATTTCCGCGTGGCAGCGCCCGATGGCATGCCTATCCCGGGACTGCAGTTCAGTGCAAAACCACAGTGAGGAAGAGTGCTTTCATCTGAGGGAGCGGATTGAGGATGCGGGAGATCATTCTGGGGCTGATGGCCTGCGCCGGGCTTCTGTCGGCGTCGTGCGCTGCGGAAGCTTTGCCTGAAGGCGTTCGTGTTGTCGCCTACAAGGGCTGGCCAGAGAGCCTGATTATGGCTGCAGCCCAAAATGATCTTAAGGCCATCGTTGTGCCGGCAATCGGCGGACGCATTATCCATTATGGTCCAGAGGACGCGAACATCATTTACGAGGCGCCGGGCTCGGATGGCAAGACTCTGGCCACCAGCAAAGGCTGGTTCTATGTGGGAGGCTACCAGTGCGACCTTGGTCCCGAGATCCGCGGCATACCAGGCCATAATGCGCTTTGGCTGGGGCAGAACACATGGCGGGCGCCGTTCCCGTACACCGTCACCGTGGCCAGTCCGAGCGATGAGGCCGTTGGGGTCCGGATCGAGAAGGAGATACGGCTCGACCCGAAGACTGGCGGCCTGACTCTCGTGCAGCGCCTGCGAAACACCTCAACTACAGCCGTGAGCTTCTGCCTCTGGGACCGAACGCTGTGCAAGAGCGGCGGGTATGCATTCTTCGAGTTAAACAAGAAGAGTCGCTTTTCCAGAGGTTGGGCTTTGTCAACAGGTCAGAAAGGCGAGAAGGCATACGACGCTGCTTCCGTCGTGCCGCCTAATTCCAGAGTCATTGACGGGGTTTTGGTTGTGAAATGCGATGGGAAGGAGGGGAAACTCGGTGCTGATAGCGACTGCGGATGGATTGCCTATGTTCGCGGCAGACAACTCTTGGTGAAGGTCTTTCCTTTCGATCACGACGGACTCTACTCGGACGGCGGAAACTCGGTCGAACTGTTTTGGAGCGCTCAGGTGGCAGAACTCGAGCCGCTCTCCCCCGAGCGGAAGCTCAAGCCGGGGGAGCAGTTCGACTTTGTCGAGCGTTGGCTGATGTTGGCGTTACCCGAGGAGGCGACCTCTTTCGAAGCCGCTCGTGCACTGACGCTCACGGCCGCCGCGGCCGCGAAGGCATTACGTGATAGAGCGCAGTAGAGATTCGCCGTCTATAGGGAGCAAATCATGTGGTCTCGGATGGGCCGTTATCGTCAAGAAGCCTGCCGCACAGTGGCTGCAGCAACTGCGCGATACACCGACACATCTCATCCGGCTGGCTTACACGGGCAACGTCGGCAAGTGGGAGTTGACGTTCTTCACCTACAGCAACGAGAAGTACAGCGAATGCGTGTTTCCAGACGGGCGCTTCGAGGGCGCGCCGGAGGCCGGGTTCGATATCGGAGCGACGTACCTGTAGTTGCACCCATGACCGGTAACCAAGTGATGGCCCGACGCGACCTCATACGCTTCCTCTACGCCACGCTGGACAATGTCGCCTGCGAACAGGTGGTGGCCGATGGCGTTCCGGTCGGCTGGGTGCACCGGGCAAAGGCCGGCCTGCCGCTGTACCAAGTGCCGTGACCCGGCGTGCGGGAGGAGGCATCGTTAACCGGCTTCGCCCTCGTGCAGACGAAGCGGCTCCGACTCCTCTTCCATCAGGTTTCAGACGATGATCATTCGACGGTCACCTTGGTCTTGCCTTTCTCGACCGTCAGCCGATGCGTGCCGGGTTGAGACAGATTCACCTTGAACGACACTTCGTCGGTCTTGCCGCCTCTGGCCCATGACCACTTGGTGTCGGCGGGTTGGCCGTCCACGAACAGTGTCACGCGGCTGCCGTCGAGGAAGGTGTCCGCGATGCGGGCGGTGAGGGCGAACGCTTCACCGGCTTTCACGGTGGTCTTCGATGGCTTCAGGTCCGCGCAGCGGTAGTCGGTCTGGATGTTCCAGCCGCCGACTTCGAGGACAGGCTTCTTGCCGCCGAGGTCGCGGGTGGCGACGCGCGCGGTCACTTCGCGCGTCTCGCCGGGCAAGAGGGTGAAGTAGTTCTCGTCCCAGAAGACAGGCAGGACTTCTTCGCCGCCCCTGTCCTTGGTCAGCGCCAGTTGGATGAAGAAGGCAATGTGGCCGGCCGGGTTGGCGACGTTGACACGGACCAGTTTCTCAGTGCCGCAATCCTCGACCTTTGAGGCGGCGTCGAGTTTCACCAGCGGCAGCTTTTGCAGGGCCCTGTAGTCCGCTGTGCCCTGGCCGCGCAGCCAATAGACATTGTCCGAAACCCGGCGTCCCGCGGCGTCCCTCAATGCCAGTTTCACGAAGACGAACGGCGCGAGGTTGGTCAGGCCCGGGATGGCGAACGCTTCGCGGCGGGCGTTGGCGGGCGCGTCGAGCTTGGCGGTCTGTTGCCAGAGCTGCTTGGCATCGAGATCGAAGACACGCGCCGTCACTTCCAGGCCGGGCTGCGGTTCCGGGCGGCAGTTGATGACGCTCACGGCGTGGTCAATGAGGTCCATCTGCACGTGCAGCGGCTCGCAGGCGCGCTTGATAAAGAAATGGCTCACCCCCGGCTTGTGAAAGTAATCGAAGTTCTGCCACTGCACGTCGGGGAAGCAGGAGTTGATTTTCCATTCGGTGAAGCCGCTGGTGATCTCCCACATGCGGTGGTTGACGGCTTCGTAGAACGAGCGGTGCTGGTCGGCGGTGACGAGGTGCGCTTTCCAGCAATAATCGGCCACGCTTTCCGGCTCGCCGTGGAGCCGGCGGATCGCCTGGTCGTAGGGCTTGTAGTAGTGGTTCGCGCCGTGGTGTGCCCAGGCTTCGGTGAGCGGGAACGGCGCCTTGGCGCTGCGCGCGCCGAGGTCGGGCAGGAACTTCGCCAGGCTGCTGATCGGCGGCAACGACGCCGAGCCGCTTTCGATCTTGAACATCCAGCTCCGGTCCTCGCGCACCCAACGGAAATACGTGACGGGTTCCTGCCACTGGTAGGACTTGTTGCCGAGGTCGTTCATGCCGGCAGGCAGGTCGTCTCTGAAGTGCGCGAAGCGCTCCGCTTTCGCAGTCGGCTCGTTCTTGATGAAGTCGGGGAAATAGCCGGACGGAATCCAGAACCGCGTGCCGTCGAGTGCGATGATGTGCCGCCGCCACATTGAGTAAACCTCCGGGCACGTGTAGCCTTCGTCCATGGACATGTACATCACGAGGCTGGGGTGATTGCGGTAGCGCTTGAGCACGTCCACGGTGCATCGCTCCAGCAACGGGAAGTCTTCGGGGCGTCCCAGCCTCGTCACCCAGCTACAAGCATAGAAGCAGTTGCCGAACAACACGCCGTGCCGATCGCAGGCTTCGAGAAACGCGTCCGGCGGGTTCGGGATGTCCTCAAAGTAAATCAGGTTCATGTTGGCGTCGGCGAAGTAACGGATTTCTTCCTCGATGCGCCGCGCGTCCCAGTCGAGCAGCACTTCCGGCTGGATGTAGCCGCCCCGGCAGAAGACCTTCTGGCCGTTGACAAGCACGCGCCGGCCATGCCAACCGTCGAGCGTGTGCATCTCGGTCGTGATCTGGCGAACGCCGAATCTGACCGTCCGCTCGGAAGCCGCGGCATCCGCCTCAAACTTCAATACGAGGTCGTAGAGAGGCTGCTCGCCGTAGTTCACCGGCCACCAAAGCCGCGGCTGCTGCATCACGGGTTGTGGTTCCACGCGCACGAGCTTCGTCTCGTTCGGCGCGAGTTCCACCGGCTGCTCGAAACTCACCTCCGTGCCCGCGACCCGTCCACGCAACGTACCGCGCACCGGCGACGCGCCAGCGTTGACCAATTCCGCCGACACCGCAAGCGTGGCGCGGCTGGTGTCCGGCAGCGGCAGTTCGGTGACGACGAACGGGTGGCGGATGTCCACGGGGCCGGTCCAGTCGAGGAACACTTCCTGGCAGATGCCCATGTTGCGGTCGGGCACGGTCATCATGCAGTCGTAGCCGACGGTCTCGATCATGGTGACGTCGCGCTCGATTTCCTTGTGCTCGCCACGGGAACGCCCGAACACCTCCAACTGCGCGTCCGGCTCGCCCGGATGATCCACGGGATACACCTGCACGGCGAGCGCGTTGCTACCCGGCCGGACGTGCGCGGTGATGTCGAACCGGAACCGCTGGAACATGCCCGCCATCGTGTCCTTGTCGGCAATGCGGACGCCGTTGAGCCACACGTCGGCGCGGTAGTTGATGCAGTTGAGATTGAGCCATACGTGCTGGCCGGGTTGCGCCTGCGGCAGACCGAACTCGGTACGGTACCAGTATGGGTCGCGCCACGGGTTCCGCTGATCCGGGAGATAGCTGAACCTCGCCAAGTCGTGCTTTCGGTTGAACTCGTCCGACGAATCCGGGATGCGGTAGCAGTCCAGACCACTGCGCGGGTCCGGATACACGCCGTTCTTCACCAGCGCACTCAACACCGTGGACGGGACGACCGTCTTGAACCACCGTTGCGGCCTGTAGCTCACGGCTGAGATCCGTGCGCCATCCTCCGGCACAAGGACCGACGACTTCAACTGCCAATCCTCGCTGAGCAACTGGCGCTGACCAGGCGGCGTTGTCTCAGCCGCGCCCGCGGCCATGCCGCAAGCGCATAGGAGCAGACAATACGGGAGTGGCTTCGATGGGTTCATTCTGGTTTGCTCCTATTCTGTATTGTTCCGTTGTCCAGCCTGAACAGTGGCGCCGTCAGCCAGCCCATGATCGTTCTGCATACCATGGGACGCGGGCGCGGAAAGAGCGGAATCCTGTCGTCTGGCCAAGTCGGTGT
>JAPLOD010000963.1 GCA_026692735.1 Planctomycetota bacterium | reverse complement strand
GCCTGTATTTCGACATCACCGAACCATTGATGGATGCCAACGTCCTCAGCGGGGCCGGCTACGTCCTCGATCTGCCCGACCGCCCCAAGCTCACCGGCAAGGTCCAGCCCGGCTTCTCCTTCACCAAGGTGCGCCAGTTCTACAAGCGCGTGCGCCAACTCATTCTCGATCAGGGCATTGATCAATCGTGGATCTTCTGCCATTCCACGGATGGCGACATGGTCTCGGCCCACGCCTTTGTGGATTATTGGCTGGAGGGCGAGAATAATCCCACGCTTACGCCGGCCCAGCCGTTCTTCTCGAAGAAATACGCGCCAGGACGCATGCAGGCGCTGGGCAATCCCGCCGGCAAATGGGGCATCCCGACACGCTGGCTCGACCAGTTCGCCCTCGGCAACGACGAGGCGGTGAAATACAAGGGGTTCCGCTCGCTGTTTGGCTATACCCGGTTGCACGATGTCGGGGACCAATGGAACTACCTGTCCTGGAAGCCGTTCGATCCGGCCAAGCCGATGACATTCTATCCCTACTGGGACCCGCAGGTGGCGCCCGCCCTGAAATGCGACACCCCCGACATCCTGACCAGCGCCCATCGTCAGGACAACCGTTTGCAGGTGCTGGTGTTCAACCGCTTCGACCAGCAGCGCGATGGCATCGCCGTGCGCATCGACGCCGCCACCCTGGGCCTGAAAGTGGAAAATGGCCAAATGCTGACGGCCACCAGTCTCCCGGAGTGGAACGGATGGCAAAAGATCCCGCCCCCCGTTCTGCCCATGGAGTGGAAGGCGGCCCCTGGCGCAACCAGCGGCACGCTGACCGTGTCGCTGCGGACGCATGATTACCGGCAGATCCTCATTGAGGTGCAAGACAGCAAACAACCCTGAAGGAGAAAGCGTGATGCAGAAGTCGCTTGATGTACTCGCAATGAAAGGTGTCCATGTGGCAGGAAGCACCATTAGAAAACGGAGAACAAAGATGGTCAAGTACTCATTGTGCCTGGGGGCCTTGCTGGGAGTGCTCCTGTGTGTCGGACACGCCGGGGCCGACAGTTCCTCGGGCATTCCGCCGGAGAAGGTGGCCGCCTTCTACGTGCCGAGGATGACCAAGGCGCCGACGATTGACGGGGTCATCAACCCCGAGGAGTGGCAGGAGGCCACGGCGATCAGCGGCGTGGGCCAGCAAACCGACGCCCTCCTGGTGCCACGACCCACCACCTTCTTCCTGGGCTGGGACCCGGGGCACATTTACTTCGCCGCCCGCGTGTATGTGCGCAAGGGCGACAAGCCGCGCGTCCCGGCAGGCCGCTCGCAAAATCTGGCCTACGTGTGGGACGATGGCATGGAACTGCATTGGAAGCCGATGGGCAAGAACCAGCCGGACAAGAACGTCTCCTATAAGTGGTTCGAGAACTGCCTCGGCTTCATCGGCGACTGCAGCCGGATCGCGCTGGGCCAGCAGTTCAAGAACTGGGGGCCGAAGTTCATCATCAAAACCCGCCTGACCGATCCCGGCACCGCCCCGGACGGCGGCCACTGGTGGGAGTTGGAGATGAGTTGCACTCCCGATGACTTCGAACTGACCGGCCCGCACCAGGTGGGCGACCAATGGCGCATGCTGCTCGGATTCAACCACCTGCCGGGGTGGAACCAGGACCGCGTCGCCTGTAACGGGCCGTACCTCGAAACCGGCGGCTTCAACCTGGCCACGTTGGTGGAACACACCCCGGCAGTGCAGATGACCATGGACAGCATCCCCAACCTGGCCAGTGACGGCACGGTGGCGCTCAAGATCAGCGCCTTCAATCCGACCGCGGCGCCGGCCGACTTGGCGATCCATGTGGCCGTCTCCAACATGACCGATCCGAAGGCCGTCGGCGTCGCGCTCGCGAAGACGCAGACCCTGACCGTTGCTCCCGGCAAGTCCGCCGAACATGTGCTGAACGAGAAGCTCGCCCCGGAGGTGAAGACCGGCGATCTGTGGGTCGAGGTCAAGCAGGGCGACCGCCAGGTCTATCGCTACTGGACGCTCTTCAAAGTCGGTTGGGCCAACGGGTTCCTCACGCCGGTGCAACAGCCCGACCCGAACAAGTTCGACTTTTCGCTGACCTTCAACCCGGTGCGCTCGTGGGTGCTGGTGAAGGGCGACACCTATGCCCTACCCGACCCGAAGCTGGGCAAGGCGCTGGTCTACAAGATCACCCGCGAAGGCGATGCCAAGCCGACGGCCGAGGGGCGGATCACGCAGTGCGCCGAGTACTACCTGCAGGCGCTGTTGAAACTCCCGCCGCTGCAGCCCGGGAAGTACGACGTCACGGCGACCATGGAGCTGACCGACGGCAAAGTGCTCGGCCCCATGACCGGCGCTTTCGAGAAGAAGGACGAAGCCAAGGAGTTTCCCCGCTGGTGGGGCAAGAAGTACGGCAATATCGAGCGCGTCCTGCCGCCTTTCGCGGCGATCACGAGCCAGAAGTCGGACGTCAAAGGCCTGAAGACGTTTTCGTGCCTGGGGCGCGAATACACCCTGAACGCGATGGGTCTGCCCGCGGCGTTGAAGGCGCAGGGCGAGGCGGTGCTGGCCGCGCCAGCGCGGATCGTGGCTGTGGTCAACGGCAAGGAAGAAGTCATCAAGCTGGGCGCGCCGAAGATCACCGAGCAGACTGACTGGCGCGTGAGTTTCACCGGCAAGGCCGAGGGCGCCGGACTGAAGTTCACCGCGACCGGCTGGCTCGAGCAGGACGGGCTGGTCTACGTCGACCTGACCTATGCGCCGATGGGTAAGACGCCCGTGAAGGTGGATGCCCTGCGCATCGAGTATCCGCTCTCCGAGATGGATGCCGACGGGCTCACCTGCATCGGCCCGGGCGAGAACTTCGCCAGCCGCACCTCCATGCTGATTCCCAAGGACAAGCAGGGCCCACTTTGGTCCACCCTGGTCACCGGGATTTCCGGCAGCGGCATGGCGCTCGGCTCGTTCTATCCGACGGTCTGGATCGGCAGTGAGCGCCGCGGCTTCCTGTGGTGGGCCGACAACGACCAGGGCTGGGTGCAGGACAACGCGGTGCCGGCGCACGAGGCCGTGCGCAAGGACGGCGCGGTGGTGTTCATCAACAACATCGTGGCCAAACCCACGGAGCTGACCGAGGCGCGCACCATCGCCTTTAGCTACAACGGCACGCCCTTCAAGCCGATGCCCCAGGGCTGGCGCATGACTATGGCGACCGAGGACGGCACCTTCTTCGCGCCGTTCCGCGGCGTCCGCAAGGATTCGAAGACCGGGGAGCAGATCTGCAATCCGTCCTATGGCCATGTCAACTGGATCCACCCGGAATCGCGCTATCCCGAAGAATGGCCGGCGCTGTGGGCGGAGCAGAAGAAGGGCGCGGATGGACATGCCAAGGCCCATCAGTGGGCGGACCCCCTGGCGGCGCGGAGCGGTGGATGGACCCACCAGTCGTTCCAGATCATGGGCTATGGCGCCAAGTCGCTCGAAAACGATGTCCTCGCCTACTTCGCCACGGACTGGGAGGGCGACACCTGGAACCCACTCTATATCGACTATGCCATGACCCTCTTCGAGCCGGCCTTCCGGGACGGCGGCGTGCGGTCGACCTACTGGGACCTGTCCTTTCCGATCCGCAACAACAAGCTGCTGACCGGCCTGGCCTACCAACTGCCCGACGGGCGGGTGCAGAGCGGCTACAATGGCTGGAACCTGCGGCGGTTTTTCATGCGCCTCTATGCCCTCCAGGCTGACGCCGGTCTGGTGCCGGGCGGCATCGGGTTCCACTCGACCAACGCCTACATCCCGATCGCCATGCCGTGGTGCGATTCCGTCCTCGACGGCGAGCAGTTCTACGCCAAGGACTCGCCGAACGACTTCGTGGACAACATGGACACGGCGCGCTTCCGCGCCATGTCGGTGCCCGAGAACTGGGGCGTCGATATCTGCTGGATGAACCGGGGCGCGACGCTCAACCAGTTGGAATGGGTGTGGATGCACGACTCCTGGTGCAATCCCTACCTCTATATCCAGCGCATGCCGGAGACGGCGCTCAACTGGGGCCTGAACCAGCCCGACAGCGTCTACCATCCGTACTGGCGCAACCCCTACGTCACCTGCGCCGACAAGGACGTGCTGATCTCCATGTGGCGCATGGGCGACCGGGCGGTGCTCGGAATCTTCA
>JAPLOD010000962.1 GCA_026692735.1 Planctomycetota bacterium | reverse complement strand
CACGTGAAGTGAACGGAGTGAAACCACGGATGAACACAGATGAACACGGCTGGTAGAGCCATCTGTGTTCATCTGTGGCTACCTTGTGAAAGGAAACCTGCATGGCTGCGAAAGCGAAAGCAAGGAACAAGTGCCCCAAGCTCCACAATGCGGCCTGGCCCGGCCTGGTCGGCAAGGGAAGCCCCGGCGCCGAACCGTGCATTGATCTCGACACCATGATCGCCCTGACCGCCGCCGCCGCGGTTGACGGCGTCAAGTTCGACGGCATGGACCTGTTCCTGTTCGAGCCGCACGTCAATATTGACAGCAGCGACGACGATCTGAAGAAACTCGCCGGCAAGTTCCGCGCGAAAAAGCTCAACGTCGGCTCGGTCGTCGCGCCGGTCTGGCCGCCCACAGGGGGTGGCTGTGCCATGGGTGGCGCCGAAGACCGCGCGAAGTTTGTCGGCCAGGTCCGCAAGGCGTGCCGCATCGCGAAGAAGTTGAAAGAGTTCGGCGTGCGGAAGTACGGCGTCGTCCGCATTGATTCGGCATCCGGCCCAGCCGATTGGGCCAAGGATCCCGAAGGCAGCCAGAAGAACATCGCCGCGACCTTCCGCGAAGCCTGCGACGTGGCCGAAAGCTTCGGCGAGCGGCTCGCGGCCGAGGGCGAGATCTGCTGGGGCGGCATGCATTCCTGGCGCCGCATGGTTCAGCTCCTCGAAATGGTCAACCGGCCCAAGACGCTCGGCTTCCAGGCGGACATGGCCCACACGCTCCTGTACCTGCTCGGCCTCAACGCGCCGGAAGACGCGATCCTGCCCGCCGGCTACGACTGGAAGAACAAGGCGACGCTCGACGACGCCATGAAGAAGCTCACCGCCGCCTTGCGCCCCTGGACCATTGACCTGCACATCGCCCAGAACGACGCCACAGTCAAAGGCTCCGGTTCGCATGACAAGACCGGCCGTCATTGCCTGCCCACCGATCCGAACGGCAAGCTGGACATCCCGCACTACGCCGGGTTCTGGCTGCGGGACGAGAACGGCACGCTCACCAAGGCCGTGCAACACGTCTGCTGGGACGGCTGTATGTTCCCCAACGACGTGATGATGAAGCCGGAGACCTGGAACAGCATTCTGGCGGCGATGGTCAAGGTCCGTGAAGCGCACGGGTGGTAAACGTGGTATTGGGGTTGCGGCAGCCGGCGCAGTGCGCCAGAATGTAACTGGGTAGCGGAGGTGCTCCTCTATGGGGATGACCCATGTTACGGTGACGGTGCGCAATCCGGCGGACACGTCGAAGTCCTGGGAAGGCTTGTTCCTCGTGGACACCGGCAGCTATGACAGCCTCGTCCCGGGCAAGCATCTCAGGACGATCGGCTTGGCGCCCAAGGGCAGACGGAGGTACGAGCTTGCCGATGGGACCCGGAAGGAGATGGACGTCACCAGCGCGGATCTTGAGTTCATGGGGGAATTCGTTGCCAATACGATCATCTTCGGCGACGACAACGCGGAGCCGATCCTGGGCGTCACAGCGCTGGAATCGGTTGGCATTGAGGTGGACCCCCGCACGCAACGCCTGAAGCGGCTGCCCGCGATCCCCCTGAAGTAGTTCTGGCCTCAAGATCGTTCAACCACGCAGGCCGGCGAGAGGCCGGCGCCACAACTGGAGGGGATCATGAAGACACTGAACGTCGGACTGATCGGATACGGTTTCATGGGCCGCACGCACTCGAATGCCCACTGCAAGGTCAACAACTTCTTCGATGTGCCCTACCGGCCCGTGCTGAAGGTGATCTGCGGCCTGGTGGATGCCGAGGCCAAGGCGTTCGCCGACAAATGGGGCTACCAGTCCCACACGACCGACTGGAGGAAGGTCGTAGATGACCCGCAGATTGACCTCGTGGAGATCTGCGTGCCCAACAACATGCACGCGGAGATCGCCATCGCCGCCGCCAAGGCCAAGAAGGCCGTCATCTGCGAGAAGCCCCTGGCGCTGAACGCCAAGCAGGCTGAAGAGATGGTCGCGGCCATCGAGAAAGCCGGCGTGCCCAACATGGTGTCTTACAATTACCGACGCATCCCCGCCGTCACGCTGGCCAAGCAGCTCATCGACGAAGGCCGGCTCGGGCGCATCTTCCATTACCGCGCGAAGTTCCTGCAGGACTGGACGATTTCCAAGGACCTGCCGCAAGGCGGCCCGGGATTGTGGCGCCTGGACGTCAAAGTCGCGGGCAGCGGCGTCACCGGCGACCTCCTGGCGCACTGCATTGACACCGCCGTGTGGCTCAACGGT
>JAPLOD010000961.1 GCA_026692735.1 Planctomycetota bacterium | reverse complement strand
ATGTCCAGGTCCAGCGCCCAGAAGACCGGATCCACGACATGGCAGATCCAGTCGCCGATGGCGCCCGAGCCGAAGGGCATCCAACCGCGCCAGGCGCCGGGGACGTAACAGGGATGGTACGGGCGGTTTAGCGCCGGGCCGAGCCAGAGGTCCCAATCGAGTTCCTTGGGGACCGGCGGTTTCTCGCGCTGCACCTGCTCGAGCTTGTTGGTCTGGCAGTACATCTCCTTGAACGGGCCGCAGCCGATCTGCGCCTCGGTGACGTTGCCGATGGCGCCGTCCGAGACCCATTCGCAGAACTGGCGAATCTGTTCGGATGCGTGGCCCTGGTTGCCGACCTGCGTGATGAGTTTGCGCTTGGCGGCTTCGGCGCGCAGCGCGCGGACTTCGGCGACCGAGTGCGCCAGCGGCTTTTCGCAGAAGACGTGCTTGCCGTGCTGCATGGCGGCCATTGCGGCGACGGCGTGCGTGTGGTCGGGCGTGGCGACGAGGACGGCGTCTATCTGCTCGCTCATCTCGTCGAGCATGCGGCGGAAGTCCTTGTACTTCTTGGCCTGCGGGTACTGCTTGAACTTGTCGGCGGCGCGGCGTTCGTCAACGTCGCAAAGGGCCACGATGTTCTCGCCGCCCATCTCGCTGAGGTCACCGGCGGCCTGGCCGCCGGCGCCGATGGCGGCGAGGTTGATCTTGCGGCTGGGGGGCGTGTTGCCCTCGTCGCCGAGGACGTGGCGGGGGATGATGTGGCAGGCGAAGGCGCTGGCAGCGGCAGCTTTGACGAAGGTGCGGCGTTTCATGGGGGCTCCCTTTCTCATGCAGACTCAGTCATGCATACCCCAACGGCAAGTTACGAGCGCCGGGTTCCGAGTTGTCCTGCCGGCCAACGATTCACCTCTCCCCCTGTCGCGCAATTCGGGCGATCCTGGCCAAGGTCACTGCTTGAGCGTATAGAGACCCACGCCGCCGGCCCAAAGCTCATTGGTGTCCGCGTCGAAGCGCAGCACGAGTGGCTTGCGGTGCGGGATGTCGCCGGTAATCTCCTGCCACGTCGCGCCGCCGTCAGCCGTCTTGTAGACGCCGCCGTTCGGGGCATCGCCCCACGCCACACGCGAGATCCAGATTGTCTTCTCGTCCTTCGGGTTGATTTCCAGTCCGACGATCGAGATGCCATCCGTGAACGACGTGATCTTCTCCCACGTTGAACCGTGGTCGCGGCTGCGCCAGAGGTTCGCGCCAGGAGCGTAGACGACGCCCGTGGGCGAGACCGCGACGTTGAAGAGCCACGTCTCGTTCCTGAAAACATGCGACCACGTCTCGCCGCCGTCATCGCTGCGGTGGAGGCCGCCATTGTTGCCGGCGGCGCCCCAGAACACGCGCCGCGAGTCGGTCGGGTCCACGACGACGCCGAAGAACATGCGGCGGCTGGCGGGCTGGTTCGGGAGCAGCTTCCAGGTGTTGCCGCCGTCCACGGACTTGAAGACTCCGCCGCCGGGACGCTTCTTCGCGGGCTCGGGGTCGCCGTCTATGCCCATATAGAGGACACTCGGGTCCTTGGGGTCGGCGGCAAGGGCGCGCGCGTAGCCCTGGTCCCACATGCAGTTCACCCACGGCCGGGCGCTCGGCAGTCCCTCCATGACCTGCTTGAAGGACTTGCCGCTGTCTTCGCTGACCAGCACCTTGTTCACCTATTCGCTCCACGGCGAACACGTCGTCACGATCCTCGTCGCGCCGTCGGGCTTCTTCGAGACGGCGATGCGCCACTGGTGGCCGCTGGCTTTCTCCGAGTACTTGAGCGGACAGAGCTGCCGCCACGACGCACCGTGGTCGTCGCTGGCCAGCAGCCCTTCGTCCATGGCGGTGACGTAGGTCTTGCCATCGCAGAAACGGATGTCCGACACGCAGGTGATGTCCGCGCCGGCGTCGCGCTCCTCCCAGGTTACCCCCGCGTCGGCGCTGAAACAGTTGCGCCAGTTGGCTGCGACGAAGAGTTCCTTCGGGTTGTTCGGATTGAGGGCAATGTTGGTCAACGTGCTGAAGGAACCCTTGCCCTTGCCGGGCCACTCGTCAGGCAGCGTCGGATTCCCTTTTACGTCGGTAGCGATGTCGCGCACCGGCGTCCACGTCGTGCCGCCGTCCGCCGAACGGAAGAAGGTGCCGTTCCAGCCCCCGTTGCCGATGGCGTACACGGTGTCGGCCGTCTTCGGATCAACGACGACCTCAATGATGGCGCATTTCGGATCAATGCCCGTCCTCGCCGGGTTCCACGTCTGGCCCTTGTCCGTGGACTTCAACACGCCTTCCTTGCCGCAGGCCGCATAGATGATCTGATCGTCGCTGGGCGCGAACGCCGCGTGGCTGACGTTCTTGGGCGTCTGCAGCTCAGTCCAGCTCTCGCCGCCGTCCTCGCTCCTCAACAGGCCGGCGCTGGTCGTGGCGGCAAGGAGCAGCCTCGAGTTCTTCGGCGAGACCGCAACGGACACCACGCCGCCCTTGGCCTTCAGCTCATAGAGCATCTTCCATGAACGGCCGCCGTCCTCGCTCTTCAGGACCTTGCCCTTCGGCGTGCCCGCGTAGACAGTGCCCGTGGCGGGGTCCACGGCGAGGCCGCGGACGCTCTTGTTGCGTTCGGCGGTGATGGCCAGCGCTTTCGGGCCGGTCTGTTCGAGGAACTCCCAGTGTTCGCCCGCATCGGCGCTCCGGCACACGCCGCCGGGCGTGCCGGCATACACGGTGTCCGGGTTCTTCGCGTCCACGGCCAGGGAGTAGATCGCATAGTTCGCGATGCCGGTATTGCAGATGCGCCAGTGCTTGCCGCGGTCTTCCGACTTGTAGACCCCGTTGACGTCGCCGCCGA
>JAPLOD010000960.1 GCA_026692735.1 Planctomycetota bacterium | reverse complement strand
TCGAGGATCTCCGGCAAGAGCACGGCTTGCGTGCGGTCGGCACCAGCGATATACGCCATGGATAGAACTCCGCCTCGGGGAGTGCCGGCCGACGAACGCTCGCACGGTCCGTGCCGTGAGTTCTCACACAGGCTCCGCATGAAGCTGCCAGAGCGCGCACGATTGGCGGTGCGCCGGGTCGGTCCTACGTTGGCGGCGAAGAGGCAACCCAGGAGTGCGCCTGGCCAGATCAGGCGGGCGCGCTCTGCAGCTCTTGCACCAATCCGTTAGGCGCACGCCGCTCCGACAGGGAGCATACTGATCCATGACCGGGCCGGAATTGACCCAGCGTATGGTTGAATTAGGGCTCAGCGTCGAGCAGCTATCGGCGGTCCTGGGCAAGCACCCTGACGAGGTTAGGGGTTGGACGACCATCGGTGGACCCCTTCCGAGTGGCCTCGCGCGGGAGCTGGCGTGGGTGCTGGCGCTCCACGAACGCGACCAGCTCATGGAGCGGAGCGGCCTTCCTCTCTGCACCTGGATGGAAGCCCACGCTGCGCAGACGGAAGGCGATGCGGCGGCCCTCGAGCGCCGAATGGCTCAGGCCGACGCGCACGTCGCGAGCTGTGAGGTCTGCCAGCGCCGCGAGGCCTACGCCGCCAAGCTGCCGCCTCTACCACCAATGCCGTTGCCGCTCCACGTTGGTCTGCTCGTTCGCATCGCCGAGGCCGTGAAGCGGCTGCCTGGCTGGGCGCGCCCCGCCGCCACAGGGGCGCTCATTCTCGGTGCCATGACACTCGCGCGAACCCTCTTCATGATTGTGCTACGGCCTTCCGCCATCACCCCCCAGCTGCTGCTCACGGTCGTCGGCGCAATCGCACTCGGCGCTTATGGGGGTCTCGTCGGCGGCGTCGCTTACACCCTCGCTCGAGGCCCAACGCGTCGGCTCGGCAGAGCCGGAGACTACCTCACTGGGCTAGCGTGCGCGTACGCATACCTCGCCGCCTTCGGCTTGCCCGCCGCGATCTTCACGCACGACGAGATGTTCCGATCGTCGTTTGGCTGGATCTCGATGCTAGTTGTCGGTACGCTGTTCGGACTCCTGGTGGGTCACCAGTGGTTTCGAAGCGGAGGAGCAGTCAGCGGCGGCGCCTAACCACCGCGTGAGGCTGACCGTGCGCGCGAGCGTCCGCTTCGCTCGGAAGAGCGTTACCCGGTTGGTGTGGCTGGACAGTTCACGACCGCGCACGGCGGCTTGTGCGCGAGTCCGTTAGGTGGCCAACTTCACCGAGGATGGTCCCGTGAGAATCCGGTTCGCGCTCGCCGCAGTGACCTGCCTCATCGCCGCGTGTGCTGGCCGTGGCGCGGTCCCCAGCCATCCGACCCCGACTCAACGACATCAGCCGTTCCGCAGCCTGTGCGCGGCGGGTCTCGCCCCGGAGAACACCCTGACTGAACGGCTGGCACTCGACCGCCCAGCCGCCCACGCGCTGGTGGCCGTGCCGGAGGCACTGCGCACGCTTGGCTACCGCGTCGAACTGGTCAATCGGCTCGGCATCTGGGTGACTGACGCGCGCTGGGAGTGGCCTGCTGGCCCAGCGGCCGGTCGGTGGCGCGCGACTCCGCACCCCGGAGTCTCGCTGTGGCTGCTCCTCGTGGCGCGCACTCGCACCGCCGCAGTGCTCATCGTCGAAGCGGACGCAATCTGCGCCCCTGCCCCCGGCACCTCCGATTCGGTCCTCGTGGCGGCGCGCACCCTGGCGATCCGTGAACTCGT
>JAPLOD010000959.1 GCA_026692735.1 Planctomycetota bacterium | reverse complement strand
TGGGCCGCCAATCCTCTGCGGGGACGTCGGCCTGCTCGTCCTCCGCGACTGGCTTCAACGTGCTGGGCAAGGCAGCCGCCACCGACAGAGCCTCCGTCTCGGCGATCTTCGCCACGTGCTTCGGATCGCGGAAACACGCGGGCGGCTCGGGCTGAGGATCCTCGGCAAAAACACGGCGTTTCGCTCGAATCAGGCAGGCGTTCTTGTCTTCTCGCCAGCCTTCCCCCGAGCGATGTACCCCCGGACCGTGCCCGGGCTCGCGTGTGCGAATACGTCCCCCGTCGCACTCCACCACCGCCAAGTCCGGCGGTTCCTCGGGACGCCGGGCCAAGGCATCGCCCGAGTTGGCATGCGCATCGCGTCGCTGCTGGAGTTCGCGGCCCACATCATGCACCACCCGCTCGATCGTCTTGGCCGACACCTCCAGGCCGAGGCCCTGGAGTTCGAGCGCGCCGCGGCCTTGCGCGACCGGATCATGCAGATGCGCCGCCAGATGGGCAAAGCGGTCGACGAGGCCGAGATCGAACACGCCACCCGAGCCACCCGCGGCCGACACCGCAAAAAGCGCGGCCAGCCCGGCGACCGCGTGCCCAAGCCGAAGAAGATGTGAAGGGGGCCGGAGCAGAGCATGGCGGTCAAACAAAGACTCCCGACCCGAATGATTCCCTCGAATGATTCCCTCGAATGATTCCCTCTGGAGGGGCGTCTTGGGCATAGTGCTACGAGAAAACGTTTGATTCCTCAAACGTCTCAATCATGGCTTCCATGAATGTCATGCCGAACATCGAGGTTTGCATGATAGCGACCGGATTCGAGTCGGCGTAAACGGAACCCATCGCCTTCCCGAACTCCCAGAAAAGCGTGCCCTTCAAATCCTCCTCCTTGTCAGGATACAGCTTGCAGAAGCCACCGTAGAAGGTATTTCTCATATTATACAAATGCTCTAGCTGCGCGCCTATGGCGGGTTCTAACTCCTGTTGGATTAGCGGCAAAAGAGCATTCATGAAACCTGACGTACTTCCAGCTCCAAGTCGGGCAAACGCAATTCTGTCTGTCAGATGAAGCCCGAATATGAGTAGCTCGCATTTAATTGGCGCAAGCAAGTCTTCGCTTTCACCAACGCGTTCCTTGCCAACAAGCGCTTCAAGTAGATGAGGTGTGCCTTCCTCCGTTGCCCCCATAAGCACATTACAGGCCGCTGCTGCTCCGACTGAGAAGTGGTCTCCACTCTTTCTAAAGGGCCACATAGGACTCTCCTAGCGGTGAGGTGGTCGGGGTTGTCAAGACAGAAAAGCGGAGTGTTTAAGGTGGATTCTAGGGTTGCTGTTGGGGGGCGTTGCGGAGCGTAGTGAGCGCATCGAACGGAGCGGAGCAACGCGCCCCAACAGCCGCGATCCCATGGCTCCTCACGCCCCTGCCTGGTACACGTCCCACGGCGTTCGGCATTCCAGGCTTTGATGCCGGCGCTCCCGGTTGTAAAACTCGAAGTACGCCGCCAGCGATCGGCGGCAGTCCTGCA
>JAPLOD010000958.1 GCA_026692735.1 Planctomycetota bacterium | reverse complement strand
CCGCTCGACCTTCTCTGGGTTGCGGCGGCCAGCCGGGTCCACCCGAGGACCTTCCACACATCCGGACGCCCGTCACCAACCGCCACGGCCTCCTCGGCGTGCTCCATAGCCTCGCCGAACATGCCGATCTGCGCGAGCAGGTGCGCGACCGTTCCATGTGCCCCCGCGTCATCGTCGTCTAGCTCGCCTGGTGCGAACCCGGGAGCCTTGTACCCGTAGACGTCCGTAAGGGCCTGAAGAGGGCCTTCCTCCTTACCCATGACCTGCGCCAACACGCTCCTGGCCACCGGGTGACGCGGCGCCTCCTGCCGCGCCCGGTCCGCTCGCTCGCGCGCGGCGCTCATGTCACCGGAGAGCAGGTCTATGAGCGCGAGCGAGGCCAGCACGTCCGGGTTGGTCGGCCTGAGCTCCTCAGCTTTCCCCCACTGGGTGATGGCCATCTTTGGGTGATCGCGGAGGCCCATCAGGTTGTAGTAGCACTGTCCCAAGCCGAAGTGGGCACGGAACCGCAAGGCAGGCCTCGCGCGCGCTGTAGACTGACAAGACATGGGTAACAGTCCCGACAGGACATGGGTTACACATTTGGTGCCCCAGAAGGGGCCTTTGCCGTTGTCGTTTGCATCACTGGGCGCCGTGGCCTTTGTCGTGCCGTGGCGTGCTGTTTGCGTGGCTTTCAGAGCCATTCGCCTTTGCGCAGTCGGTCCCAGGGCAGGGCGCGGATCACATAGGAGGCGTAGCGCAGGCTGAAATGATCGCCTTCATCGCACACTTCCACATGCTCCCCGACCAACCCTTCGCCGACATGCAGCCGGCAGCCGCGCACCGAGACGTATCCGGCCTGCGTGACTGTACGCAGGTCAGCGCCTTCTTCGTACTGCACTTGCGGCAGCGTCTTGGGTCGCCGCCGGGCGCTGGGCTCGTACCGGGTGACTGGCGGCAACTGGCCCAGAGCCTCGTGAGGGCGCACGTGGTTGTAGCGGGTGCGGAACTCGTCCAAGGCCTCTTGCATCTGCGGCAGGCTCAGAAACAGCCGATCGGCCAACGCTTCCAGCTGCAAAGTACCGTGGCTGCGCTCCACTTTCCCCTGGGTCTGCGGGTGATACGGGCGTCCTCGGGGATGCCCGATTCCCAGTCGCCACAGGCGAGCGGTCCAGTGGGTCACGCCCTGGCGATGGCTGGCGAACAGCCCGTTCTCATTGTCCGTCAGGATCGCCTCAGGCAGCCCGTACTCGCCGAAAACGTCCCATACCGCCGGCCACAGGGTCTCCAGCTGATGGTTCGGCAAGGCGCGGACCGACACCAGAAAGCGCGAGTGGTCATCAATGATCGTCAACGCAACCGCCCGTGTTCTTCCCGACTCCGAGCCCAGGCGCAGCGCGCTCTTGAAGTCCAACTGCCAAAGCTCGTTGGCTTGTTCGCGCTCGAAAGACTGCACCGGCTTGGCGGCGGCGGCCGCGGGATGCGCCAATCCTTCGCGCTGCAAGATGCGATGGATCGTCCGCTCGCAGGGAACGTCGTCGGTCTCCTTGCGCAGCAGCGCCTGGAGCTTCCCAGCCCCCCACTGCGGATACTGCGTGCGCAGCGCGAGCACCCGCTCACACACCGCCGCCGCCGTCGCTTCCGGCGACACCTGGGGCCTGCGAGACCGCTCCCGCAAGCCCTCGCAGCCTTGCGCATTGTACCGCGCCAACCACTTGTAGGCCGTCTTGCGGCTCACCTTGTACTTGCGGCAAAGCGCGGTCACCGTAGCCTGGCCGCTCAACATCTCCTGCACCAAGTCGTGGTGTTGCTGATTCACCGAAACACACTCCCAAGGCATGGCACCGCTCCCTACTA
>JAPLOD010000957.1 GCA_026692735.1 Planctomycetota bacterium | reverse complement strand
GCGCATTGGCGAGGCCTTCAGCCTGCCCGCGCCGGTCTGCCTGCTGTTCTCGCCCCTGTAGGGCGGGGGCTCGTACCCCGCCCCGCATGTCGCTAGCCGAACGGATGGGCGGGGTACAAGCCCCCGGCTGCGCTACGCCCTTGTATGTTAGGAACCAGCGTTCTTTGATACTATGACACCCTGTTTCTCGGGCGCATCTCGCGCGAGATGAGGTGCGCGGTAGACCGCCTTACGCCCATGATGGCCCACATCGTGTTGTAGCTAGGTCGCCGCGCACCGCCCGAGAGAAGAACGCCCTGTTGAGCCCGAACAGTTGCCGGAGGGCCAAGTGCACCTCGCATCCTGCAAGGTAGGGCCAACCCTGGAGAATCGCATGTCTGATCAAGTGTTCGTCGGGATCGATGTCAGCAAGCACCACCTGGACGTGGCCGTCCTACCGCAGACGCGCCGCTGCCGGGTCCACAACGACGCGAGCGGGTTCGAGCAACTCATCGCCTGGCTGGGTGAGCCGGCCCCGACGCTGATCGTTCTGGAAGCCACCGGCGGCTACCAGAACGCGGCGGCCGTGGCTTTGGATGCGGCCGGTTTCGACGTCGTCATCATGAACCCGCGGCCCGTGCGAGATCACGCTCGCTCCAAGAACATGCTGGCCAAGACGGACAAGCTTGATGCCGCGATGATCGCCGACTTCGCGCAGGAGAAGAAGCCGCCGGTGCGCCCTTTGCCCGACGAACAGGCGCGCTTGCTCCAGGAGTTGATGGCGCGGCGCCGCCAGCTCAACGGCATGCTGACGATGGAGCAGAATCGCCAGCAGCAGGCTCCCGCGGCTCTGGCCAAGCAGATTGAGAGACATATCCGCTGGCTCAACAAGGCGCTCCAGCAGCTGGACGAGGACCTCGATGATCAGATTCACCAAAGTCCGCTCTGGCACGAGAAGGACGAGATCATGCGCTCCATTGGCGGCATCGGCCCCGTCACCTCCCGCACCATGCTGGCCGAAATGCCCGAGCTCGGCGACGCGGACGCCAATGCCAAACAGATCACGGCCCTGGCCGGTTTGGCCCCCTTCAATCGCGACAGTGGCCACAGGCGCGGCCACCGCACCATCTGGGGCGGGCGAGCCCACGTGCGGTCGGTGCTGTACATGGCCGCCTTGAGCGCGCGTCGCTGTAACCCGGTCATTCGAGCCTATTACGAACGTCTCAAGCAACGAGGCAAACCCACCAAAGTCGCCCTGGTCGCCTGCATGCGCAAACTGCTGATCATCATGCACACGTTGCTCAAGCGCCGCGAGCTGTGGAACCCACCAGCCGTGGGCGCGGTGAGGTAGGCGCCATCCCAGCGTGGTGGGAAACTCGGTGGGGCTGTGGCGAGCGGTGGCGGTAAGTATCTGGCGCCGCCTGCAGGCCCTCACACGCGGACGGAGGGCGGCGCCAGACACTTATCCACCGAGTTTTCCATGACGCGGCAAGTTGCCATCAACTGATATCAAAGAGCGCAACAAAAGCCTTGACTCACAACACAGTTGCTACAACGGCACTCGACGCATCATGGCTGACAGACTACTAGGAGACGGCCGCCAATTCGTGGGCCGGAACGGTGGCCTGCGGGAGAGGTGCGCCCAGCGGCAACCTGACGGTGAAGGTCGTGCCGTCACCGGGGGCGCTGCTCACCCCGATCTCCCCGTCGTGCAACTCCACGATGCGCTTGGTCAGCGCCAGCCCCAGGCCGAGGCCGCCGGTCACGTGCGAACGCCCCGGACCGGTGAGCAGGGCGCCGCCGGTGCAGAACTTGTCAAAGATGCGATCCTTGAGGTGCTCGGGGATGCCCAGGCCCGTGTCCTGGACCTCGAGTACCAGTACTGCCGGTTCGGGCCGCACCTGCAGGGAGACCTCGCCGCCCTCCGGGGTGTGGTTGATGGCGTTCTCGCACAGGTTGATGAGCACCTGTTCGAGCCGGTCCTCATGGCCAAACAGATCCGGCAAATGGTTCGGGCAACGACAGGTGAAGCGTACGCCGGCCTCGGCCGCCCGCACGGTGAACAGCGAACTGACCCGCCGGATCAGCGGCAAGGGCGCCAGCTTCTCTCGCTTCAGACGGAAGTCCGGGTTGTCGAACTGCGCCAACTCCAGCACCGAGGCCACCAGCCGCGCCAGGCGGTCGGTCTCCTCCATCAGGTGCGCGATGATCCGCTCGCGCTGCTCCACGTCGCTGTCGGTGACGTTGCTGAGCACCTCGATCAGCAGCCGCAGGCAGGT
>JAPLOD010000956.1 GCA_026692735.1 Planctomycetota bacterium | reverse complement strand
CACTGGCAACCCGTTCGCAGCACAAAGAAGATCGCCTCCAGCGCCCGGCGCGGCTCCAGCGGGGGCTTGTGACAGCCCAGCGGCTGCGGCTGCGGCGGTGGCAGCAGCGGCTCGATCCGCAGCCATAACTCGTCCGGAATCCGCCACTTGTTCGCATACGCGCTGGCGCCCGACCGTGGGCGTCGTCCGCTCTTTCGCTTCAGCCTTGAATCTCCCGCGGCACGTCCGTGTGCCGCGGGCCAACTATAGCGAAGGACCGCCTACCGGGATAGGCTCTTAGCAGTCCGTTGAAAAAGTCGCTTGACGGCTTGGGCTAGTAATGCTAGAATGCGGCCCGTTCTGGACGAAGGTCGGTCGCGGAGGACGGCGCGATGGCGATGGGACGACAGCCCGAGCAGCGGCAAGGGGACTTCTGGATCGCCACCGAGCGGCTGGCCCCGGCGCCGGCCCACCCGTTCTATCAGAAGCTCAACGCGCTCCTGGCGGCGGCTGGCTTCGACCCGTTCTGTGCGGCGGCCTGTGCGAAGTTCTACGCCCAGAAGATGGGCCGGCCGTCCATTCCGCCGGGGGTGTACTTTCGCCTGCTGATGATGGGCTACTTCGAGAAGCTCGACAGCGAGCGCGAGATCGCCTGGCGCTGTGCCGACTCGTTGGCGCTGCGGGCCTTCCTGGGGTACCGGGTGGACGAGGGCACGCCGGACCATTCGAGCCTGTCGCGGACGCGGAACCGGATCGATCTGGAGACGCACCAGGCGGTGTTCGACTGGGTGCTCAAGCGGCTGACCGAGCAGGGTTTATTGAAAGGTCAGACGCTGGGGATCGACGCCAGCACGCTGGCGGCGGATGCGGCGCTGAAGTCCATCGTGCGGCGGGACAACGGGCAGAGCTACCGGGAGTTCCTGACGGAGCTGGCGAAGGCGTCGGGGATCGCGACGCCGACGGCGGAAGACCTGGCCAAGTTCGACCGGCAACGGAAGGACAAAAGCGCCCGCAACGACGACTGGTTCAATCCCAATGATCCCGAGGCGAAGATCACGAAAATGAAGGACGGCCGCACGCACTTGGCCTATAAGAACGAGCACGCGGTGGACCTGGACACCGGCGCGATCGTGGCGGCGGAGATTCACCTGGCCAACGAGGGCGATACGACCACGATGTGGGGCACCCTGGAGAAGGCGGCGAATTCGCTGCAGGAAGTGCGGGAAGATGCCCAGGTCGTCGAGAACTGCCAGGCCAACGGCGTGGCCGATCCGAGTCAACTGCACATCCAAGCGACGGTGCAGGACAAGGGTTACCACAGCGCCCAGACGCTGGTGAACCTGGAAGAGCTAGACCTCCGCGGGTACATCGCCGAGCCGGACCGTGGGCGGCAGCGCTGGACGGCCCGCGACCCACAGGAGCAGGAACTCAAGCGCCAGGCCCAGCAGGCGGTCTACCGCAACCGCCGGCGGCGGCGCGGGGCGCACTCCAAACGCTTACATCGCCGGCGGGGCGAGTACGTGGAGCGGACCTTTGAGCATGTGCTGGACGACGGCGGGATGCGCCGCGTCTGGCTCAAAGGGCGGGCGAAGATCGCCAAACGCTACCTGATCCACACGGCGGCGTTCAACCTGGGCTTGATCCTGCGGAAATTGACCGGCTACGGCACGCCGCGGGGCTGGGTGGACGCGGCGCGGGCGGTGGCTTTGGCCTGCGCGGACTGGCTGCGCGCCGTGGTTCACCACCGTGGCCTCTGGAATTGGCTTCTGGCGCCGTTCGTCGCTCAATCCGCCCGAAGGACGGAAACTGCGCTCGTCGCGTAAGCGAGCGAGCAAAAGAGACTTCTACAACGGACTGCTAGGCCCGCTTGGGCACCCGAATGTCGTACGCATTAACCCCATGCACGTCATTCACAACATGCTGCCGCGCTATCGCCTACTCGCCGAACGACGGGGC
>JAPLOD010000955.1 GCA_026692735.1 Planctomycetota bacterium | reverse complement strand
ACGCCCGGCGCGTCCACGGCGAAAGACTTCTCGAAAAATACATGGCGCTCCTTCTGGACCGCGTATTCGAAATGGATCGGCCGGAAGCCGGGCGGCGTCGCCAGCAGGACCACGTCGCCTTTCTCCAGCGAGTCTATTGCCTTCTTGTAGCCGTCGAGTCCGACGAACTGGCGCTCCGGCGGCACGTCCACCTTTTCTTTCTTGTCTCCGAATTTCTTCGAGAGGCCGGCGAGGCTGCCATCGAGCCGGCCCTTAAAGAAGTCCGCCATCGCCCAGAGCTTGGTTGGGCCCTTGGTGCTCAGAGCTTCGGAGGCGGCGCCCGTGCCGCGGCCGCCGCAGCCGATGAGCGCCAGCTTGATGGTGTTGTCCTCGGCCGCATAGCTGCGCGCCGCAATCGCGCTGGCAAGCGTCGCGGCGGCGACCGCTTTGCCTGAGCTGACGATGAACTGGCGCCGCGAACTGCCGTCGGCGCCGCGCGTGGCTTTCTTGCTCATGGCGGACTCCTTTCGTCGGTTGTCGTAAGCGTTTGGTCCCACTTGGGATTCTCGTGTCCCAGCGGACGATGTCAACAGCGGGAAAGTGCGCCGCGGTACCACGAACGCCTCGTTCGTGGCCGCAGAGAGACTTGCATCGCAGGCGCCGGCAAAGTATGAACCTTGAAAGACAATGCTTGGAAGGCGAGGGGGCGAGGCACACCATGCGAGACTGTGTGGCGTTGATGGCCCTGCTGGCCGGCGCAGTGCTGCAGTCCTGCGTTGCCACGTGCGCCGATGCACCGAATATCCTATGGGTTGTCTGCGAGGACATCAACCCGCAGCTCGGCTGCTTCGGCGATGCCAACGCCGTCACTCCGAACCTCGACCGTTTCGCCGCGCGCGCCGTGCGGTACCCGAACTGCTGGTCGTCCGCGCCGGTCTGCGCGCCGGCTCGCACCGCGCTCATCACCGGCGTTGACCCGACCTGCCTTGGCGCCGAACACATGCGCAGCCTCGTGGCCATGCCGGCCTTCATGAAGATGTACCCGCAACTGCTGCGCGAGCGCGGCTACTACTGCACGAATAACGCGAAAGAGGACTACAACGTCGAGAAGCCCGGCAAGGTGTGGGATGAGTCGTCCCGCACGGCGCACTATAAGAACCGCAAGCCCGGGCAGCCGTTCATGGCGGTCTTCAACATCGAGGTCAGCCACGAGAGCCAGATCCGCGTCCGTCCTCACACGCTGAAGCACGACCCGGCGAAGATGCGGCTGCCCGCCTACCATCCCGACGCACCGGAGGTGCGCCATGACTGGGCGCAGTATTACGACAAGATCACGGAGATGGACGTCATCGCCGGCAAACATCTCCAGGACCTCGAGGACGCCGGTCTGGCCGACGACACCATCGTCTTCTTCTACGGCGACAACGGCGGCGGCATGCCGCGCAGCAAGCGCTGGCCGTACAATTCCGGCCTGAACGTGCCGCTCATGATCCACGTGCCCGAGAAGTTCAAGCACCTCGCGCCGAAGGACTACAAGCCCGGCGCCGCCACGGAGCGGCTGGTGGCCTTCGTGGACTTCGCGCCGACGCTGCTGAGCATCGCGGGCGTGAAGCCGCCCGAGTGGATGCAGGGGCACGCGTTCATGGGGCAGTTCGAGGAGCCGCCGCCGCCGTATATCTACGGCTTCCGCGGCCGCATGGACGAACGGTACGACATGGTCCGCTCGGTGCGCACCCAGCGCTACATCTACATCCGGAACTACATGCCGCACCTGATCTACGGGCAGTTCATCGCGTACCAGTTCGAGACGCCGACGACGCGCGTGTGGAAGCAACTCTACCACGAAGGCAAGCTCAAGCCGCCGCAGACGTTCTTCTGGGAACCGAAGCCGGCCGAGGAACTCTACGACCTCCAGACCGACCCGGATGAGGTGAAGAACCTCGCCGCCTCGCCGGAACACCAGGCCGTGCTCAGCGAACTCCGCAAAGCACAGCAGGAACACGCGCTGAAGATCCGCGACGTGGGGTTCCTTGCCGAGTCCGAGTTCCATCGCCGCTCCGCCGGTTCCACACCGTATGACATGGGTCACGACACGAAGATGTACCCGCTGGAGAAGGTTCTGGCTGCGGCGGAGCTGGCATCGTCGCTGAAGCCCGACGTGCTGCCGCAGCTCAAGGAAGGGCTGAAGGACCCCGACAGCGGCGTCCGCTACTGGGCCGCGCTCGGGTTCCTGATGCGCGGAGCCGACGCCGTGAGCTCCGCGCGTGATGACCTCCGCGCGGTCCTGACCGACGAATCGCCCGCCGTCCGCATCGCTGCCGCGCGCGCCCTGGGCCAATACGGCAACGACGCGGACCTCGCCCTC
>JAPLOD010000954.1 GCA_026692735.1 Planctomycetota bacterium | reverse complement strand
AAGGTGTTGGCGGTGATGACGTCCGCACCGGCCCTGATGTAATCTTCATGAACCGCCCTGACGATCTCGGGGTGCGTGAGGTTGGCCTCCGCGCTGTTGCGCACGGTAACGCCCTGGGCCGCAAGCTGCGACCCCATCGCGCCCTCGCACACCAGCACCTGGTTCGCCAGAGCAGACAGGATGTCCCGTTCCATGGTGCTTTCCTCTCGTCAGCCGGTAGCATGGCCGAGCCCGCCGCAGTGCCGCCAGTCTACGGCAGGCCCCGCGCCACTGTCAATTCCCCGGCCGGTGGCAGCATCGGTGGGACAGGCCGCTGGCCTGTCCCGGTGGCAGTGCGGGCCACCCCGCGACAGGCGCGCCGCCTGTCCCACCGCGAACCAGCGGCTGCACCTGCAGGACGCCAAGGTTGGCTGTACCGTTGTCAAGCATAGGTAACACATTGGTTGTCTTGCCAAGCTCGTAGGTGCTGTACGGGCGACCTCCAGTTCAGGCTTCCGTGGGGGCGTTGGTGGTTGTAGTGGGTGATGTGGGCTTTGAAGGCGCGCTTGCGGGCGTGGCTTGTGCGGAAGAAGCGGATGGCGTGGAACTCGTCTTCGTCAATGCGGTGGGAGCGTTCGACTTTTCCCTGGAGGTGGGGCTTGCCGATGGGCGTGAGCTTGCGGGCGATGCTCTCTTTGCGCAGCTCACGCTCGAAGGGGTGCTCGACGGTGACGTGTGGGAACATCGCATAGGTGAACTCGACGCCATGATCGGTCTGGACTTGGAGCACGCGGATTTGGTGGCGCTGGAAGAAGTCCAGGGCGTCGCGCAGGAAGCGAACGGCATTTTGAGGCGTGAGGTCTTCGTAGATGTCGGCATGGCGCAGGCGCGAGTGCTCGTCAATGGCGGTGAACTGGTACTCTTTTTTGCCCCGGATCTGCGGCAGGTACTTCACGTCGATCTGGACGTTTGCGCCGGGGTGTGGGCGCTCGTAGCGGCGGTATCTGCGGCGTCTGCGGGGCTTGCGGAAGGCATAGAAGCCCAGGCGCTTGAGGGCTTTGTACAGGCCGCCGACGCTGCGGGTGAAGCCGTGGTAGGTGCGCAGGACCCAATGCAGCCAGTACAGGCCTTTGCGCTTGTGCTTGCGGGCGACGCGATCAATGAGCTTGTGCTCCTCGTGCGTGAGCTGCTGCGGATGCGAGTGGGGCCTGCGGGACCGATCCATGAGGCTCTCAATGGTGCCGTCATAGCGCGCTTTCCACTTGTAGAAGGCCTTGCGGGAGACGCCATGTCGGCGGCAGGCTTCGCTGACATTGCCGAGCCGCTCGGCGTCTTTGAGCAACCGCAGTCTTGCATGAGCGAGCTGTCTGAGCTTATAGTCTGGCTGCATAGGTTCTCCTTTGGGTTCTGCTTGGCCGCGAAACCAAAGTGAGACCTATGCGCTTTACTTACCCCCGCACCTTCATGGGCACATGCTCTGAGCGAGTGCCGCCCAGCCGGCAGGGCGTGAGCCAACGACGACGACAGCGGCAACGACTCCCTTGAGTGGGAAAGGCCCCCGTCAACGGTCCTGCCGACTGTAACCCATGTATGGTACTAGCTCAGAAACTGTGGGGAAACCTCTGGACGGACCACGGCAGCGGCGGTATCCTGGTGACGAACACCCAAGAGAGGGGTGACGACGATGGTCGTTGAGAACAAGGGACGAAGCCCCTTCTATCCGGGCCAGCCAGTGCCCGCAGAGCTGTTCGTCGGCAGAGAGACACAGATCGCGAGGATCATGGC
>JAPLOD010000953.1 GCA_026692735.1 Planctomycetota bacterium | reverse complement strand
GCGCTGTTTCCTGGTCGTGGACTCGAAGGAGCGCGCCGTCGGGACGATCAGCGCCTGGTCCAACCCGGCGTACCGCGGGCAGGACTACGGACGCATTCACTGGGTGGCCCTGCGCCCTTCGCACCAGCACAAGGGCCTGGCCAGGCCGGCGTTGGCCTTCGCTCTGCGCAGACTGGCCCTGTGGCACACGCGCTGTTACCTCGTGACCCAGGTGACACGCCTTCCGGCCATCAAGCTCTACCTGGACTTCGGCTTCCAGCCTGATCTGTCCGATCAGCGGCTTGAGCGGCTGTGGTGCTACCTCCGCGACAGGCTCAAACACCCGGCACTGGCAACGCTAAGGCCGGGCTCAGTCTGAAAGGCCCAGCGAGAGGGATTCCGTTTGCGGGCTTGACGGCTGCCGCTGAGTCGCTACTACACGCAATTGTCACCGTCGTGGAACACGAACGACGACTTGAATTCACTGCCCTACCATCCGCAGGGGGAACACCACCATGAAAGCGTACCGAGTCTCCCGAGTAGCCTGGCTGGTTACGGCACTGCTGGTTGCGAGCGCGGGAAACGGGACGTTGAGCGGCGCCGAACCGAAGCCCAAGAGTCCGCAGGCCGCGGAACAGGAAATCCAGGCTCACAATGCCGCGCGGACAGACAAGGGAGGGCGGGTCTCGCTGCAGCTTCTCGGCCCCGACACGGGGCAAGACAAGCGGAACCAGCCCGATGACAGCACGGACGGGGACGTGCACACACGGTGCGTCGTCTGGGGCGTGCCGTATGCCTTTCGCATCGAACTGGTGGACAAGCTGCCGGTCACGGAGGTGAACTTCATCTGCTCGGACTACGCCACCGAAGAATCGCCCAAGGACATCGAGCTGCGGCTGCCTGATGGCACGGTCATCAAGCAGACCCTCGAGAAGATCGTCCCGAAGGACCGGCGCGACAAGCCGCGGCAGGCGCTCAAGATCGGCAAAGACCTCGACTGGCTGGAGGTCAAGGTGCTCTCCTCCCATCCGGGCGGCCCGAATCCCCAGACCGGCAAGCCTGTCAGTTGGGGCGGCATCGGCGAGATCGAGGTCATCACCAGCGCGGATCTGGCTCCGTACCTGCAAGTGCCCAACGACAACCCCGACGCGCCCGTCTACGCGCAGGGCGGCTCGCCGAAGAGCGACTACTCGGCCGTCAAGGTGACTCTGCCGCCGCCCATCCCGCTGGGAGAACACCCCGGCATCTACCTGACGCGGGACGATATCGTCACGATGCGCCGCCATCTCGCGGCCAACGAACGCGCCAAGCCGATGCTGGAGAAGCTCACCAAGGCCTGCGACGAGTGGCTGGACAAGAAGATCGAGCACCCGGACCCCAACGTTCCCGCCCAGATGCGGGATCGCTCGGACGCCCAGGCCAAGGCTCACAGCATGCTGAGCAAGATGGCGGGCTGGCTGGGATGGGCCTACCAGCTCACCGACAACGAACGTTATGCAGAGAAGGCGCGTGAGATCCTGGTGGGCTATGCCAAGCTGTACCCCAACGACTACAAGGAGCACAAGGGCGTCCACGACAGCGACACCAGCAAGGTCATGGCCCAGCGCCTCAGCGAAGCCATGTGGCTGCTGCCGCTGATCCAGGCCTACGACATGGTCTACCACGCCAAGTGCATGACCGACGACGACCGCCGGCTGATCGAGAACGACCTCTTTCGGTGCGCCGTCACGTTCATCAACGGCAAGCGCTCGGCGGCAGAAGAAGTCAGCGCGCGCCAGAAGGCCAACGCTAACTGGCGCACGGCCGACCCGGAGGCTACAAAAGGCCCGGTCGGCAACTGGGTCAACTTCTACAACGCCGCCTTCATCCAGGCCGGCATTGTCCTCAAGGACCAGGACTGGATTGACGTCGGCGCGGCCAGCACGAAATTCATGATCGCCCGCGGCATCGGCGAGGATGGGATGTGGAAAGAGGGCGCCATCGGCTACCAGCTCTTTGCGCGCCAGGCCCTGGTCGCCTGCCTGGAGCCGCTCGCCCGGCGCGGCTACGACCTCTACGCCTACCAGCAATGCCGCGTGAAGAACCTCTGGGACTCGCCGCTGAAATACGCCTACCCGGACGGCACGGCGCCCGGCATCCACGACTCCGGCCGGGTGCAGGTCGCCTCCGATTGGACCGCGATGGCCTACGACTTCGCCTGGCTGCGCTACCAGGACCGCAACTACGGCGGCATCGTGAACGCCGCCGAACGGCAAGTGTTCCAGTCCGAAGGCTGTTACTTCCCGACCGTCATCTACCAGCCGCTGCCGGCGGGCGAGATCGCGTCCATGGGCAGTGTCATCTTCGACACGCTTGGGTACGCCATCCTGCGCGGCGGCGACGCAGGCAGACAGACCTTCCTGCTGATGGACTACGGCCCCCACGGCGGCGGCCATGGCCATCCCGACAAACTCAACCTGATCCTGTTTGCCGACGGCGATGAACTGGCCGGCGAACCGCAGGTGTACCGCTATGAAGACAACCGGCACGCCGAATGGACTCGCCCGACCATCGCGCACTGGACCGTCTCCGTGGACTTGCACGAGCAGGCGCCGACCGCCGGCAAACTGCTCGTATTCTACGATGCCGGGAACGTGAAGGTCATGCGCGGCGTCTCGACCGGCGCCTACGCCGGCGTCGGCCTCGACCGCACGGTGGTGCAGATGCCCGGCTACGTCGCGGACGTGTACCGGGCCTGGAGCAATGCCAGCCGCACCTACGACTACCCGCTCTGTTTCCGAGGCGCGCTCGACGCCATGCAGGGCGTGGACGCAACCAGGCTCAAACCCCTCGGCTTGCCGACCTGCCGTGGCTACAAACACATCCTGGTTCGCGAGCCGCTCACAACCGACAAGGACTGGTCGGGCGTCTGGCGTCGTGACGCCGCACCGCCCAACCCGGACGCGGCCGAGGACGACGCGAAGACCGGGCATCCGGCAAACCGCGTGCAGGTCACTGTGCTGGGCGAGCCGCAGACCGCTATTCACATCGGCCAGAACGTGGACCAACGGCACCAGGTCGTCGTCCGGCGCCAGGGCAAAGAGACTGTCTTCGCCGCCGTGGTGAATCCCTATAAGGACCGCGACGTCGTGAAGTCCGTCGGGAAACTGGCCGTCACCGGCCCGGTCCCGGCCTACGGCCTGCGCATCGGCCGCGACGACGGCTCAGCGGACCTGATCATCGTGCGCTACGATCCGCAGAAAGGCGGACGGCCTGCTGAGCCGAGCGCGTTCGATGGCGGCAAGACCGACGCGTTGATCTCGATCGCCCGGCTGGACGCGAAGGGCGCGGTGACCAGGCTGGGCATGCTGGGCGGCACGCGGTTCTCTTTTGCCGACCAGGCCCTGACTCTGGACACCCCGGGCATCCAGTGGTCGAAATAGCCCGCAGGTGCCACGGCCTTCCAGGCCGTGGACATGGGCAGGATGCCCATGCCACGAACGGGACGTTCGTGGTACCACGGGCGTCCCGCCCGTGGCGGCGAGCGCCTCACGCCTCTTCGACCACCTTCCACCCCAGCGCGTCCGCCAGTGCCTTCACCGGCTCCTTCAGATCGCCGTAGAACGTGACCCGGTGCCAGCCCCACCGGTCCCACTCCGTAAACAACTTCTCAATGTCGCCGACAGGGACCGCTGCCAGCTTCGTCCGGCACGCCCGATCGTCCGGGCTGTTCGCGACGGCCTTGGCCTGGTGGAAGAGTATCTCCTTCCGGCCGCCGTCGGCCTCCAGCGTCGTCGTCAGGTATCCCGTCGGCAGCAGCGAACGCACGGCCGCGCCCTGCCGGTCCTCGGAATGGGTCATGATGCGGAACGGGTTCGTCTTCCCCTTCGGGCCGAACACCTTGTTCGACGCCACGCAGTGCGCGTAGATGATCTGCCGCCTGGCCGTGTCAATGACGGGATCCGAGATGAAGCCGGGGCGGCCTTGCGTCAGCGTGGTGAACGCCACCATCGTCGCCGTGGACCGCACGTCGCATTCGCACCCCCCCACCAGCCCTTCATTGTTCAGCTCATGGAAGCCCAGGCACGGGTAGGCGTGGATGTGTCCGCCGTAGAAACCGCCCAGACAGTTGATCGTGATGGCATTGGCTCCGTGCTTCTTCAGCACGGCCTTCTGCGCCAGGTACATCGCCGCGCATGTCTCAAGAGTCTCGCGAGTCACGTCGGTCACATCCTTGGCGGTCCTCTCCCAGCGGTCCGCGATCGCGCGCGCCTCGTCCTGGTCCGCGGCCTTCCAGGCGTCATTCACTTCGGCGAACGGTACCTGCTCGATCTGGATTCCCATGATGGCCTGCGCCGGGCCGGTCTCCTTGCCCCGCACCGCCAGAATCTTCGCCTCCTTCAGCCTGCGCAGGCACTCCTCGGCGGACAGCAGCTTCAGATCGTCCTCTTTGCAGTCGAGGTCGCCGGTGTCCGGAGTCCGCTCGGCCCGCACTCTGGCCGTGGCGGCGGCGAAATCGGCGGCTGAACCGCCCTTCTTCACCACCGAAAAACACCTCACTGCCTTGACCAGGTCTTTCATCTCCGACGATGCCACGAAGCCGACGTTCGGAGTCTTCGCCCGGAGGAACGCCGCCGTGTAGACCAGGAACCCGCCGCTCCCGCCGTACTGGAAATCGGCGTACAACACCGGCTTGCCTGTCGCCGCGAGGGGCTGGACGACGCGGTTCCAGCAGTTCATCTGGTAAACGAGGTACCCGTCAATACCCGCGTCCTTGTCGCCGTCCACGATCTTCTTGGCCTCCTCCGGCCCCTTCGCCATGGACGTGACGAACTCGAAGTCCTCGCACTTGTCCGCCAACTCCTTGTTGATGCGCGCCATCGCCGGGCCGAAATCGAACCCGACGTTCGGCCAGTCCGGACCGGGCTGTTTCTCCGCGTGCAGCGAGTAGACGATGCGGATCCGCGTCTTGCCGCCCTTCCCCGCGGAGACCCCGCTTTCGTCGCCTCGCAGCCCCACCGCGCCAAGACACGCCGCGCAGCCGGCCGCCAGGAACCGCCGCCGGCTCAACGCGCAGCCGCCACACCCCGCAGATGGTATCCGTGCCGTCATGACTCAAGCCCCCCGGGCGGCGAGCGCCCTGACGCAGGAGCGCGTCAGTTCCGCTCACGGCCCATGATTCCTGTTGCCACTATACGGTACACCTGCCGGCCGGGGGAAAGCCGGCAAAACCGGCCGTGCCGCTGGTGCCATTTGCCGCAGCCAGTGCGCTGAGGGCCAGGAACGCGAGAAGAGGAATGGAGTCCGGGGTTGATTGCAGTCTGAGCCGGGAGTCGCTTTGCCTGGAAAACAGTTGACAAGCAGGGGCTACCTGATGGAGGATGCCGCTGGGTCGCGATCCAACACAGCACCTGAGCCGCGGTGGCGCGCAAGGCCTGCGCGGCTCACCACTCATAGGAGGATTCTGCCATGCCCACGAGGCGTTCCGCAGCTCGGGTGGGTACGAGAAGCAGAACCCGCGGCAAGCCGCCCACGAAACGCCCGAAGACCGCGGCCTCGACGCACAAGAACCGGCAGCGCCAACCTCCGGTCGTGACGATACACGGCGGGTCCGTCCCGCCAAGGGAAGGGACACGCATGAGGGACGCGCTGGAACGCATCCGGGACAAGGCCAAACGCCGCGGCGTGCAGTTCATGGACGTGCGGCTGTTCGAGACGGACGGGACGTCCATCACCGTCGAGGACGGGAAAGCGGATAAGGTCAGCCAGGGCAAGAGCGTTGGCGTGGGCTTGCGCGTACTTGTGAACGGCGCCTGGGGCTTCGCATCCAGCGATGTCACCGACCGGGCCTCTCTCGACCGCTGCCTGGATGCGGCGCTGGGCATGGCCGCGGCGTCCGCGGTCAAGCTCGCCGATCCCGGCGTGGTCGCCGAGGTTGCCCCGACGGTTGACACGGTGCGGGCCACGGTGGCGAAGGCTCCGCAATCCATGTCCCTTCAGGAGAAGATGGGGCGGGTGCTGGCGTACGAGAAGGCGGGGGTTGACTGCGCCGGCGGCAAGCTGTGCAACACCATTGTCGGCTATAACGATTCGTGGACGCGCGAGACGGTCTGCAATACCGCGGGGACCTACGTCGAGCAGGAGGTGGTTCGCACGTCGCTGGGGTCGGCGCTGACCGCGGCGGAGGGCGACGTCCGGCAGATGGCGCATGAGCATTTCTCGGAGCTGGCCGGCGTGGAACTGCTCGACAAGGTCACGCCGCAGGAGTTCACCGAGAAGGCCGCGCGGCGGGCGGTCGCGCTGCTGAGTGCCCGGCGAGCGCCCTCGGGCAGGTTCCCCATCGTGGTCCACCCGTCCATCGCGGGCCTCCTGGTCCATGAGGCGCTCGGCCACAACGCGGAGGCCGATCTGGTCTTCTCGGGGGAGTCCATCATCGCGGGCAAGGTGGGGACGCAGATCGCATCGCGGCACGTCACCATCATTGACGACGCGACGATACCAGGGCTGAACGGTTCCTACCGCTACGATTCCGAAGGCACGCCGGCAGCGAAGCGGACCATCATCGAGAACGGCGTGCTCAAAGGGTACATGCACTCGCTGGAGACGGCGGCGCGCTTCGGCGTGAAGCCCAACGGCAGCGCCCGTGCGATGAACGCGCAGTGCCTGCCGGTGGTACGGATGAGCAACACGTACTTTGTCCCGGGCACGCTCACGCTCGAGCAGTTGCTGAAGGACATTGACGAAGGCATCTACATGGAGGGCGGGCATTGGGGGTACGTCATGTGCGAGCGGGGCCAGTACACGTGCCACGCCGGAGAAGGCTGGATGATCCGCAAGGGGCA